>DASYDR010000227.1:0-8901 GCA_036499545.1 Roseomonas sp. | reverse complement strand
CGTCATCTCGTCGGTGGAGGAGCGCTGCGGGCAGCCGAGGCGCAGGCCGCGCTGGGTCAGGATCGCGCGCATATCCACCGGGCCCGCATCGGCGCGGCGGAGGAAATTATGCTCGGTCGGGCTGTAGCCGGTGCCGAGGCTGCGCAGCCGCTCATGCCGCTGGTTATAGGGATCCTCCCCCTTCGCCGCGGCCGCCGCAAAGGCATCGATGCCCCAGCCCATCTGGCTCTGGCCGTTGTTCACGCGGGTGGAATTGGCCAGGCCGCCGCCGGGGACGACCCGGATCTGGATATCGGGGTTCTCATCCCTGATCAGCGCGGCGACGCCGGCCGCCATGGTGTACCAGCCGCCGCCGAGCGATCCGGCGACCCATTCATAGGTCTGCTGCGCCACCGCCGGGCGGATGCAGGGCATGGCCAGGGCCGAGCCCAGCACCGCGCGGCGGGTCACCTTGGATTGGAACATCGACGGAAAGCCCCCCTGTTCACCTTGCCTTTGGGGGATCATGGACGGTTTGCAAGCCCCCGGGCAATGCGCGGGTTGACGGAATCGGTGCGCTTGGCCAGCGTTCAACGCTCTCCCCGCCCGCTTCCTGGACATATTCCTCCCTCATGGCCGCATCTTCCGGCGCCTTGGCGCACGCGCCCACCAAGACAACGGCCACCGGCCGCCACTGGCTTCTGCGGAGCGAGCGTAGCGATGCTCCGGGGCCGCGAACGCGGCCCCGCGCGCGACCGCCAGCCGCCGCCAGGGCCCACCCGACCGCGCGAAAGCCAAGCGGCCGGAGGCCGCGCCGGCGCCTGAGGTCACACCATGCGCGCGGGTGACCCCCGGCTGACGGCGGCCGTCGTCGCCAGCGCGCTGTTCATGCAGAACCTGGATGGATCGGCAGTGGCGACGGCGCTGCCCGCCATGGCGCGCGACTTCGGGATGGAGGCGCCGCATCTGGGCGCCGCGGTCACCGCCTACCTGGTCTCGCTGACGGTCTTCATCCCGGCCTCCGGCTGGATCGCCGACCGCTTCGGCGCCAAGCGCATCTTCCTGCTGGCGATCGCGATCTTCACCATCGCCTCCGTCCTCTGCGGCGCGGCGCAGAGCTTCGGGCAGCTTGTCGGCGCGCGGGTGCTGCAGGGCATCGGCGGCGCCATGATGGTGCCGGTCGGCCGGCTGCTGCTGCTGCGCGGCGTGCGCAAGGACGAGCTGATCCAGGCCACCACCTGGCTGACCATGCCGGCGCTGATCGGGCCGGTGATCGGCCCGCCGCTCGGCGGCTTCGTCACCGATGCGCTGTCCTGGCGCTGGGTGTTCTGGATCAATATCCCGGTCGGCATCCTCGGCATCCTCGCCGCCTGGCGTTTCGTGCCGAAGCCGGTGCAGGCGGCACCGCCGCCGCTGGACGCGATGGGGCTGGTGCTGGCCGGCGTCGCGCTGGCCATGCTGATGTTCGGGCTGGAGAATGCCGGGCGCGGCCTGGTCCCGCCCGCGGTCTGGATCGGCGCCATCCTGCTGGGCTTCGCGATCGGCGTGCAGGCGGTGCGGCATGCGCGCCGGGTACCGCAGCCGGCGATCGACCTGACCTTGCTGCGCATCCCGACCTTCCATGCGGCCGTGATCGCCGGCACCGTGTTCCGCATCGCCGCCGGCTGTTCGCCCTTCCTGCTGGCGCTGACCTTGCAGACCGGTTTCGGCTGGTCCGCGAGCGAGAGCGGCTCGGTCGCCTTCGCCAGCGCGGTCGGCGCCTTCGCGATGAAGCCGATGACCCGGCCGCTGCTGCGCGCCTTCGGCTTCCGCAACGTGCTGATCGGCAATGGCGCCCTGGCCGCGGCCGGCATCGCCTCCGCCGCGCTGTTCACGCCGCACTGGCCCGCCTATGCGATCTTCATCGTGCTGATGGCCGGCGGCCTGGCGCGGTCGCTGCAGTTCACGTCCTACAACACGCTCGCCTTCGCCGATCTCGCCTCCGACAAGCTCTCGGCCGGCACCTCGCTCTATGGCATCGCGCAGCAATTGCCGCAGGCGCTCGGCGTCGTGCTGGCGAGTGCGGTGATCACCATCTGCATGGCCGCCGGCGGGCGGACGACCACCGGGCTGGTGGATTTCGAGATCGCCTTCGTGGTCGCCGGGCTGCTGGCGCTGGTCTCGGTGCCGATGAGCCTGCGCCTGTCACCCGATGCGGGCGAGGAAGTGACCGGGCATCACCAGCGGGCGAAGGACGTGGGCTAGCAGCTCTCCGGCCGGAAGACCTGCGACGGGCTGACGAATTCCTGCTGCGCGGCGACGGTCTGGATCTCCCGCGCGCCGGCCGCCACGGTCGCCGCCAGCACGCCATGGATCGACGACGCGCTGGCCGCCAGCGCGCCCGCCGCATCCTGGCCCGCCAGCGTGTGGAACAGGAACAGCGCCGCGATCGCATCGCCCGCGCCATTGACTGCGACCGGCAGCAGCGGCGTGCGGATGCGCCAGAAGCCGCCGCCCTCGCCCACCAGCATCTCCACCGCATCGGCCGGCGTATCCGCGATGCGCAGGCTGGTCAGCAGCACGCGGCGCGGGCCGCGTGCCTGCAGCGCGGCGACGGCGCGCTTCGCCGCGTCCAGCGTCGCGATCGCACCGCCCGCCAGCCATTCCAGCTCGAACTGATTGGGCGTCGCGATCTCGGCCGCCGGCAGGGCGCGGTCGCGGAAGAATTCCGGAATGCCGTCCCGCACATAGATCCCGCTGTCGTCATCCCCGATCACCGGGTCGCAGCACCAGATCGCGCGCGGATTGGCTGCCTTCACCCGTGCCGCCGCATCCAGGATCGCCTCCCCGATCGCGGCGCTGCCCATGTAGCCGGACAGCACGGCGTCGCAGCGGCCGAGCACGCCGCGATCGGCGATGCCCTCCACGCAGTCGCGGATCAGGCCCGCATCGAAGACCTGGCCGCGCCAGGCGCCATAGCCGGTGTGGTTCGAGAACTGCACGGTGTTGATCGCCCAGACCTCGGCGCCCAGCCGCTGCAGCGGGAACACCGCACTGGCATTGCCGACATGGCCATAGGCGACCCAGGACTGGATCGAGAGAATCGCATGCGTCACGGTACGCCCCATACTTGCCTTGGCTGCCGGCCGGTCACTGTATACGCAACGCAGGCGAAACCGGCGGCGGATCTCATCACCGCGCTTCCTACGGCAGGACCGGCATTCGCGTCCCCCATCATGCTGCGCCCCTTGCGCATGGCGGCGGCGCATCGGCACAGTCGGTCCGGAAGGCTGGGGAACATCCGGCCACGGAGGAGTTCAGGTCCATGCCAGAGACGAATGGCCTCTCGCGCCGGGAAGCGCTGCTCGCCGCCGGCTTCGGCGCGGTGATGCTGCCGAAGGGGCTGAGCGCCCAGGCCGCCAGGCCCGCCGAACTGAAGATCGGCATCACCACCTATCTCTCCGGCCCCGCCTCGGTCTTCGGCGTGCCGGGCCGCAACGCCGCCGAGATGCTGGCGGATGAGCTCAACCGCGCCGGCGGCATCGGCGGCGTGCCGGTGCGTCTGCTTTTCGTCGACGAAGGCCCGGGCATCGACCACCTGGTCGGCGAGGTCCGCCGCCTGGTGCAGAATGAGCGTGTCGACGTGCTGTTCTCCGCCATCTCCTCCGGCTCCTGCCTCGCCTGCACGCCGCTGGCGGAGGAGTTGAAGAAGGTCACGCTGCTCTGGGATTGCGGCACCCAGCGCATCTTCGAGGAACGGCGCTACGAATACGCCTTCCGCACCTGCGCCAATGCGACGCCGGAAGTGCTGGCGCCGCTGCTCTACCTGCTGAAGACCAAGCCCAATATCCGCAGCGTCGCGGTGGTGAACCAGGATTATGCCTGGGGCCGTGATTCCTGGGAGATCTGGAAGACCGCGATGGACGCGCTGAAGCCCGGCGTGCGCGTGGCGGCGGAGCTGTTCCCGCGCTTTGGCGCCACCGACTACAGCGCCGAGGTGACGCGGCTGCTGGCCCTGCGACCGGACGTGGTGTTCAACGCCTCCTGGGGCGGCGACCTCGATACCTTCATCCGCCAGGCCGCCGAACGCCGGCTGTTCGACCGCTCCACCTTCGTCATGCCGCTGGCCGAAAGCAGCCTGGAGCGGGTCGGCAAGACCTTGCCGGCCGGGCACATCATCGGCAGCCGCGGCGACCATTGGCACCTGCATCCGAACCCGCCGGACAAGGCGGCGCTGGATCGCTTCGTCGCCAATTACCGGCAGCGCTACAACGCTTACCCGATCTACCCGACCTACCACATGGCGCAGGCCTTCGCGGCACTGAAGGCCGCCTATGACAAGGCGATCGCGGCCAAGGGCGGCGCCTGGCCGTCCGAGCTCGAGCTCGCGCACGCCTTCCCGGGGCTGGAATACAATTCGCCGACCAGCCGCATGCGCATCCGCGAGGATGGCCAGGGGCTGGAGCCGCAGCTGATCGGCACCTCGGTCCACAGCGACCGCTACCCCTTCCCGATCCTGGAGAACATGGTGATCTTCCCGCCGGAGATGATCACCACGCCGGTCGGGCGGAACAGCATCGACTGGCTGAAGACCCTGACGCCGGCGATGCTCGATCAGGTTCCCGCCCCGACCCGGGCCGGCTGAGAGAGCCCGTCCCGGCATGGGCGACTGGTTCGCGGATAATGCGCCGCTGCTCGGCCTCGCGCTGCTGGACGGCATCGCGAGCGCCGCGCTGATCTTCATGGTGGCGGTCGGGCTGAACCTGGTGTTCGGCGTGCTGCGCGTGCTGAACGTGGCGCATGGCAGCCTCTATGCCATCGGCGCCTATGCCGCGGCCTCCGCCGGCCTCTTCGCCGCGGCGCTCGGCCTGCCCGGCTGGGCCGGGCTGCCGCTGCTGGTGGTGGTCGCCTTCCTGGTCGGCGCCATCATCGGGCCGCTGGTGGAGCGCTTCCTGCTCCGCCGCGTCTATGCGGAGGAGCAGGTGACCCAGCTTCTGGTCACCTTCGCCCTCTTCATGATCCTGGAGGATGTGCAGAAGCTGGTCTGGGGCGTGCAGCCGGTGAGCTGGTCGGTGCCGGTCAGCCTGCTCGGCACCATCGACGTACCCTTCGCCGGCGACGTCATCCCCTACAACACCTACCAGGTGCTGCTGCTGCCGGTGGTGGCGCTGGCGACCCTGATCGGCCTGGCCTGGTTCCTGCGCCGGACCCTGACCGGGCGGGTGATCGTCGCGGTCACCGCCGACCGGGAAGCGGCGACGGCGATGGGCATCGATGCCCGCCGCGTCTTCCTGCTGACCTTCGCCGCCGGCGCGGTGCTGGCGGCACTCGGCGGTGCGCTGTCGGCGCCGACCGCATCCCTGGTGCCGGGCATCGGCGCCTCGACCATCGTGCTGTCCTTCGCGGTGGTGGCGACCGCCGGGCTCGGCCAGGTGGAAGGCGCCGCCCTGACCTCCTTGCTGATTGGCCTCGGCCGCTCGATCGCCATCACCTTCGAGCCGGAGCTGGAGGTGGTGGTGCCCTACCTGATCATGGTCGCCGTGCTGCTGGTGCGGCCGCAGGGGCTGTTCGGCGTGGTGGAGACGCGCCGCATATGAGAAAGGCGGAACCCTTCCTCGCCCTGCTGGCGGCGCTGCTGCTGGTGCTGGCCGCCATCGCCGCGCCCTGGCTGCGCTTCGTGCTGACCATCGCGCTCGCCAAGGGCATCGCCGTGCTCGGCATCCTGCTGCTGCTCCGCGCCGGGCAGGTCAGCTTCGGCCATGCGCTCTATGTCGCGCTGTCCGCCTATGTCGTGGCCTTCCTGGCGCCCCGCCTCGGCGACACCTTGCTGCTGCTGCCGGTGGCCGCCGCCGCCGCCGGGCTGCTCGGCCTCGTCATCGGCCTCTTCGTCGCGCGCTACCGGGAGATCTTCTTCGGCATGCTGAACCTGGCGCTCAGCATGGTGTTCTATTCGCTGCTGGAGAAGTTCTACGCCATCACCAAGGGCACCGACGGCATCCGGGTGCCGAACGTCACCCTGGCCGGGCTGACCCTGGAACGGCCGACCCAGGAATGGGGCCTGTTCGGCGTCGCGCTGCTGCTCGCCTTCGGCTTCGCCGCCTTCGCCCGCGCCTATCTCGCCTCGCCGATGGGCCAGGCGCTGGCCGGGATCAAGACGCGGGAGACGCGGCTCGACTTCATGGGCGTCGCACCGCGCCGCGTGCTGCTGGCGGCCTATGTCCTCTCCGCCCTGATGGCCGGCTGCGGCGGCGCCATCATCGCGCTGGCGACGCGGCACGTGACGCCGCTGCTCGCCTATTGGACCGCCTCCGGCGAGCTGGTCTTCATCGCCATCCTGGGCGGTGCCGGCGGCGTGCTCGGCCCCTTCCTCGGCGCCACCGCCTTCGAGCTGGTGCGGGTCTATGCCGCCGCCGCCATCGCCGATGCCTGGCAGATGATCCTCGGCGCCGTGCTGCTGCTGGTGATCCTGTTCGCGCCCGGCGGCCTCTGGGGTGTCCTGGCGCGGTGCTTCCGCAAGGCGGACGCATGACCGCGGGCGCGGACCAGCCGGGCGGCGTGCTGCTGGAAGCGCGCGGGCTGCGGCTCGCCTTCGGCGGCGTGAAGGCGGCGGACGGCATCGACCTTGCCGTGATGCAGGGGGAATTCCTGGCGATCATCGGCCCGAACGGCGCCGGCAAGACCACCTTCATCAACATGACGACCGGCTATCTGCGCCCGCAGGCCGGCAGCATCCACTATGCGGGCGCCGCGATCACCGGCCTGTCGCCGCGCGCCATCGTCCGCCGCGGCATCGCCCGCAGCTTCCAGCTGCCCCAGCTCTTCACCGAGCACACGGTGCTGGAGAACGTGGCGCTGGCGATCGCGTCCCGCATCGGCATCTGGTCGCCGCTGGCCCCGCTGCTGCGGCCACGCATCCTGGAGGAGGCGCGCGACCTGCTGGCCCGATTCGGCCTGGCCAACATCGAAGACCGCCGCGCCGACACGCTGAACGAGGGCGCCCGCAAGCTGGCCGATATCGCCATGGCGGTGGCGCTGCGGCCGCGCCTGCTGCTGATGGACGAGCCGACCTCCGGCGTCGCGGCGGCGGAGAAGATGGCGGTGGTCGAGACGCTGGCCCGGGTGCTGCGCGATGCCGGGGTGACCGCGGTCTTCGTGGAGCACGACATGGATGTCGTCGCGCGTTTCGCCGACCGGGTCGCGGTCTGGTCGCAGGGGCGGATCGCCGCACTCGGCCCGCCAGCCGTCGTGCTGGCCGATCCGGAGGTGCAGCGCGAGGTGATCGGGATCGTCCCCCATGCTTGAACTGGAAGCCGCCTCGGTCGCCATCGCCGGCGCCCCGGTGCTGCGCCAGGTGTCGCTGCGGGTGCCGCCGGGCGGCCGGGTGGCGCTGATCGGGCGCAACGGCGCCGGCAAGACCACGACCTTGCGCGCCCTGATGGGCCTGCTACCGCTGCAGGGCGGCCGGCTGCTCATCGATGGCCGCGACGCCGCCGCGGTACCGGCGCATCACCGCGCCCGCCTCGGCATCGGCTATGCGCCGGAGGAGCGGCGGCTGTTCGGCAGCTTCTCGGTGCGGGAGAACATGCTGCTGCCGGCCGAGGTGCTCGGCCTGCCGGCGGCCGAGGTCGGGCGGCGGCTGGAGCTGGTCTTCACCCTGCTGCCGGAACTGCGCGACCTTGCCGCGCGGCGCGCCGCCGGGCTGTCCGGCGGCCAGGGCAAGATGGTGGCGCTCGGCCGCGCGCTGATGGTGGGCACCCGCGCCGTGCTGCTGGACGAGCCTTTCCAGGGCCTGGCCCCGGCGCTGGCACTCCGCTACGCGGACGCGCTGCGGCGCCTCCGGGACGCACTGCCCGGCCTCGCGATCCTGATCACCGAGAGCAATCCGGAACTGCTGCGCCCCCTGGTGGAAGCGACCCTGGTGATCGAGCGGGGGGAGATCGGCGCCGGTTGAAGGCCGGCGCTGGATTGCACCGGTGTTGCGCCACCGGGCCGCTTCCCCTATACGCGCGGGCTTCGCGGCCGGTCGGCATCGGCGGCGCCAGGACATTTTGAGAGCATCGCGATGAAGCCCGACATCCACCCCGAATACCACGAGATCACGGTCATCATGACCGATGGCTTCGAGTTCAAGACGCGTTCCTGCGCCGGCAAGGCGGGCGACGTGATCCGCCTGGACATCGATCCCAAGTCGCACCCGGCCTGGACCGGCCAGCAGCGCGTGATCGACACCGGCGGCCAGATCGCGAAGTTCAACAAGAAGTTCGCCAGCATCGGCGTGCGGAAGAAGGCGTAAGCCTTCTTCCTGAGTCTTTTTTAGGCCTCAGGCGCCGGCGGCCGCATTCGCGGCCTTGGCTTGCGCGCTGTCAGGTTGCGCCGGGCGCGGCTGATGGTCGCGCGCGGGCCGCATTCGCGGCCTCGGGGCATCGGCTGCGCCTCGCCGCCGCTGAGACCAGTGGCGGCCTGCGGCCGCTGGGTAGGCCGCCTGCCCAGGTGATTTCGTCTGCTTGGAATCTGCACTAGCTTCCCCGGCAATCCGCCGAGGAACGCCATGCTTACCCGCCGCACCCTGCTTGCCGCGACCGCTGCCGCGGCCGCCATGCTTCCCGGCCGGTCCCGGGCTCAGGCCTGGCCGACGCGGCCGGTGCGCATCATCGTTCCCTACCCACCGGGCTCCGGCACCGACATCATCGGACGCATCCGGGCCGACCGGCTGCAGGCCGCCTGGGGCCAGCCAGTCGTAGTCGAGAATCGGGCCGGCGCCGGCGGCACCATCGGTACCGAAGCGGGCGCCCGCGCCGCGCCGGATGGCTACAGCTTCCTGGTCTCCGATGTCGGCCCGCTCGCCATGGCGCCCAGCCTCTATGCCCGGCTGCCCTATGACACGGTGCGCGATTTCGACCCGGTGAGCCTGATGGCCCGCCTGCCCTTCGCGCTGGTCGTCCA
>DASYDR010000226.1:0-13080 GCA_036499545.1 Roseomonas sp. | reverse complement strand
CCCCCTTCTTTCTTTTTTGCCAGGAAGAGGCAGCACGACCGCGCTGCCCGGCCTTCCAGTGCAAATGACAGAAATAAAAGAAGGGGGTCTGGGGGAATTCATTCCCCCAGGCTCTCACTTCAATGCACCAGCCCCGCGGCGATGTTCACCGCGGCCGCCAGGATGACCATGTTGAAGACGAAGGACACCAGCGCGTGGCCGAGCGCCAGGCGGCGCAGCGCGCGCATGGTGAAACCGACATCGGAGGTCTGGAAGGTCATGCCGATGGTGAAGGCGACATAGAGGAAGTCGGAGAAATCCGGCTTCTCGTCACCGGGCAGGTCGAGCCCGCCGCCGCTCCGCCAATATTCATGCGCGTAGCGGATCGCGAAGAGCAGGTGCACATAGCCCCAGGACAGCCCGATCGCGAAGACGCCGAGGGCCACGTGCAGCGCGCCGCCGTGATCGGCGGAGGCCAGGTGCCAGAACACCGCGACGAGCGAGGCGGTGGCGGCGCCGAGGCTGGTCAGCAGCACCGCGGTTTCGCCCTCGTCCAGCAACTCCGCCCGGCGCCGCGCGAAGGCCGGGGCCGCCTGCCATGCGGTGACGGTGGTCGGCACCGCATGCACCAGCACCGCCAGGCACCAGCCGAGCAGCACGGCCGTCGGCACCTGCATGCCGGCAAGCCGGAGCAGCAGGCCGGAGGCCAGGCCGACGCCGACCGCCGCCACCAGCAGCGGACGATGGCGCAGGCCGCCCAGCATCAGGCGGCCGCGGCCAAGGCGCGGGCAAAGACCGCGGGATCGACATTGCCCCCGCTCATCACCAGCCCGACCACGCGGCCCCTGGCGTTCACCTTGCCGGCCAGCACCGCGGCCAGCGCGACCGAACCGCCCGGCTCCACCACCACCTTCAGATGCTCGAAGGCGAAGCGCATGGCACGGAACACCTCCGCTTCGGTCACCGCGACACCACCGGCGAGCCGGGGCTGGTTGATCGCGAAGGTCATGGTGCCGGGCTGCTTCGACAGCAGCGAATCACAGAGCCCGGGGCCGCGGCCATCGGCCGCGACGATGTGCCCGGCTTCCAGCGACTGGCGCGTGTCGTCCCAGCCCTCCGGCTCCACCGCCCAGACTTCGGCGCCCGGGATCAGCGCCTCGGCCGAAAGCGCGGAACCGCCGATCAGCCCGCCGCCGCCGGTGCAGATCGCCAGCGCATCGGGCGTGAGACCCAGGGCCTTGGCATCCTCGATCAGTTCCAGCGCCATGGTGCCCTGGCCGGCGATGACATGCGGATGGTCGAAGGGCGGGATCACGGTCGCGCCGCGCTCCGCCGCCAACTGGGCGGCCAGGGCATCGCGGTCGGTGTTGTGGCGGTCGAAGGGGATGATCTCGGCCCCCCAGCGGCGCGTGCTCTCGACCTTGATGCCGGGCGCGTCGGACGGCATGGCGATGGTGGCCTTCAGGCCCAGCGCATGCGCGGCCGCCGCGCAGGCCTGGCCATGATTGCCGGAGGAATGCGTCACGATACCGCCGCGGTCCCCGGTTTCCGCCAGCAGCAGCGCGGCATTGGTGGCGCCGCGCAGCTTGAAGCTGCCGGTGCGCTGCAGCGGTTCCGGCTTCACCAGCACGGTGCCGCCGGTGAGCTGGTCCAGCAGCGGATGGCGCAGCAGCGGCGTGCGGATGATGCGGCCCTTCAGGCGCTCGGCGGCGGCGAGGACGTCGGCGAAGCCGGGCAGGGCGGTATGGCTCATGGGGTGCTTTCCAGGCGGCGGGGATCGATGGCGGGAAGAATGGCGGCGAGCGGTCCGGGGTCGCGACCCTCGATCAGGCATGCCAGCAGCGCGCCGGCGGCGGGCGCGGTCTGGATGCCGTAGCCGCCCTGGCCGCAGATCCAGAAGAAGCCCGGCGCGCTGCCCGCGCCGATCGCCAGGCTGCGGTCCGGGGTGAAGGTGCGCAGCCCGGCCCAGGCATGCTCGACCCGGTTGACCGGGATATCCAGCGCCTGCTGCATGCGGTCGACCGCGATGGCGATGTCGATCTCCTCCGGCCGGGCGTCGCAGGGATCGCTGTCGGTCTCGTCGGCCGGGCTCACCATCAGCTTCCGCCGTGCTTCCGGCCGGACATACCAGCTGTGGTCGCAATCGCCGACCAGCGGCCAGGCCGTGCAATCATGCGGACCGGGATCGACGATCAGCGCGGTGCGCCGCTTGGGCTGCAGGCCGATGGTGGGGACGCCGGCGATGCGCGCCACCTCGTCCCCCCAGGCACCGGCGGCGTCGACCAGGACCGGGGCCGCGAAAATTTCGCCTTGGCTTGTCTCTGCATACCAAAGCCCGCCCGCCTGCCAGATGCGGCCGGCCCGGCTGCGGAGCGCCAGCACCCCGGTCCGCTGCACCGCACGCAGGAAGCCCTGGTGCAGGGCGGCGACATCGATATCGAAGGCATCGCGCTCTATCGCCGCCGCGACGGCGTAGCCCGGACGCAGCGCCGGCACCTGGGCGGCGACCTCCGCCAGGGTGATCGGCTCGATCCCGGCGCCTTCGGCGATCATGGCGGCCAGGTGCGCGGCCTGGGAATCCGGCGCCAAGGTCACCACCGCGCGGCGATGCGCCAGCGGCGGAAAGCCCTCGGGCGGGGTTTCGAAGAAGGCGCGCGACGCGCCGGACAGCGCCCGCACATCGGGCGGCCCGTAGTTCAGGATCCAGATCGCGGCCGACCGGCCGGTGGTGTGGTAGCCGGCCGTCTCCTCCGCTTCCAGCAAGGCGACGCGGCGGCGGGGGGCGAGGTGGGCGGCGGCGGTGGCGCCCGCCATGCCGGCGCCGATGACGATCGCATCGAATTCATGCAAGTCCATGCCGCGAAGCTGCCCTTACCTGTGCAAAGGCGCAATGCCGTGCAGTGCAGGATTGCGAAAGCATGGGCGCCTTGCCTAACGTGGCCGCGCAAACAAGGCCGGCACAAGGCCTGAGCGTCCGGTGATCAGAAGGCCGAAGGGCCCGAAGATCTGAATCGGCCGCTCGATGTACAAGGGGAGGGATGTAGGGAATGTCCAAGCGGACGATCGTTTCCCGCCGCAACGTGCTGCGCTCCGGCGCCGGCGTGCTGGCGGCTGGCGTCTTGTCGGCGCCGATGGTGCATGCCCAGGGTACCGGCGGCACGCTCCGTTGCGGCTTCTGGGACCACTGGGTCCCGGTCGGCAACGACGTCCTGCGCCGCCTCTGCGCCGAATGGGGCCAGCGCAACCGCGTCGAGGTGCAGATCGATTTCATCACCTCGGTCGGCAACCAGAACCTGCTAACCATCGCCGCCCAGGCGCAGAGCCGTTCCGGCCACGACATCCTGAGCTTCCCGACCTGGGAGCCCTCGGCCCATGCCCAGCTGCTGGAGCCGATGGACGATGTCGTCGGGCGCCTGGTCGCGAAATATGGCGCCATCAACCCGATCGGCGAATACCTGGCCAAGCGCGAAGGCGCATGGCGCGCGATTCCGGCGGTGTCGGGCAGCCAGCACAAACCCTCCCTCGCGCGCTTCGACCTGATGAAGCAGCATGCCGGCATCGACGTGCAGGCGATGTATCCGGCCGCCAACCAGGCGGGGCCGGGCGTCGACCAGTGGAACTGGGACAACTTCCTGATCGCCGCCGAGAAATGTGCCCAGGCGCAGGTGCCCTTCGGCCTGCCGATGGGCAGCTTCACCGATGCGGTGGATTGGGTCGGGTCGATGTTCCGCAGCTTCGGCGCCGCGATGGTCGATGAACGCGGCAACGTCACCGTGCGCAGCAACCCGGCGGTGCGCCAGGTGCTGGAATACGCGGTGCGGCTCTGCCGCTTCCTGCCGAACGACGTCTATGCCTGGGATGACGCGTCCAATAATCGCGCGCTGATCTCCGGCCGCTCGGCGCTGATCTTCAACCCGCCCTCGACCTGGGCGGTGGCGAAGCGCGACGCGCCGCAGGTGGCCGAGAAGTGCTGGACCTTCCCGATGCCGGCCGGCCCGGCCGGGCGGTTCACGCCCTACCTGCCGTATTTCTGGGGCATCTGGAATTTCAGCCGCCAGAAGCCGGCGGCCAAGGGGCTGCTCGAATTCCTCTCCGAGCGTGAGCAGGCCGAGGCACAGACCACGACCAGCAGCGGCTACGACATCCCGCCCTTCGGCACCATGTCCGACTTCCAGATCTGGGCGACCGAAGGCCCGCCGACCGGCGTCGTCTTCAACTATCCGCTGAAGCCGCACCACAACGCGCAGCAGAACATCGCCTTCGCGCCGGCCCCGGCGGAGATCGCGGTGCAGGCGTACAACCAGGCGATCAACACCAAGATGATCGCCCGCGTCGCCCAGGGCGGGGAGACGATCGATCAGGCGCTGACCTGGGCCGAACGCGAGCTGCGCAACTTCGCGCGCGGCTGAGTGCATCCCGGCGGGGCCATGCCCCGCCCGCCTCGCTTCCCGGCAGGAGGAATAGATGCCCGCCGATACCCTTGCCGCCGGCGCGACGCCGGCGACCCGCGCCCCCGGATCCGGCAGCCTGCAGCGCTTCGCGCGACGGCGCTCGACCATTGCCTTCCTGATGACCTTGCCGCTGCTGCTGGTGATCGTCGGCCTCGTCGCCTATCCGGCGGGGTACGGCGTCTACCTGTCGACACTGAACCGGACGATGGTCCGCAACATCGGCTTCGGCAACTACGAGATCCTGTTCGACACGGACACCTTCTGGAACGTCGTCTGGCAGTCCTGCATCTTCGCCATCACCGCGGTGCTCGTGAAGGCGCTGGTCGGCTTCTGGCTGGCGCATATGCTGCACCACATCCCGGCCAAGGGGCAGCGCAAGTGGCGCGGCATGCTGCTGGTGCCCTGGGTGATCCCGCCGGCGCTGTCCACCCTCGGCTGGTGGTGGATGTACGATCCGTCCTACAGCTCCATCAACTACCTGCTGTCGATCGTCGGCGCGCCGCCGGTGCCCTGGCTCGGTGAGCCGATCTGGGCGCGGGCCGCGATCATCATCGTCAATGTCTGGGTCGGCGCGCCTTTCTTCATGATCATGTACCTGGCCGCGATCAAGAGCGTGCCGGAACAGCTCTATGAAGCGGCGGCGATCGACGGCGCCAATGGCTGGCAGCGCCTGCGCTACGTCACCCTGCCGATGATGGCGAACATCATCAGCATCACGGTGCTGTTCAGCCTGATCGTCACCTTCGCGAACTACGACATCGTCCGCGTGCTGACCAATGGCGGCCCGCGCGACCTGACGCATGTCTTCGCGAGCTACGCCTTCCAGGTCGGCATCCTGTCCGGGAACATCCCGCGCGGCGCCGCCGTGTCCCTCTTCATGCTGCCGATCCTCGCGATCTGCGCGTTCTTCGTGCTGCGCGGCGTGACCCGCCGGAACAAGGAGCAGATGTGATGTCGGTGACCACCGCTTCCCCGGCCGGCATCTACAGCAAGGCCGGCAGCCTGTCGCGTGAGCGGCGCTGGGCCATGTGGACGGCCTATGCGTCGCTGATCCTGGCCGCGATCATCTTCCTGGCGCCGCCGGTCTACATGTTCATCACCAGCCTCAAGAGCAGCGGCGAGATCGCCAACATGCAGGGCAATCCCTGGCTGGTGCGCGCGCCGACGCTGGAGAATTACAGCGCCCTGCTCGGCAACCGGATGTTCCTGCGCTTCTTCCTGAACAGCGCCATCGTCACCGTGCTGGTGGTCGCGATCACCATGGTGATCTCGGTGCTGGCGGCCTTCGCGCTGGCGCGCATGCGCTTCTTCGGCAGCCAGGCGCTGGCGACCGGCGTCTTCCTGACCTACCTGGTGCCGGACACGCTGCTGTTCATCCCGCTCTACCAGATCGTCGGCGGCCTCGGCCTGCTGAACAGCATCTGGGGCCTGGTGCTGGTGTATCCGACGCTGACGGTGCCCTTCTGCACCTGGATCATGATCGGCTACTTCGCCTCCATCCCGAAGGAGCTGGACGAGGCGGCGCTGATCGACGGCGCGAGCTGGTCGCAGATGCTGCTGAAGATCTTCGTGCCCGTGGCCATGCCCGGCATTATCGCGGCGACGATCTTCGCCTTCACCGTGTCCTGGGCGGCCTTCGTCTATCCGACCGCCTTCGTCACCACGCCGGACCAGATGCCGCTGACCATCGGCATCGTCTCCCAGCTGGTGCGGGCGGACACCTTCGCCTGGGGCCAGATCATGGCCGGCGCGCTGCTCGCGGCGCTGCCGCCCGTCGTGATCTATGCCTTCCTCATGGATTACTACATCGCCGGCCTCACCGCCGGTGCAACGAAGGGCTGAACCCGGATGGCACAAGTCTCGCTGCGCAAGCTGGTCAAGGCCTATGAAGGCAATGTCCAGGCCGTGAAGGGCATCGACCTCGAGATCGCGGACCATGAATTCGTGGTCCTGGTCGGGCCATCCGGCTGCGGCAAATCCACGACGCTGCGCATGATCGCGGGCCTCGAGGAGATCACCGGCGGCGATGTCGCGATCGGCGGCACCGTTGTGAACGACATCCCGCCGCGCGACCGCGACATCGCGATGGTGTTCCAGAACTACGCGCTCTACCCGCATATGAGCGTGTTCGAGAACATGGCCTTCGGCCTGACGCTGCGGAAGTTCCCGAAGGACGAGATCAAGCGGCGCGTCGACAATGCCGCCCGCATCCTCGACATCGTGCCGCTGCTGGAGCGCAAGCCGAAGGCGCTGTCGGGCGGCCAGCGGCAGCGGGTCGCGATGGGGCGCGCCATCGTGCGCGATCCCAAGGTCTTCCTGTTCGACGAACCGCTGTCGAACCTCGATGCCAAGCTGCGCGTGCAGATGCGCACCGAGATCAAGAAGGTGCACCAGACCGTCCGTACCACCACCGTCTATGTCACCCATGACCAGGTGGAGGCGATGACGCTGGCCGACCGCGTCGTGGTGATGAACCATGGCGTGATCGAGCAGGTGGGGCCGCCGCAGGAGCTGTATCACCATCCGGCGACACGGTTCGTCGCCGGCTTCATCGGCAGCCCGGCGATGAACTTCATCCCGGGCCGGCTGGAAGGCGATGCCCAGGGGCTGCGCGTGGTGCTCGGCTCCGGCGTCATGCTGCCCGTGCCGCCGGAGCGCGCGGCGCGCTATGCGCCGCATGCCGGCCGCCCGATGCTGCTCGGTATCCGGCCGGAGCACCTGACCGACCGCAAGCCCACCGACAAGCGCAACATCGCCGATTTCCCGGCGACGCCCGAGGTGATCGAGCCGATGGGCATGGAAACGCTGGTGCACTTCAAGATCGAAGGCCACGAGATCAGCGCGCGGCTGGATCCCGCCTGCCCGGTCGCGGTTGGCGCAGCAATCACTCTGGCCGCCGACATGGACCAGATGCACATTATCGACCCCGCGACAGACAAGGTTTTGTGACGTCATGAGCAAGCTTGCAGGAAAGACCGCCTGGGTGACCGGCGCGGGCAGCGGTATCGGCCGCGCCATCGCCATCAGCTTCGCTGCCGAGGGCGCCAAGGTGATCCTCACCGGCCGTCGCCGGGAACCGCTGGAGGAGACGGCGAAGCTCGCCGGCGGCGACACGCATGTCCTGCCGCTCGACCTGACCGATTCGGCGGCGGTGACCGCGGCCGCGAAGACCGTCGCGGCGGAGTTCGGCGGCCCCGACATCCTGGTGAACAATGCCGGCACCAACCTGCCGCGCCGCTACCTGCACCAGCTGACGCCGGAGGCGATCCGCACCCTGGTGGACGGCAACCTGACGGCGCCGTTCCAGACCTCGGTCGCCGTGCTGCCGGCGATGAAGGCGAAGGGCGGCGGTCTCATCATCCAAATCGCCTCGATGGCGGGGAAGAGCATCTCCTTCCTCTCCGGCCCCGGCTACACCGCGGCGAAGACCGGCTTCGTGGCGCTCTCCCAGGCGATCAACCAGGAGAATGGCATCCACAACATCCGCTCCTGCTGCATCTGCCCGGGCGAGGTCGCGACGCCGATCCTGCTCAACCGGCCGGAACCGGTGCCGCAGGAGGATATCGAGCGCCTGCTGCAGCCCGAGGACCTGGCCGCCATGGCGCTTTTCGTCGCGACCATGCCGCAGCGGGTGAACATCACCGAAATGCTGGTGGTGCCCACCTATATGCGCCTGGTCGCGCCCAATGCCCGCAAGGTCGCAGCCCTTCCCTGATGCTGTGCAGGCATCCGATCCCAAGGTCCGGATCGGATGCTCCACTGATCGCCGGCCGATGACCGAAGCCCGGCATCGGCCGCTCCATTGACAAGAATAGAGAATACCCATGGCAGCCAATGACGTCCGGATCCCGGCGCCCGAGCTCGAGGCGCTGGTTCGCAGTATCTTCATCGCGGCGGAATGCGATGAAGCCGAAGCGTCGCGCATCGCGACGCATCTCCTCGGCGCCAATCTCGCCGGGCATGACAGCCACGGCGTGGTCCGCGTGCCGCGTTACGTGGAATGGTGCGAGGCGGGCTATGTGCTGCGCGGCCAGACCGCCGATCTGGTCACCGATGGCGGCAGCTTCGCGGTGCTCGACGGCAAGTTCGGCTTCGGCCAGACGGTGGCGCCGCAGGCGGTGGCGCTCGGCATCGAACGCGCGTCGAAGAACGGCATCTGCATCACCGCGCTGCGCAATGCCGGCCATATCGGCCGGGTCGGCGACTACAGCGAGGCGGCGATCCGGGCCGGGCTGATCTCCATCCATTTCGTCAATGTGGCGGGCAGCGTGCTCGTCGCTCCCTTCGGCGGCGTGGAGCGGCGCTTCTCGACCGCGCCGTTCAGCGTCGGCGTGCCGCTGCCCGGCCGTCCGCTGGTGCTGGATTTCGCCACCTCCCTGGTCGCGGAAGGCAAGGTGCTGGTGGCCTCCAACGGCGGCAAGAAGCTGCCGGACAATGCCCTGATCGAGCCTGACGGCCGGCTGTCCGGCGATCCGCACACGCTCTATGGCCCTTACGAGCAGGTCGGGCCGCGTGATGCCTCCAAGGGCGCCGGCGCGATCCGGGCCTTCGGCGATCACAAGGGTTCCGGCCTGGCCTTCATGTGCGAGATGCTGGGCGGCGCGCTGACCGCCGGCGGCACCTCCGGCCCGGTGGACAAGCGCGCGCGCATCGCCAACGGCATGCTGTCGATCTTCATCTCGCCCAAGCATTTCGGCACCCAGGCGGAGTTCGAGCGCATGGGCCTGGCCTATGCCGAATGGGTGGCAGGCTGCGAGCCGGCGGAGGCGGGCCTGCCGGTGAAGCTGCCGGGCGAGCCCGAGGCGGCGACGCGCGCCGAGCGCCTGGCCAATGGCGTGCCGCTGCCGGAAGCCGCCTGGGCGAACATCCAGGCGACCGCGCGGCGCCTGGGCGTCACGCAGTAACGGGATCGCGGGGGAGCCGGGCTCCCCCGCATGCCCTCAAGACCGGAGCCGCGGGAAGCTGAGGTTCTTGCCGGGGAGCCCTCTCGGATCCGCCATAAGAAAATAAAAAGGGGAGACGAACGACCATGCATCGCCGCAGCTTCATGGGCCTGACTGCCGGCGCGCTCGCCACGCCGGCGCTCGCGCAATCGGGTTTCCCTGACCGTAGCATCGCGCTCGCGACCGGTTTCGCACCGGGCGGCTCCACCGATGTCGCGGCGCGGCTGCTGGCGGATCGGCTGGGGCCGGCGCTCGGCCCCAATGGGCGGGTGGTGGTGGAAAACCGCGCTGGCGCGTCCGGCACCATCGCCTCCGACTGGCTGCGCTATCGCCCGGCCGATGGCTATACGCTGCTGCTGGTCGAATGCAGCTCGCATGCGCTGATCCCGCATGCGCTGCAGGGCGGCACGCGCTACGATCCGATCAACGATTTCGTCCATGTCGCGGTGGTCGCGAATGGTCCGCTGGTCCTGGCGACCAGCCCGCAATTCCCGTCCGCGAATGCCGCCGAGACAGTGAGCCGCCTGCGCGAAGGCGTGCCGGAGGACTTGCCCTTCGCGTCGTCCGGCGTGGGCTCGCTGCCGCATTTCGCGGCGGAGATGGTGGCGGTGACGCTCGGCCGCGGCGGCCGCTTCGCGCATGTGCCGTACCGCTCGGGCGGGCTGATGGTCGAAAGCATCGCGCGGGGGGAGACGCAATGGGGTGTGGCGGTGCTGGCCTCCGCCGCCGGGCAGGTGCGCGACAACCGGGTGCGCGGGGTGGCGCTGACCGGGCTGCAGCGGTTCCCGGCCTTCCCCGATATCCCGACCTTGGCGGAATCCGGCATGCCGGGGTTCGACATCGGCAATTGGTACGCGGTGCTGGCGCCGAAGGACACGCCCGCGCCGGTGGTCGCGACCCTGAACCACGCCATCAACGACGCGCTGCAGCAGCCGCTGCTGCGGGAGCGGCTGGTGACGGCAGGGCTTGATCCCTGGACGCAGCCGAACTCTCCTGCCGATGCGCGCGCCTTCTTCATCCGGGAAAGCGAGAAATACCGGCAGGTGGTGCAGCGCACGGGCGTCAGGTTGGAGTTGTAGATTGTCCGAGCTCGAGGCTGATTTCGTCATCGCCGGCGGCGGCTCCGCCGGTTGCATCCTGGCCGCGCGGCTGTCGGAAGATCCGGCGACGCGGGTGATCCTGCTGGAGGCCGGGCCACCCGATCGCGACATGTGGATCCATGTGCCGATGGGCTATGCCAAGCTCTTCGGCAGCGGCCGCTACGACTGGCGCTACGAGACGGAGCCGGAGCCGAACCTGAACGACCGCCGCATCCATTGGCCGCGCGGCAAGGTGCTTGGCGGCTCCGGCAGCGTGAACGGGCTGGTCTATCTGCGCGGGTCGCCGCGCGACTTCGATCGCTGGGCGCAGTCCGGCGCGCGCGGCTGGGGCTGGGAGGAGGTGGAACCCGTGTTCCGCGCCCTCGAGACCTGGGAAGGCGCGCCGTCGCCCGAGCGTGGCGATGCCGGCCCGGTGCATGTCGCGGCGCCGAAGATGTCGCCGGCCGCGGCCGCCTTCATCGACGCCTGCGTGAATGCCGGCCTGCCGCGCAACCGCGACTGGAACAATGGCCAGCCGATCGACGGCGCCGGGCCGGTGCAGCTGAACACGCGGCGCGGCCGGCGTTCCTCCTCCGCGCGCGAATACCTGAAGCCGGCGATGGGGCGGCCGAACCTGCAGGTCGTCACCGGCGCGATCGCGACCCGCATCGCGATCGCAGATGGCCGCGCGACCGGGGTGGTGGCCATGACCCCGCGCGGGGAGAAGACCTATACCGCACGCCGCCAGGTGGTGGTGACGGCGGGCGCGATCGAGACGCCGAAGCTGCTGATGCTCTCCGGCATCGGCGATGGCGCGCATCTGGCGGAGATGGGGATCGAGACCCGGCTGCATGCGCCGGGTGTCGGGCAGAACCTGCAGGACCACCTGGTCGCCAAGTTCATCCTGCGCACCAGGCCCTGCGGCACCATCAACGAGATCATGCGCAATCCCCTCCGCCAGGCGGGCATGGGCCTGAACTACCTGCTGGCGCGCGGCGGCCCGCTGGCGATCGGCGCCGGGGAGGCGAATGCCTTCGCCCGCGTGACGCCGGGCGCGGAGGAGGCGGAGGTGCAGCTCCTCTTCATCAACTTCGCCGTGCTCTCCTATCAGGAAGGGCTGCTGCCGCATCCCGGCGTGATGTTCAATTTCGGCCAGTGCCGGCCGGACAGCCGCGGCCGCGTCACGCTGCGCAGCCCGGACATCGCGGACAAGCCGGTGATCCGCGCCAATTACCTGGATCATCCGAACGACGTGCGGGTGATGATCGAAGCGGCGAAGCTCTCCCGCCGCGTCATCGAGCAGCAGCCCTTCGCGGGCCTGGTCGAAGGTGAGATCCGGCCGGGCGCCGAGGCCCGCGATGACGAGGCCTATCTGCGCCATATCCGCGCCACCGCCAGCACGGTCTTCCACCCCTGCGGCACGGTGCGCATGGGTACGGACGATATGGCGCCGCTGGATCCGGAACTGCGCTGCAAGGGCATCGACGGGCTGACGGTCGCCGATGCCTCCGCCTTCCCGCTGATCCCGTCGCCGAATATCCAGCCTTCGGTGATGATGTTGGCGGAACGGGCGGCGGGTTTTCTCAGGCGGCGCTGAACTGTAGCACCAGCGGCGCGGGCGCGCCCTCCAGCGCCACCAGCACCGCGCCGGGCTCGCTGCGCATCACCAGCGTGACGCGGCTGCCGGCGGGCAGCGTGGCGGCGGCAGCCGCGGCTTCGAGCAGTGCCGCGGTCAGGGCGGCGCCGTCGAAGATCGCGTCCACGCCCTTCTCCGGCACGGCGAGGTCGAGCGCGACACGGCCGAGCGCCAGGCGCAGCATCGGCACCGTGCGCTGCAGCAGCAGGGCGATGTCGCCGGATGCCGGCGCATCCACCTCCTGCCGCGCCACGGTCAGATAGGCGCGTAGCAGCGCTTCCAGCTTGCGCGTCGCATCCTCGATCCGGGTGATGCGCTTCAGGGCCGGGTCGCTCTCCGCCAGGCCGCGCCGCATCAGGTCGAGCGTCGCGATGGTGACGGTGAACATGTTGTTCGCGTCGTGCTGCACCTTGGGTGCCAGGTCCTGCAGCATGCGCTGACGCGCACTCCGAACCTGTTCGGTCATCGCCCACCCTCCATGATCTCGCGCCAGAGCCGTACCGGCAGGCCGCCGCCGCTCACCTGCTCCATCGGCGAAGCGTCGTCATTGCCGAGCCAGACGCCCAGCACCAGCCCGCGGTCGAAGCCGATGAACCAGGCGTCGCGGAAATCCTGGGTAGTGCCGGTCTTGCCGGCGCCGCGCCCGGCGGCGCGACCAGTGCCGCGTTCCACCACCGCTTCCAGCATGCGCCGCATCGCCTCTGCCTCCGCCGCCGGGATCACCTGGGCCGGCCGGGTATTGGCGATGGTGACCGGGCGCCCGCCGGCGCGTGCCTCCGCGATGCCGAAGGGCGTCACCCGGGCACCGCCATTGGCGAAGGCGGCATAGGCCGCGGTCAGTTCCAGCAGGCTCGCTTCCCCGGTGCCGAGCGCGATCGAGGCGTCGCGCGGGAAGGGGCCGGCAAGGCCGAGCAGCCGTGCCTCATTGGCCGCGGCGCGGGCGCCGCCGCCGCGTATCAGCACGCGCACTGCGGCGGTGTTGACGCTGTGCG
>DASYDR010000225.1:0-2401 GCA_036499545.1 Roseomonas sp. | reverse complement strand
ATCGCCTCGGCCGGGATCCGCGCCATTTCGGCATTGGTGTTCACGCCCAGCCAGCCGCCGCCCGCGACGGCGATGCCATGCGCCGCCAGGAACGCGACCTCCCGCGCATGCACCGGTTCGATATAGGGCGTCACCAGCAGGGTGCGGCGCGCGCCGAGGGCGCCGAAGGCTGCCAGGATGGCGTCGGAGGTGGCGAAGGCGGGCAGGGCGGCCGCCTCTTCGATGCGGGCGCGGATGGCGCCGCCGAGCGCCGGCGCGAAGGTGGAGACGGCGGTGCAATGGAAGGCGATGCGGTCGACCCGCGCATCCGCCAACAGCCGCGCGGCCGGTTCCAGCGCCTCGATCATGCGCATCAGCTCGGGCTCGGAACTGCCGCGCAGTTCCAGCCGGGTCACGTTCAGCCCGACGCCCGGCGGCAGCATGGCGTGCAGCTCGGCCTCCGCCACGCTGTTGCCGGATGGCAGCAGCACGCCGAGGCGGGCGCGGTCGCCATAGTCGATCACAGCGATGCCCTGGCCGCCGCCAGCCAGGACCGGTCAATGTAATCCTCGGCCCGGGTACGGGCGCGCGACGGCAATTCGCGGATCAGCGCGCTGGTCTCGATCAGCGCCTGCACGCCGGGGGCGCTGGCTTCGCCGTCGCGGGGGAAGATCGCTTCGCGGGTATATTCTCCCCAGGCGAGGTCGGCATGGCGCGCCTCGATGCCGGTCTCGGCCACGGCGACCGCATTGGCTTCGTCGCGATGCATGTAGAAGCGCTCATGCGCGCGCAGGAAGGCGCGCAGGAAGCGCAGCAGGATGTCGCGGTTGGCCGCGGCCCAGTCCAGATGCACGTCGAGGCTGGTGAACTGGAAATGCGGCACCTCGTCGCGTGGCTCGCAGAGCGAGACGAAGCCCTGTTCCAGCGCGATGCGGTTCAGCGGCGCGCCCTGCAGCCCGGCATCGATGCCGCCGCTGCGCAGCAGCTCCCATCGCGCCAGGATCGGCCCGCAGGGCACCAGCTCGTAATCCTGCGGCCAGTGCAGCCCGCGCGCCGCCAGCAGCTTCATGATCAGCGACGAACTGCCGGCGCGAAGCGAGGAGACGCCGATCTTCTTGCCGCGCAGCCCTGCCAGCCCGTCGATGCCGGCGCGCGCGATCAGGGAGAAGGGCAGCTTGTTCACGTTGCCGCCGATGATCGCGGTGCGGCCGCCCGCCTCGGCATCCAGGATCACATGCTCGGTCACGCCATAGGCAAGCTGGGCACGGCCGTCCCGCAGCCGGGCATTCACTTCCTCGATGCCTTCGATGTGGTCGATGGTGACGTCGAGGCCTTCGGCTTCGAACAGCCCGGCGCTGCGCGCGATCCAGACCGGCAGGTTGAAATAGTTGCGCGAGACCACTGCGATCGTCAGCGGATGCATGCCGTGTTTCCTCCGAAGCCGCATCCAGCATGACGCGGAACGGCGTGGCTGTCGAAATGCCGCCTTTACGCGGGCTTTGCGCCGCCATCCGCAAGCTGGAATGGCGCCTTTATGGCCTCCGCGCCCAGCTTGCCGGCCGTGGAGGACCTCATGCCATCGACACGCCGACTGCCCGCCGCCAACCCGTCCCTGCTCGGGGCGGTGCGCGCGGGAGCTCACGACCGCATCCTCGTCATCGCCGCCAGTGCCCGGGCGGCGGATGTGATGGGTGATGCGATCCGGCGCGGCTGCCGCGCGGCGGCAGCCTTCGTTTCCCCGCCTGCCCATCCGGAGCCCGCCGAAGTGGTGGTGGCGCCCCGGGTCGAGACGACGGAAGCCGGATTGGCCGTCGCCGCCTGTGCCCGCCGGGCACTCCGCCGCGGCGGCCGGCTGGTGATGCGCGCCGCCAGCGCCGGCGCCGCCGGCATCGTCGCGGCGATCCGGGATGACGGCTTCGAGCGGGTGCGCCTGCGCGCCCAGGCGGAGGGCGACCTGCTGCTGGTCTGCCGCCGTGCCGGGATGCGGAGGGCGGCGCGATGATCTCCGTCGCTCCCGCCAGCCTGCGCGGCCTGGTGCCGGCGCTGGTCACCCCCTTCATGGCCGACGATCCGGGCCGCATCGATGAACGCGCCCTGGCGCGGCTGGTGGAGCGCGCGCATCGCCGGGGCGCGGCCGCCATCGCGGTCTGCGGCAGCACCGGCGAAGCGCCGGCACTCTCCGCCGCCGAGCATGCCCGCATCATCGCCTGCGCCGTGGAAGCGGCGCATGGCGCCATGCCGGTGATCGCCGGCGTGGGCGCGCCTTGCACCGAGACGGCGGTCGCCCTGGCGGTCGCGGCGGAGCGCTGCGGCGCCGCCATGCTGCTGGCCTCGGCGCCGCCTTATTCGAAGCCAGGCCAGGCCGGGCTGCGGGCGCATATCCGCGCCGTCGCTTCCGCCACCGGCCTCGCCGTCATGCTCT
>DASYDR010000224.1:0-4866 GCA_036499545.1 Roseomonas sp. | reverse complement strand
CGCCTGAATGACGACCTGCAGCGGGAGCAGCTGCGCTGGCGGGAAGAGCAGCAGCGCCTGGCCGCCGACCGTCCGAACCTCAACCCGGACCAGCTCCGTAACCGCGAGCGGGAGCTGCAGGATCGCATCACCGACGCGCAGCGCGTCTTCCGCGACCGCCAGCGCAACATCGAACAGGCCGCGCAGCAATCCCTGCAGCAGATCGAGCAGGCGCTGGGCGTCGTGATCCGCCAGGTCGCCGGCGGCCGCAACGTGAACATGATCCTGCCGCGTGGCGTGGTCATCTTCAATGCGGCCGGCTTCGACCTGACCGAGGAGGTGGCGCAGAAGCTGAACGAGGTGATCCAGCGCGTCGCCATCCCGCCCGAGGATGATGCGGCGACCCCGGCCCCCGCGGCAGCGGCGCCCGCCGCGCCGGCGACCCCGCCTGCGCGCCCGGCCGCGCCGCCCCGCCGGAACTGACGCGATGGCTGCCGACCCTCGCTTCTTCGAGGCGACTGGTCCGCACAGCCTTGCCGCCATCGCCGCGGCGGCCGAAGGCCGCTTCGAAGGCGATGGCGGGCACCTGTTCGTCGGCATCGGCTCCCTGCCTGCGGCAGGGCCGGACGAGGTGAGCTTCCTCGACAACCGCCGCTATGTGGACGCGCTGGAGACGACGCGGGCAGGGGCGGTGGTGGTCGACCAGGAGATGGCGGGCCGCGTGCCTGCCGGCTGCGTGCCGATCCTCGTCGCGCAGCCGGCGCTGGGCTTCGCCCGCATCGCCGGCCTGTTCCACCCTTCGGTGCCGCGGCACCCCGGCATCCATCCGACCGCGGTGGTGGGCGCCGGGGTCGATATCGGGGAAGGGACCGAGATCGGGCCCTATGCGGTGGTGGGGGACGGCGCCTCGATCGGCCCGGCTTCCATTCTCGGCGCTCATGCGGTGGTGGGCCGGGGGGTGGTGCTCGGCGCCCGGGCCCGGATTCACGATCATGCGAGCATCAGCCACACCATCGCGGGCGATGACGTGGTGCTGCATCCCGGGGCCCGGGTCGGCAATGAGGGCTTCGGCTTCACGACCGATGCGACCACCGGGCGCCATGTCACCATGCCGCAGCTCGGGCGCGTGATCCTGGGCGACGGGGTCGAGATCGGGGCCAATGCCACGATCGACCGCGGCGCCAGCCAGGACACCCAGATCGGCGTCGGGACGCGCATCGACAACCTGGTGCAGATCGGCCACAACGTGCGGACCGGGCGGGGCTGCGTGGCGGTCGCGCAGGTCGGCATCTCCGGATCGACGACGCTTGGCGACTATGTCGTCCTGGCCGGGCAGGCGGGGGTTGCGGGGCACCTGACCATCGGGGCGGGGGCCCGCATCGGCGCGCAGGCCGGGGTGACGAAGGACGTCGCGCCCGGGCTGGACGTGGCAGGACTGCCGGCGCAGCCGGCGCGGGATCACTGGCGCGAGGTCGCGGCGCTGCGCCGCATCGCCGGGAGCGGCCGCCCGGCCCAGATCGCGGCAGCGGGTGCGCCGGGTGCGGTTGCGGGGCGGAACGACAGGAAACAAGGACAGGACTAGCCTGGCATGCATACCGACGAGGCACAGGACATCGCGCCGCGGGAGGCGCTGGAGGCCTTCGACATCGCGCGGATCATGCGCGCGATCCCGCATCGCTACCCGTTCCTGCTGGTCGACCGCATCGTCGACGTGAAGCTCGAGGAGAGCTGCGTCGGCATCAAGAACGTCACCGTCAACGAGAACTTCTTTCAGGGCCATTTCCCGGCCGCGCCCGTGATGCCGGGCGTGCTCATCATCGAGTGCATGGCACAGACCGCGGCGGTGCTCGTGGTCGAGAGCCTGGGCACGGAAGCCTATGGACGGCTGGTGTATTTCATGACCATCGACAATGCGAAGTTCCGCAAGCCGGTCGTGCCCGGTGATCAGCTCCGCGTCTATGTGAAGCGCGAGCGCCGGCGCGGCAATGTGTGGAAATTCAACGGCGAAGCGAAGGTGGACGGCCAGACCGTCGCCGAAGCCACCTTTGCCGCCATGATCCTGGACCGTTGAGCGTGCAGATCCATCCAAGCGCCATCGTCAGCCCCGGTGCCAAGATCGCCGAGGGCGTCACCATCGGCCCCTTCTGCACCGTCGGCCCGGACGTCACCATCGAAGCGGGGGCGGAGCTGATCTCCCATGTTTCCGTCGATGGGCATACGCGGGTCGGGGCGGGCGCCAGGATCTTCCCCTATGCGAGCATCGGCCTCGCGCCACAGGACCTGAAGTACAAGGGCGAGCCGACCCGCTGCGAGATCGGGCCGCGCAGCCTGGTTCGCGAAGGCGCCACGATCCATCGCGGCAGCGTCGGCGGCCACGGCGTCACCACGCTCGGGGCCGATTGCATGATCATGGCGATGGCCCACGTCGCGCATGACTGCACGCTGGCCGACCGGGTGATCCTGGCGAACAATGTGATGCTCGGCGGCCATGTCGAGATCGGCGACACGGTCTTCGTGGGTGGCGGCACCGCCGTGCACCAGTTCGTCCGCATCGGCCGCCAGGCGGTGATCGGCGGCATGAGCGGGGTCGAGGCGGATGTGATCCCCTATGGCTCGGCGATGGGCAATCGGGCGCGGCTGGTCGGGCTGAACCTGATCGGCCTGAAGCGCCGCGGCTTCAGCCGGCCGGAAATCCATGCGCTGCGGGCCATGTTCCGCCTGCTGTTCCGCGAGCCCGGCATCTTCGCCGAACGCCTGGCCCTGGCCGTGGAGCGCTACCCGGGTGATGCCCAGGTCGCGGAGGTGTTGGCCTTCATCGGCACCGCGTCCCGCCGCGGCCTCTGCAAGGCCGGCCGCGATACGGCCGCCGAGGAAGAGGACGAGGCCGGCGCATGATCGAGGCGGCCGCGCCGCTCGGCATTCTTGCCGGCGGTGGCGAGCTGCCCCGGCGTGTGGCGCAGGCCGTGGCATCGGCCGGACGGCCGGTGCGTGTCGTCGCGATAGGCGGCTTCGCGACACCTGAGGATTTCACGCCGCACCCGTCGGTCGCCATTCGCTTCGGCCGTGCGGCCCGCATGCTGGACTGGCTGCGGGCGGAAGGTGTGCGGCAGGTGGTGATGGCCGGCACCGTCACGCGGCCGTCCATGCTGTCGCTCATGCCGGATGCGGCGACCCTGAAGCTTGTGGCGCGGATCGGGCGCGCGGCCTTCAGCGGGGATGACAGCATCCTGCAGGCGGTGGTCCGGGTGCTGCGCGAGGACGGCTTCGAGGTGCTGGGCGCCGATGCGCTGATCGCCGGCCTGACGCCGCAGGCCGGCCTGCTGGCGGGAGCGCCGCCGGATGCGGAGGCGATGGCCGATATCGGGCGCGGCTTCGCGGTCGCGGCCGCGCTCGGCGTGCTGGATGTCGGGCAGGCCGTCGTGGTGCAGCAGGGGCTGGTGCTCGGCGTCGAGGCGATCGAAGGGACCGATGCGCTGCTCGCGCGTGTCGGGCCGCTGCGCCGGGACGGGCCAGGCGGCGTGCTGGTGAAGCGCGTGAAGCCGGGTCAGTCGCGCCTCGTCGACCTGCCGACGATCGGTCCGCGCACGGTCGCCGGCGCCGCGACGGCCGGCTTGCGCGGCTTGGCGATCGAGGCGAACGGTACCATCGTGATGGAGCGCGCCGCGACGATCGCAGCGGTGGAGGCGGCGGGGCTGTTCCTGCTCGCCATCGATCCCAATGACCATGATCGCTAGCGCAATCATGGACCCCCAGGCGCCGGGCGGCCGGCCTCCGCCGGCCTTCAGTGTGTCGTGCGAAGAGCGCGCCTTTAGCGTGTCGTGCGAAGAGCACGCCTTTAGAGCGTGATCGGTTGAGGTGGACTCACCGAAAACCGTGAATCACGCGATCAAACAAAGCCCTGGAGCAGGATGCGTGAGCGCTTGCGAACGCATCCTGCTCTAGTGTGACGCCGCACTCGCGGCGGCGCCCATTCGGGCGCCCGGCATGCGTGACGGACGCGTGCCGCTTCTATCAAACCCAGGGAAGGGCATGACCATGGCGGGACGGATGCTGCACACCATGCTTCGGGTCGGTGACCTGGAGCGGAGCATCGCTTTCTACACGAAGCTGCTCGGGATGAAGGAACTGCGCCGGCGCGATGTGCCGGATGGCAAGTATACGCTCGTCTTCGTAGGCTACGCCGATGAGGACGAGCAGGCGGTGATCGAACTGACCTACAACTACGGCGTCGAGAAATACGAGATGGGCACCGGCTTCGGCCATCTCGCGGTCGGCGTGCCGGATGTTGCCGCGGCCTGCGAAGCCGTGCGCAACGGCGGTGGCAAGGTGACGCGGGAAGCGGGACCGGTGAAGTTCGGGACCACCATCATCGCCTTCGTCGAAGATCCCGATGGCTACAAGATGGAACTGATCCAGCGCCCATAGGGCGCGGGGCATCGGCGCCGGCCTGGCATGGCCGGCGCCGCCCGGTTCAGGCGGCGCTGATCACCTGCGCCCTTGCGCGGCGGCGCCGCGGCGCGGGCTTGTCGGCCGGCGCCGCGGCCGTCGCCATCTGGCGCGCGGCCAGGCCGATTTCCATCCAGGACCCATAGGTCATGGGCGGGATCGTCAGCTCTTCGGGCAGATGACGCGAGGCAGGGGCCTTGCGGCGGGCCTGTGTGTCGTTTTCCGGCTGGGACATGGCTTCGGTTATCGGAACTTTTGTTAGCGTCCGGTTAGCAGGCCAGATCGAGGCCTCGCCAGCGGGCGACGGTGGAGCCAGCCATGCAGGGCCGACGTGTCGCGCGGGCTTATGCTCGCGATTCCATGGCATGATGATGCTCCGAACATGACGACGGAGTGACGCAGCACATTGCGCCAGGTTGCGTGAAGAAGACCGGCCAGAGC
>DASYDR010000223.1:0-4606 GCA_036499545.1 Roseomonas sp. | reverse complement strand
GCCGAAGGCTTCGATGCAGGTCTCGATATAAGGCTTCCAGGCGGCGGCGAGCTGCGCGGAGCCCGGCGGCTTCGGCGCCAGGTGGAAGTCGAACCCGGCGCATTCCATCGCGAGGCCGCCAAGCTTCATCTCGAGATTGGGGTATTTCGCCAGGCTGCGGATCTTCTCGCGCCAGACCGGGAAGACATCGGCGCGGCAGCCCTGGAAGGGCCCCATGCCGATCGGGCCACCGACATGGTCCAGGATGAAGCCGGTGTCCGGGAAGGCCGCGACCAGGTCCCGCACCTCATCGAGCTGGGTGTGATAGACCCAGAGATCCAGGGTCAGCGCGTATTCGCGCAGCCGCGCCACGCCTCGCCGGAATTGCGGATCCATCATCAGCCCCGGGCGCAGCTTGATCGGGTTGGCGCGCACGCCCGGATCCGGATGCCAGGCGAGGTTGTTGCGGATGCCGCGGAAACGGTCGCCGGCGATGCGCAGATGCGCTTCCAGCACCGGCGCGACATCGTCGCCGAGCGCGAGCTCGGCATTGCCGACGATCGCCTGGCAGGCGCGGATGGCGCCGTGGATGCCACTGGCGCATTGCGCCGCCGCGCCGTTCACATAGTCGGTCTCGCCCAGGCAGCGGAAGGGTTCCGGCCCGTCGAGGCGGAACATCGCGTTGCACTGGATGAAGACCGTGGCGCGGATGTCGTGCCCGCTGCTGGTATCCTCCAGCAGATCAGCCAGGTGATAGACGTTGCCCGGCCGTTCCCACAGGTGATGATGCGGGTCGATGATCGGCAGCGCCGGTTCCAGCGCTTCTTCCTCCACCTGCGCCAGCCATTCGGGCCGGACCGCCAGGTGACGGACGATCGGTGTCTGCGACATGGAGCTTCCCCTCGTTCGCCATGGATGCCCGGCGTTCGCGCCACGATGCCCCGCATCGGCCGGTTCGGCCAGACCCGATGGACAGCGGCGCCGCCGGCGGCCAGTCTCGCCCGCCACGCCTGGCAACATGGCGCGTCCGGGGGGAGCCAGCATGGATATCGGGTTGAGTGAGGCGGAGCTGGCCCTGCAGGCGCGGGCACGGGATTTCGCGCGGCAGGTCGTGCAGCCGCGCGCCGCGGAGGTCGATCGCAGCGAACAATACCCCTGGGATATCGTGGAAGCGCTGCGCGGCGCCGGCTTCATGGGCATGACCATTCCGACCGCGCTCGGCGGCCAGGGCCGATCCTTCCTCGACACCGTGCTGGTGATCGAGGAGATGGCCAAGGCCTGCACCGTCACCGCGCGCATCGTGGTCGAAGCCAATATGGGCGCGATTTCCACCATCATGGCCTATGGCAGCCCGGCGCAGCAGCGGCTGGCGGCGGAGCTGGTGCTCGCCGGCGACAAACCCGCCATCTGCATCACCGAGCCCGAGGCCGGCAGCGACGCGACCGCGATGACCACCCGCGCGATGCGGCGCGGCGACCAGTTCGTCATCAACGGCCGCAAGCACTGGATCACCGGCGCCGGGGTTTCCCGCCTGCACCTGATCTTCGCGCGCGTCTTCGACGAACAGGGGCATGAACTCGGTATCGGCGGCTTCCTCGCGGTGCGGGATGGCCAGGCCAATATCCGCCTGGCGAAGCGGGAACCGACCATGGGCCTGCGCGGCATCCCGGAAGGCGAGCTGGTGTTCGAGGATCTGGTGGTGCCGGCCGAGATGGCGCTGGCCCCGCCATCCGGCTTCCGGCGCGGCTTCGCCGACCTGATGAACGCCTATAACAGCCAGCGCGTCGGCGCCGGCACGGTGGCGCTCGGCGTCGCCGGCGGCGCCTTCGACCACGCGCGCGACTGGGTGAAGAACCGCGAGCAGTTCCGCCGCCCGATCGGCGAATTCCAGGGCGTGCAGTGGATGCTGGCCGACATGCAGACCCAGCTGACGGCGTCGCGCCTGATGCTTTATGCCGCGGCGCGGTCGCGCGGGCCGGCTGGCGGCGGCTTCCCGGATCCGGAGCTCGCGGCGCAGGCGAAGATCTTCGCCTCCGAAGCCGCGATCAGGATCGTCAACGACGCGCTGCAGCTGCATGGCGCGCGCGGCTATTCGCGCGATCTTCCGCTGGAGCGGATGGCGCGCGACGTGCGCATGTTCACGATCGGCGGCGGCACCGCGCAGGTGCTGCGCACCCTGGTCGCGTCGAAGATCCTTGGCTGGAAGCTGCCGCAGACACGCGACGGCTACCTCAATCGCGCCCCCGCCGAATGACAGGCGGCGGGATGGATTCCGCCTATGCCTGGTGGCGGCTGCTGGCGGCGGTGCTGCTGGCGACCATCGGCGGTGTCGGCCTGTGGTCCATCGTCGTCGCGATGCCTGCTGTGCAGGCGGAATTCGGTGTGGCGCGCGCCGACGCCTCCCTGCCCTATACGCTGACCATGCTGGCCTTCATGGGCGGCGGCGTGCTGATGGGCCGGCTGGCCGATCGCCGCGGCATCATGCTGCCGGTGCTGATCGGCACGGCGGCGCTCGGCATCGGCTATGTCGCGACCGCTTTCGCCGGCAGCCTATGGCAATTCGCGCTGCTCTACGCGGTCCTGATCGGCGGCTTCGGCAGCTGCGCGGTGTTCGGGCCGCTGGTGGCCGACACCTCGCTCTGGTTCCTGCGCCGGCGCGGCATCGCGGTCGCGCTCTGCGCCAGCGGCAGCTACTTCGCCGGAACGGTCTGGCCACCGGTGCTGCAACAGCTCATCGCCGATCACGGCTGGCGGACGACGCATATCGGCATCGGCCTGTTCTGCCTGCTCACCATGCCGCCCCTGTCGCTGGCGCTGCGGCGCCCGCCACCGGTGCAGCCGGCCGGCGGCACCGCGCAGGCCGGCGACGGGCTGGCCCGGCTCGGCCTCAGCGCGAATGGACTGCAGGGGCTGCTGATGATCGCCGGCATCGCCTGCTGCGTCGCGATGGCGATGCCGCAGGTGCATATCGTCGCCTATTGCGTCGACCTCGGCTACGGCCCGGCGCGCGGGGCGGAGATGCTGTCGCTCATGCTCGGCTTCGGGGTGATCAGCCGCGTGGCCTCCGGCGGCGTCACTGACCGGATCGGCGCGCCGGCGACGCTGCTGCTGGGATCGGCGCTGCAATGCCTGGCGCTGGCGCTGTTCCTGCGCTTCGACAGCCTCGGTTCGCTGTTCATCCTGTCAGCGGTGTTCGGCCTGTTCCAGGGCGGCATCGTGCCGAGCTACGCGGTGATCGCGCGGCAATTCTTCCCGCCGGAACAGGCGGGGTTCCGGGTCAGCCTGGCGATCTCCTCCACCCTTGCCGGCATGGCGCTCGGCGGCTGGGTGTCGGGCGTGATCTTCGACGCGACGGCCAGCTACCAGCTGGCGGTGCTGAACGGCATCGCCTGGAACCTGCTCAACCTCGCCATCGCCGCGTGGCTGGTGCTGCGGCTGCGGGCGCGGCCGCCGGCCCTGGCGACCGCGCGCTGATACCGGCACCCGTCGCCGCCGGCCGTCAGACCGGCTCCGCCGCCGGCGTCGCGAGAGGCTCGGCTTCCCGCGCCGCCGGGACGTGGCCCATGCGCCTGGCCCAGAGCCCGGTCAGGATCGGCACCAGGATGGCGGTCACCAGGCAGGCGGTCGCGACCAGCGCGGTCGCGGTCGGCACCAGCGGCTTGAAGCGCGGAATCATCTCCCCGATCAGGGTCGGATTGGCGATCGCCGCGCCCGCGGTGCTGGAGGCGGCGAGGCCCGCGGTGCCATTGCCGCCGCCGATGAAGCGATCGGCCAGCATCAGCGGAATGCCGGTGACGACGATGACGCCGAGGCCGAGCAGCACGCCCGGCAATCCGCTCTGCAGGATGACGTTCATGTCGATGCCGTTGCCGAGCATGAAGCCGAAGAATGGGATCAGCGGGATCACGCAGCGGCCGAACAGCGCGCGCAGATCGGTGTCGAGGTTGCCGAGCGCGAAGCCGATCAGGAAGGGCAGCACGGCGCCGACGAAAAGCCGCGGCTCGAACGCCGCGACGCCGGAGGCGCCGAGGATCAGCATGGTGACCAGCGGCCCGGATTCGACCGACATCAGCACGAAGGCGCCGGCTTCTTCCTTGGAGCCGTATTGCTGCATCACCGCGGCGTAGAGGCCGCCATTGGTCATATCCATGGAGGCGGTGATCGCCAGCACCGAGAGCCCGGCGAACAGGCCAGTGCTGATGCCGCCATCGGGGATGAAGCTCGCCGCCACCAGGGTCGCCAGCCAGGCGACCAGGGTCTTGGTCACCAGCAGCGTCCCCGACTTGCGCAGCACGATACCGGTGGCGCGCAGATCGATGGTGGCGCCCATGCAGAAGAACCAGACGGCCAGGATCGGCACCGTGCCGGTGATCAGGCCGTTGGTAAAGGAACCGAAGTAATTGCCGGCCCCAGGCGAGAAGGTCTTGCACATGGCGCCGAGTACCAGCGGAACCAGCATCAGCCCGCCGGGAATCCGCTCGACCGCCTTCAGTATACGCATGATGTTTCCTCCTCGCCGTTCGGCCTGTCGTTTCGACCTGGCGCCGTTGATCGGCGCGCAGGTGCGATTTTCTGGCCTTCCCGGCGAGGGCCGGCCTGATCTGAGCGCGTCAGACGGCCGCCTTCA
>DASYDR010000222.1:0-11944 GCA_036499545.1 Roseomonas sp. | reverse complement strand
CCACCCGCCCACCACACCACCACCGCGGGGTGGAGCAGCCCGGTAGCTCGTCAGGCTCATAACCTGAAGGTCACAGGTTCAAATCCTGTCCCCGCATCCAAATTCACGCAAAGGCGCCGATCAAAAGATCGGCGCCTTTGCGCATTCTAGCTTTGCCATGCCGCGCGATCTCCAGCGCCAGGCCTGCCGCGGCCGGGCCGCTGCCGGCCTGTCATCGCCGGCCGCCCTCAGGCGCTTCCCCGGAACGCCGCATGACTCCGCCCCATTTCTCGTATTCCTCGCGCAGGATGCGGGCATGCTCGGCGGCGCTGGTGGCGACGACGACATAGCCGCGGCGCTCCAGATCCGCCTTGGTCGCGGCGTCGCGCGTCGCCCGCATCAGCGCGTCGCTCAGCGGGTCCGCGATCGCGGCGGGCGTGCCGCCGGGCGCGTAGAAGCACCAATGCGCGACCACCACCACCTGCGGCAGGCCGCCTTCGACGAAGGTGGGCAGATCGGGCGCGATCGGCAGCCGTTCCGCGCCGGTGGTGGCGATGGCACGCAGCAGCCCGGTATCCATCAAACCCTGCACCGCGCTCAGCGCGGAGAAAGTGATGTCGAGCCGGCCGCCCACCAGGTCGTTCAGCGCCTGGCCCGCCCCGGCATAGGGCACATGGGTCAGGCGGATCGACGCGGCTTCCTGCATCAGCAGGCCCGCCAGATGCGCGGTGCCGCCCAGGCTGCCGGTGGCATAGGTCAGCCGCCCCGGTGCGGCCCGCGCCCGGTCGACCACCTCCTGCAGGGTGCGCGCCGGCATGGCGCTGCCGACCACCAGCGTGGTCGGCGCCGTCACGGCGGCGCCGAGCGGCGTCAGGTCGCGGAAGATGTCGAAGGGTAGTTGCGGGTGCAGCGTCGGCAGCACCGGCAGCGTGGTGTCGATCATCAGCAGCGTGGCACCGTCCGGCCGGGCGCGGGCCACCACTTCGGTACCCACCACGGCACTGGCACTCGGCCGGTTCTCCACCACCACGGTCTGGCCCAGGATCTCGCTGGCGCGGGGCGCGATGACGCGCGCCACGACATCGGTGTTGCCGCCGGCGGAGAAGGGAATGACCAGCCGGATGGGCCGGCCGCTCTGCGCCCGGAGGGCCGGCGCGGCCAGCAGCCCCACCGCGGCCATCGCGGCGGTGCGGCGGGGGAGCAGGAGCTTGGTCATGTCCGGATCCTTGCTGCTATGCGTGGCCGCCATCGACCGGCAACACCACGCCATTGACGAAACTGGCCAGGTCGGAGGCGAGGAAAGCGACCACCTTTGCGATCTCCTCGGCGGTCCCCAGGCGGCGCAGCCCGATCCGCTGCAGCATGGCGCGCTGGCCCGCCTCGCCGTAATTCGCCCATTGCCGGTCGCGCGCTGGATTGGTGCGCACCAGCCCCGGCGCCACATAGTTCACGGTGATGCCGTCCGGGCCGAGGTCGGAGGCCAGCTGCCGCGTCAGCCCCGCCATGGCGTGCTTCGCCGCCGTATAGGCCTGCACCCCGTGCAGGGAGGCATGCGAGCCGGCCCGCGATCCGATATTGATGATGCGCCCGCGCCCGGCCTGGCGCATGCCCGGCACCACGGCACGGCACAGCGCGAAGACCGCGTTCAGGTTGATGGCCAGGATGCTGTCCCAGTCCGCGTCGGACACCCCGGCGAAATCCTGCGGCACCTGGCCCAGGGAGCCGCCGGCATTGTTGACCAGCGTCGCGATCGGCCCCGCGGCCGCCTGCTCGACCCCGGCGATCCAGCGGGCCGCGGCGGCCCGGTCGGTCAGGTCCACGACCGAGGTGCGGATCGCCGGATGCTCGGCTGCGAGCGCGGCGAGACCATCGGCCGATCGATCGGCCACATGCACGCGGGCGCGCTGCCCGGCCAGCAGCACCGCGATGGCGCGGCCGATGCCGCTGCCGGCACCGGTGACGGCGATGACCTGGCCGTCGAGATCGAGATCCATGCGCAGCCTCCGTTCAGTTGATGCAGGCGCCGCCGTCGATGTCGATGATCTCGCCGGTCATGAACATCGGCTCGGCCGTCGCGAGGAAGGCAACGACCACCGCGATATCCTCCGGCGTGCCGACGCGGCCGAGCGGGATCGCCTGCGGCAGGCGGTCCATGAACGGCGCGAAGCTCGCGCTGGTCCGCTCGGTCAGGATGGCGCCCGGGCAGACGGCATTGACGGCGATCTTCGGCGCCAGCTCCCGTGCCAGCCCGCGGGTCAGGCCGAGCACGCCCGCCTTGGTCGCGCTGTACGCGAAGCGGCTCGCCGCATGCGGCGACGGGCCGGTATGGGCGGAGACGGAGCCGATATTGACGATGCGCCCGCCCGCGCCGGCCAGCATCACGGGGGCCACGGCCTGGCACCAGTTGAAAGGGCCCTTGAGGTTGACGGCCATGCCGAGGTCCCATTCCGCCTCGGTGATCTCCAGGATGCGCTTCGGCTGCAGCACCGCGGCATTGTTGACCAGCACGTCGATCCGGCCCCAGCGCGCCGCCAGCGATGCGGCATGCCTGCGCGCGGCCTGGTAGTCCGACACGTCGGCGACGATCGGGGTGCACTCGGCGCCGAGCGCGGCCACCTCCGCGGCCGTGCGGTGAAGCTCCTCCTCCAGCATGTCGATCAGGGCCACGGCGATGCCCTGGCGTGCCAGGGCCAGTGCGATGGCGCGGCCGATGCCGCGTGCGCCGCCGGTGACGATCGCGGTCTTGCCTTGTTGCCCGCTCATGCCGCGCTGTTCCTTCAGTTGTTCACTTGCAGGTTGAGTGGCGCGATGACCCGCCGCCACACCTCGATATCGGCACGGGTCAGCGCCGCCAGGGCCTCCGGCGTGCTGCTTTCCGGCTGTTGGATCTGCGCGGCCGTCATGGTGCGGAAGCCCTCGCTGCCGACCGCGCGCGCCACGGCCTGGTTGAGCCGCGCGATGACGGGCGACGGTGTCGCGACCGGCGCATAGACCCCGAGCCAGGACTGCACGACCATGTCCGGATAGCCGGCCTCGGCGAAGGTCGGCACATCCGGCAGCTGCGGCAGCCGCCGGTCGCTGCTCACCGCCAGCAGCCGGATATTGCCGTCGCGCAGGAAGGGCAGGAAATTCGCCACCGCCTCGAAGGTCATGGCGAGGCGGCCGGAGATCACGTCCAGCACCGTCTGCTGGAAGCCGCGATAGGGGACGGAGACCATGCGCGTGCCGGTCGCGTTCATCAGCCGCACGCCGATCAGATGGCCGATGCCGCCGGTGCCGGTATGGCCGAAGCCATGCACATCCGGCTGCGCCCGCAGCCGGGCGACCAGCGCGCCCAGGCTGTCCGCGAAGGCCGGCGCGACGCCGAGCGCATAGGGCTGCTTCAACACCAGGGAGACGGGCGCGAAATCCGCCGGGCGGATCGGCAATTGCGGCGATACCAGCGGCGGCACCACCAGGCTCGACGCGCCGGCGAAGTAGAGCGTGTAGCCGTCCGGCCGCGACCGCGCGACATAGTCCGCCGCGATCGCGGTATTGGCGCCGGTGCGGTTCTCGACCACCACCGGCTGGCCGAGGTCGTCCGCCATGTGGCGGGCGAGTTCGCGCCCGGTCACGTCGGTGCCGCCGCCGGCGCTGTAGGGGATCACGAGCCGGACCGGCCGGTCGGGAAAGGACTGGGCGCGGGCCGCACCGGCGGAGATGCCGAGCAGCGTGGCGGCGAGCGCGGCGCGGCGCGTGGGGTGCGCGGCGGCGGTCATGGCGCGGCTCCGCGGCGATCGGCGCCGAGCGGCTTCAGGCGGATGCCCGGGCGCAGTCGCGCGAAGGGGTAGGTGGACGGATCCGCCAGGTAGTAGCCCGGTGCCAGCACCACGATGACCTTCTCCGCCAGCGGCTCGAACTCGGCCCGGAAATGGCAGGTGCTCTTCAGCGCCAGGATCCGCTCCCGCGCCGGCTCGATGCCGAGGTGGCGGAAGGGCGCCTGGTCGAAGGCCTGCATGCGCTTGGAGGTGACGACGATGCGCACACCGCCCAGCCGCAGCAGCGCGGAGGGGCCGATATCCGTGTCGCGGCCGCCGACCACCAGGCCGGTCGTCTGGAAGCGGCCGCTGCCCAGCCGCTCGACGCGATACTCCGCCTCGAGCGGTGTCACGCCCTCCGGCCCGGAATGCCCGCCCAGCGCGATGCGCAGGCTGGCGCCTTCGCCCGCGGCATGCGCGGCCTGCGCCGCGGCCGGATCGCACAGGAAGCCCAGCACCGCATCCTCGGTCCCGGCCGCGACCAGCGCCTTGAGCAGCCCGGTGCTGTCGGCGCTGCCGCCGCAGCCAGGATTGTCCTGCGTATCGGCGATCACCACCGGGCGGGCCGCATCGCGGGCGATCCGGCGCGCTGCCGCCACGCCATCCTCCGGCGTGACCATCGGCACCGCGAAATGCGCCTCCTGCAGCGCGATCTCCCGCGTCAGGGCATCGGCGGCGCGGTCGGCCGCCGCCTGGTTCCAGCCATGCGCGATCACCGCCGGTCCGCACCAGAACAGGTCGGAAGGCGGGAAGCCCGCGAGATAGGCCAGGGTCAACAGTTCGCCGTCATCGACCACCGAATGGCGCACGATGCCGCGCGAGGGCTCCACCAGGGTGCATTGGTCGTTTAACGGCAGCAGGAAGGGCAGCTTGCGCAGGGCCCGCGCGGTCGGCCGGCCGCGCTCCAGCACGCGGCGCATCACCGTCGCGGCGCGCGTGCCGGTCGCCGCCCGATCGACATGGGGATAAGTGAGATAGGCGCAGATGCCGTCGCTATGCGCGACCATCTCGGGCGTCACGTTGGCATGGTAGTCGAGGCTGATGACGATCGGCACCGCCGGGCCGACGACGGCGCGCACGCGCCGCAGCAACTCGCCCTCGCCATCCTCGAAGGGCTCGCTCACCATCGCGCCGTGCAGGTCGAGATAGACCGCGTCGACCGCGCCGGCCTCGGACAGCCGGCCCACCAATTCGCCCGCGATGCGCTCGAAGGCATCGGCCGTCACCAGCCCGCCGGCGCCGCCGCTGGTCCAGAGCAGCGGCACCAGCGTGTGCGCGTCCTGCATCTCCGCCATGAAGCCGGCCAACGCGAAGGTGGCGCCCGCCAGGCGCTCGAACACCTCCGCGCCGCGCACCAGGGGCGGGCGGTCGCGCCAGAGGTTGAAATAGGCATAGTCCGTCTGCGGCAGGACGAAGCAGTTCGTCTCGTGATGGAAGCCGCCGACTGCGATCCTGGCCATGCCAGCCCTCCATGCGGCACCGCGCGGGACAGCGCGGCCCGTGAAACCTCCGGTCGTCCGGCGTCAGGCCGGCAGCATGCCCAGCGCGCGCAGCAAGGGCGGCAGGGTCTGGAACAGGTCGCGCAGATGCGCGGCATAGGCGGCGGCATCGCGGCGCCACGGCGCGAGGTTCAGCCGTTGCACCAGCTGCGCATGCTCGGGATCGTCCACCGAGGCCAGCATCGCGCGCTCGAACAGCGCGGCGAGGTCGGGCGGCAGGCCGCGCGGCGCGATGAAGCCCGGCGGCAGCGCGTGCAGCACGTCGAAGCCGGCTTCGCGCGCCGTCGGCACCGCCGGCCAGCGGGGAAAGCGCTCCTCGGCGGCGACGGCGAGAAGGCGCATCTCGCCGCCATCCACCATGCCGGCCACGGCGCCCACGGAATCGAATACCACGTCCACGGTGCCGCTCATGGCCGCGTTGATCATCTCGCCACCGCCGGCATAGGGCACGAAGAGGAAGCCCGCGCCGGTGCGGTGTTCCAGCACCTTCATGCCGAGCGGCGGATTGGCCGCGGTTCCGCCGGCTGCGTAGGAGAGGCTGCCGGGTCGCGCCCGGCCCCGCTCCACCAGGTCGCGCAGGTCGCGGATCGGGCTGGCGCGCGGCACCGCCCAGCCCCAGACCAGCGCGGCGCCGCCCGCGAGAAAGGTGAAGTCCTGCAGCGGGTCGTAGCCGACCGGCTGCACCAGGGCGATGCGGAACACCGCCTCGGTGACGGTGGCGATGACGCTGCCGTCCGGCCGCTGGTTGCGCAGATAGGCGGTCCCGACGGAGCCTGAGGCGCCACCGCGATTTTCCACGATGAAGGACTGGCCCAGGTGGCGCGCGATGATTGGCGAGACGCCGCGGGTATAGAGATCGGCGGTGCCGCCCGGGCTCCAGGGGCAGAGCATGCGGACCGGCCGGTCGGGCAGCGGCGCGGCGCGGGCGCCCGGCGCCGCCAGCGCGGTGGCCGCTACCGCTGCGAAGGCCCGGCGGGAAAGGGTGCCGGGACCTGCCATCGCCCTGGTCATCGCTCTGCCCCTTCGCGGTCGATGTTCAGCCGAGATGCCGCAGGGTCTCGTCCACCAGCAGGCGGCTGTCCGACAGCCCGTCGGTCAGGCGGTTGCGTTCGCGGACCAGCCTGGTCTCGAGCAGCCAGCGCTGTTCCTCGCCGGTCTCCGGCTTGGCCAGCAGGGGCACGTCGAACAGTGCCGGCAGCATCGTCGTCTGCGGCGTGTCGCCATAGGGGTCATGGCCATAGGTGCCGACGCCGGTGCTGGCGAGCGGCAGCAGGATGCGCGACAGCCGCTTCAGGCAGGCGTTCAGCCGGTCCGCCGGTCCCTGGTCGGTCTCGCCCACCGCGTAGCGATGGCGCCAGGTGGACGCCGCCGCTTCCAGCCGTTCGGCGGCGCCACGGAAGGCCTGGGCCTGGGCCAGGGCGCCGTCCAGGCCGATGCCGGCGCCGGCCGCTTGCAGGGCGGTCAGCCGCTCGATGAACTGGTCGGCGACGCTGACGAATTCGAAAGGCAGGATGGGCGCGGTGCAGAGTTCCCAGAGCCAGCCGGCATAGACGCGCAGATGCACGGCCATGCGGTCCCAGTCGAGCTTGTCGATCGTGTTCTCGATCGAATGATGCCACCAGCCGAGCGTCGCCATGGCGCTCGCCTTCAACTGCTCGGCGGTGAAATTGCCGAGGCCCTGCACCATCGGCACGCCGAGCCCGAAGAAGGAGGAATCGCCGTTCTTCACGGCGCGGCGCCAGGCCGGCGCGTAGCCGCTCGCCAGGCGCTTCTCCACCGCCTGGTGGAAGCGGCGCAGTTCGACATTGGAGCGGCTGTCCCAGACGGTGGTGCCGGTGATGCCCGGCTGGTCGACCTGCATGTAGGCCACCGCATGGCGCCGCAGCCGGTCCCAGTTCCGGTCGACGTAATGGGTGGAGCCGACCATCGTGCCGGTCTCGTGGCCGGTCCAGAAGCCGAAGACCAGGCCGCGGCGCAGCTTGTCGCGATGCTGGTGGAAGGTGCGCGCCAGTTCCAGCAGCACCGCGGACCCGGCGGCATTGTCCGTCGCCTGCGGCCCCGGCCAGGAATCCTGGTGGCCGCCGACCACGACGAAATCCTCGGCGCCGTCCGGCCGCACCTCGCCCACCGTGATGTGGACCGGGCGCCAGCCATTCTCGACATTCGCGCGCAGGCGCACCTGCACCGGGCCTTGCCGGATCATCTCGCGCAGCGCGAGGCCGGCGCTGCGCGCGATGCCGATGCAGGGGACGGCCGGCATCTCGCTACGGAAGGTCTCGGGGGTCGGGTTGCCCCAGGCCGATTTCACCGATCCGAAGGGCAGGGCGGTGTTCTCGGGCGGGCCCCAGTTCATCATCACGCAGCCGATCGCGCCGAGCCGCGCGGCGATGCGCGCCTTCTCGTGCCGGGCGGGATGGTAGGACAGTTCGGACAGCGCGATGCGCCCGACCGGATCCTGTCCCGCGAAGTCTGATTCCGCGCCGGAATGCGTGTCGATCAGCGTCCCGGTGATGCCGTCCGGCAGGGTGGGAAGGCTGTGCCCGAGCGTATTCGCATCGATCGCGATCTGCTGTGGCGCCAGCACCTGCAACGCGCCGCGGTCGGGGAAGCTGACCAGGCCGGGCAATTCTTCCACGGCGGCGGCGATGCCTTCGGCCAACAGCGCGTCCCGGCTGTATTCGGCCATCCGCCGGCCATTCTCCGAGCCAGCCAGGCGCGACGGGATCGCCTGCGTGATGTGCTCGACATGCGACCGGAGGCGATCGATCGAAAGGGATTCCAGCAGAACGTCCTCGGACATGATGTCCTCTCCCTTATCGTGGCGTTGCCGGAGCGGTCGGCCGCCGTTGCCGCAGCTTCGGTCGCGCCCGCGACAGCGGCAAGCGAGGGTTGCTCGGGCGCGGGCCTACAATTCCTTGGGCGGGGCACCCTGGCCCAAGCTCCGGTAGGGCGCCGCCCGCACGCCTGCTCGGTTGCGGCGCGCCGCGGGCCTTGGTTCCGTTCGCGTGCCCTGCACGAAAGGCGCCCCGCGTGCCGTCGCACCTCTTTTCCCCCGTCCGGCTCGGGCCGGTCGCCCTGGCCAACCGGATCATGGTCTCGCCGATGGCGCAGTACAGCGCCGCTGATCATCGCCCGCAGCCCTGGCACCTGCAGCATCTCGGGGGCCTCGCCGTCTCCGGCCCGGGGCTGGTGATGATCGAGGCCACGGCGGTGGAGCCGATGGGCTACGGCAATCCCGGCAACCTGGCCCTGCACAGCGACGCACAGGAGGAAGCCTTCGCCGGGCTGATCGCCGGCATCCGCAGCTTCTCCGACACGCCGCTTGGCCTGCAACTCAATCATTCGGGACGCAAGGGTTCGCTCGCTCATCCGGCCGATGGCGGCCAGCCGTTGCATCCGGGTGCCGGCGGCTGGCCGCTCTGCGCGCCGTCCGCGCTGGCCTTCGGCGCGGGGTGGCCGGTGCCGCAGGCGCTCGACGCGCAGGGGTTGCTGCGGGTGAAGCAGGCTTTCGTCCAGGCGGCGGAGCGCGCGGCGCGGCTCGACATCGCGGTGCTCGAACTGCACGCCGCGCATGGCTATCTGCTCCACTCCTTCCTCTCCGGCCTGTCGAACCGGCGCGAGGATGCCCATGGCGGCACGCCGGTGGGCCGCATGCGCTTTCCGCTGGAGGTGGTGGAGGCGGTGCGCGCCGCCTGGCCGGCCGATCGCGCGCTCGGCATGCGCATCAATTGCCGCGACTGGGTCGACGGCGGCATCGAGGTCGAGGACATGGTGTGCTTCGCCGCAGCGCTGCGGCGGCTCGGCTGCGATTATGTCTGCGTCTCGAGCGGCAGCATCGTGGAACATGCGCGGGTGCCGGCCGCGCCCGGCTACCTGGTGCCCTATGCCGGCCAGATCCGCGCCGAGGCCGGCATCGCGACCGTCGCCGTCGGCATGATCGTGGAGCCCTGGCGGGCCGAAGCCGCCATCGCCTCGGGCCAGGCCGACATGGTCGCCATCGCCCGCGGCTTCCTGGATGACCCGCGCTGGGTCTGGCACGCGGCGGAGGAACTGGGCGAGACGCTGCCCTACCGCTTCCAGTACGAACGCGCGCGGCCGGCCGTGTGGGGGGGCGCCGGCCTGTGGCGGCGGCGGTCCTGATCCGTCAGCGGAAGCCGCTCGATGCGTCCAGCATCCAGGCCACGAAGGCGGCGCGGCGCGGATCCGGACGGGCGCCGTCGACTTCCAGCAGATAGTAGCCGAGCGGACGGTTGAGGATGCAGTCGAAGGGCAGTACCAGGTCGCCCGCGGACAATTCCCGTTCCAGCAGCCGGAGCTGTCCCATGGCGATCCCGCCGCCATCCTGCGCGGCCTGGTAGGCGAGGGCGGAGCTTTCGAACAGCACCGAGCGTCGCCGGTCGAGCGGCACGCCGGCGAAGGCGCTCCAGTCGTCCCAGTCGCGGGTCCGGTGACGCGATTGCAGGGCCGGGAAGTGCGGGATGTCTTCCACGGCGTAGAGCGACCGGTCGGGGGACAGACGGCGCGGATTGCAGAGCGGGCCCAGGCTGTCGCCCACGATCTTGCGGGCGATGCGGCCGTCCCACCGGCCTTCGCCGAAGCAGATCGCGGCGTCGACGTCCGGCGAGGAAAAAATCGCGGAGCCGATGCTGGTGGTGAGGCTGATCGCGATGTCCGGGTGCATGGCGCGGAAAGCCGGAAGCCGGGGGATCAACCAGTATCGGGCGAAGGTGGCGCAGGCCCGGACCTTGAGCGCGTGCTGGGCGCGTTCGTCGCGAAAGCCGCGGGTGCTGTCGTCAAGAACGTCGAAGGCGCCGCGGATCGACGCGAAATAGCGCGCGCCGGCATCGGTCAGCACCAGCTGGGAATGCCGGCGCTCGAACAACGGCACCTTCATCCAGCTCTCCAGCACCGCCACCTGGCGGCTGACGGCCGCCTGCGTGACGCCGAGTTCGGTCGCGGCGCGCGTGAAACTGACATGCCGGGCCGCGGCCTCGAACATGCGCAGAGGGTTGAGCGGAGGCAGCAAACGGCTCATGCGAACCTCGTCTCCGGTGAAGGGACGTCCACGCCTGTGGTGCGGGCAAGACTGTCACTTCGACCCCTGGCGCGACACCCTCTTTCTGCCGGGAAACGCTCACCGGGCTTCGGAGGCGGCCCTTTCCCTCCCGCCGGATACCCCTTCGGACGAGCCGTCGCCGGACCGTGCCAGGGCCGCCAGCAGATCGGTCTGCGTGATCAGGCCGAGGACGCGCTGGTCGGCATCCACGATGATGACGGCATGGGTCCGCCCGTCGGTCAGGGCAGGGATCAGCGACACCGCGGGCTGGTCCGCCGATGCGGTCATCGCCTGCGACATCACGCGGCCGACCGGGCCGGCGGCATCGGCCAGCTCCCGCAGCCCGACGCTGCCTTGCAGCCGGCCGTCGTCGCCGATGACCGGCAGGCTGCGGATATTGTGGTCGAGCAGGAGGAACCGCGCCCGGCGCGGATCCTCCTCGCTGCCGACGGAGACGATGTCGCGCGACATGATGTCGCGGCAGCGCAGGCTGCCATGCAGGCGCACGAAGCTCTGCAACTCCACCTGGCGCAGCAGGCGGACCAGGTCGCCGCGATCGATGTCGAAGGTCTCGTCCAGCATCGCCAGCGCTGCGTCGATATCGGCCGGCTGAAAGCCCATGCGCGCCTCCGCCGGCGCATCCCGGGTGCGATGGGTGCTCGGCGGGGCCGCGGGCGCCTTGTGCGGATAGGCATGACGGGAGAAGCGATGGAAGGCGATGCCCAGGGCGACGAGCAGCATCGAGTTCAGCGCGACCGGGATGAAGGGAAACAGGAAGCCGGATGCGGTGACGGCCGGCCCGCCGATGATCGCCGTGAGGGCCGCCGCGCCGCCCGGCGGATGCAGCGACCGCGTGAACGACATCGCGGCGATCGCCAGCGATACGCCGACGCCGATGGCCAGCACAGGATCGTGGATGACCCGCGCCACGGCCACGCCGACGAGCGCGGAGACGGTGTTGCCGCCGATGATCGACCATGGCTGCGCGAGCGGGCTTGCCGGGACCGCGAACAGCAGGACCGCCGAGGCCCCGACCGGCGCGACGATGAACGGGATGGCGGGCGTCTGTCCGAACAGCAGGCCGGAGAGGCAGCCGGTCAGCGCGATGCCGACCAGCGCGCCGAGACAGGCGAGGAGGCGGTCGCGCAATGTCGCGCCGGCAAGGATCGGGACGAACAGGCGCAGGCGTCGGAAGGGATGCGATCCCCGCGCGGATTCTGGGTCGTGCGGCATGAAGGGTCCGGGGTAGGGCGCGTGCGACGACGCGCGCGGCGGGATGGGCTGCGGTCGTGCCGCCGGGTCAGGCGTGCGGTCGGGCCGGCGGCGTGGGGTGGGCGCCGGCCTTGAGCAGGTCCAGGAAGGCCTGCAGCGCGGTGGAGCGGTCGTCCTTGCGGCGGATCAGCAGCGTGTCGGCCAGGCCGAGCGGGAAGGTCTTCACCTCGGGCTGCGATGGCAGGATATCCAGCACCGATTGCGGCATGACGCCGATCGACTGCCCGGTCGCGACGCTGGCCAGCATCGCGTGGTAAGAACCGACCTCGCGGGTCCGCAGGGCGGCGCTGGCGCGGCCCCAGTGTTCCGCCATGGCGCGATAGGTGCAGCCAGGCTCGAGC
>DASYDR010000221.1:0-14288 GCA_036499545.1 Roseomonas sp. | reverse complement strand
CGACCTCACGGCGGATGACCTCGCCGATGATGCGCGGCGAGAGCGTCGCCGGCCGCGCCGCATCCCAGGCCGGATAGAGCACATGCGCGGTCATCGCCCAGAACGCCGCGCCGCCATCGACGGCCGCGAGCGCACGGAAGGGATGCAGGTCGGCGGCCAGGGTCGCGGCATCGGCCGCCACGCGCGGCAGTTCATGGTGGCTGTCGGCCATTGCGCGGCCATGCCCCGGGATATGCTTGACGACCGGCGTCGCCCCCGCTTCCAGCAGCCCCGCGACGACGGCCGCGCCGAGGCGCGCCACCGCCTCCGGGCTGTCGCCATAGGCACGATCGCCGATCACGCCATGCGCACCCGGAATGCGCAGGTCGAGCACCGGCGCGCAGACCACGTCGAGCCCGGCGCCGAGGCAGGTCGCGCCCATCCGCCGCGCGCTGTCCCGGGCCGCGCCGGCCGGACCATCGGCGAAGCCAGCGGCCGGCGGGAAGCCTGGCCAATGCGGCGGTCGCAGCCGTGCGACGCGGCCCCCTTCCTGGTCGACCAGGATCGGCGCGGCCTCCCCCAGCACCTCCCGCACCGCGCCGGTCAGTGCCAGAAGCTGGGCCGGATCGCGCACATTGCGGGCGAAGAGAATGACGCCGAGCGGGCGGCCATCCCGCAACAGCCCGGCTTCCTCGGCGGTCAGGACCGGCCCGGACAGGCCGATGATCGCGGCGCGGGTCATGCCCGGCATCAACCGCGGACGACGGAGCAATTGCCGCCCTTGGCGCGCAGCTTCTCACAGAACTCCCGCGCCGCCTCGGCGTCCGGGAACATGCCGGTGCGCAGGCGGAAAAGGGTCGGCTGCCCCTCCCGCTCGAAGCGCATCACCTGCGGGCGGCGATCGCCGAGCAGTTCCGGCGCGCGGCGCGCCAGCCGGTCCCACTCGGTGCGCGCGGTCTCCTCGCTCGGCAACGCGCCGATCTGCACCTGGATGCGGCCGGAATTGGGCGGGGGAGCCGGACGGGCGGGCGGCGCCGGCGGCGCGACGGCGACGGCCGGTGCCGCCGCGGGCACGGGCACGGGTGGTGGTGGCGCGGCAGCCGGCGTGATGGCAGCGGGCGGCGGGGCGGCCGGCGGCTGCGCCACCTGCTGGCGCAGCGCGTCCAGGCGCGGCGCTTCCGCTTCTGGGGCGAGCCGCGCGGTACCGGCCGGCCGGCGATCCCGGTCGAAGATCAGCTCATCCTGGTTCTGCACCCGCAGCCCGCCCGGATCGGTCGGCCGCGTGCGCACCGGGCGCGGATCCGGCTCGATCAGCGGCACGCCGTTCCCGCTGCCGCGGGAAAAGCTCCAGATCACCAGCGCCCCGATCAGCAGGGCACCGAGAATGCCACCGGAGATGCCAAGCATGCGCCAGGGCGGACCGCTCTCGCGTTCCGGCCGCACGCGATAGGAAGGCATCAGGTCGCTCACCGCGTCACATCCCCCGAGGATCGGCACGAACCAGCACGGCCAACCGTTCCGCCAGCGCGCCCCCCGCGCCGACGGCCCCGTGTTGCGCCGCGATCCAGCCGGAATTTAGGCCGGAAAGCGGGGAATTCCAGGCGGCACCCATGGTCGGGGGGCCGCGCGGAAGCGCCACGGAGACTTCTCCAAGCCCATATCCCAGCTTTCGAGTCGCCCGGAACCGGATAGGCCGCCATGGCGGCGCGTTGCCTGGGGAAGAGCCGGCGGCGCGGTGGAGCAAAAGCTTCATCATGCAGAAAACAAAAAAGGAACAAATTGCGGCGACGCCACGACCGGGATCTTGTAAGCTTCGCCAGGCAATGTCCGGGGGTGATATGGTGCAGGAAATTTCGACCGTCCAACTGATTTTCCAGCTCCTGCCGCTGATCCTGCTGATCGCGGTGGCCGGCATCGTGGTCTATGCTGTCCGTCGGCGCTCCCGGCGTGAGGAAACACCGGAGATCGGCATCACGCCGGGCATCAAGGGCTGGCTGGTGTTACTGGCACTGGGCCTGGTTTTGGCGCCGATCCGCCTGCTGCTGGACGTGATCAGCTATTACGCGACACCCGGCATGGCCGATGTCTTCGCGCGCTTCCCTTTCATGATGCGCAGCGAAGCCTTCCTGAATGTCAGCCTGTTCACCGCAGGATGTGTCACCATCTATCATCTCGCCCGCAAGCACCGTGCCTTCAGGACAGCTTTCTATGTCCAGTATGGGCTCAGCGTCGCCGCCTTTCCGCTGATCACGGCGATCAGTCATGCATCACTGGCATCAGAGACGGGCGGCTTCGCCGTCTTCGGCGACGACGACATGGTCGGCCTCACGCGCTGGCTGTTCATGACCGTGATCGGCGGCGTCTGGGCTGCCTATGTCGCGAAATCCCGCCGGGTGGCGGTCACCTTCGTGAACTAAGGACTGATCTTTATGATGATCGGCCCAGGGCCCTGGGCGTGGCCAGATCGCACCTCGGCGGGTAGGAAGTCTCCGCAGACAAGCGAACCGGCGGTGCCGGAAACCCGCCAGAGGAGCACCTGGCCAGATGCTGGGCAGGCTGAGACGAGACCTGACGAGCACCTTTTCCTGGGCGGGCTGGTTGCCGATCATTCATCGGGCCCCGGCGGGTTCCATTGCCTTGAGTTTCGACGATGGGCCCTCACCGGAGACTACCCCCCGCATCCTGGCGCTGTTGCAACGCCACGGGGCGAAGGCGGCATTCTTCCTGCTCGGCACGCGCGTCGCCGACCATCCTGACCTGGTGCGCATCCTGGCCGAAGCCGGCCACGGTGTGTACGCCCACGGCTTCAACCATGTGCGCCTGGACCAGCTGCCGCCCGAACAGGCGATCGAGGAACTGGCGCGCACCGAGGCGCTTCTGTCGCGGGTCCGCCGCACGCCGTCGCCCTATCTCGTCCGCCTGCCCTATGGTTCCGGCCACCGCGATGCACGCATCCATGCATTGCTGCGCGCCTGGAAGCCCGACTGCCAGATCGTGCATTGGCGCTATGATTTCAAAGACTTCCTGCTCGCGGAAGGCTGCGCCACACAGCAGGAGCTGGCGCAGCGCTGCCAGGATGCGGTGCGGCGCGCCCTCGCCCACCGAACCTTTCAAGGCTCCGTCGTGCTCATGCACGAAAACCCCATCGGCGTGACCGGTCCCCTGGTTCCTGAGATCGCCGCCATGCTGCTGCACACGCTTCTGACGGAAGTCGGTAGGCGGGGCATCGGGATTGCCGACGTCACCCCGCAATCCGGGCTTTCATTCCTAAGGAGACACGTCCGAACCGTTCGCATGGAGTAACCTGACGCACCGACACTTCGGCAGGATGCGCTTTTGTTCTTGATTCCTTACAATCAGGACTTCTTTCGCCCTGATACAAGGACTATGAAGTCGTCGTGCGCTCTGATCCCGACATCGACGATAACTGCGCGGAGGATGCCCAGGCGCCCGTCACGGCCGAGCTCCGGATATCGATCCTGGTCTGCACGCATAACCGGCCTGAAACCCTGGCGCTGTTGCTGGATGCCCTGAAGCCCCAGCTGGCCGCTGCCCCGGCCGAAGTGATCGTCGTGGACAGCGCCAGCCGCCCCGAAGCGGCGGAGCGGGTGCGCGACCTCGTGCGGCAGGTCGCCGGCGCCCGGCTGATCCGGGTGGACGAACCCGGTGTGTCGCGGGCCCGGAATATCGGGCTGCAACAGGTGCGGGCGCCCTGGATCGCGGTGCTGGATGATGACGAGGTGCCGACGCCGACCTGGCTTGCCTCGGCGCTGTCCCTGATCCGGCGCCTGCCGGAGGATTGCGCGGTCTGCGGCGGCAATGTGCGGCCGATCTATCCCAAGGGTTCCAATCCGAAGGTCGGCCCGCGCTGGTCAGCCTATCTCAGCACCATCCTGCGCCGCGGCGAATTCGATCAGACGGATGATCTGCGGCTCGGCATGGGCCACAGCATCGGGCGGACCCGCGCCTTCCGGGAGACAGGCGGCTTCGATTCCCGCCTGGGACGCCGGGCCGGCAACCTGCTGAGCGGGGAGGACGTGCTGCTGGCCCTGCAATTGATCGATGCCGGCTGGCGCATCTGGCACTCCGACCGGCTGGAGGTCGGGCACATCATCGAACCGGAGCGGCTGACGAAGCACTGGGTCCTGAAGCGCGCCTATTGGGAGGGCGTGACCACCGCCCGGATGCTGCGCATCCAGGACCGCAGGACACTCCATGCCGAGGCGGCCAGGATAGCGATCAAGGCCGGCCCCCTCGGCATCGCCGCCATCCTGGCGCCAAGCTTCCGCGAATTGCGCCTTCGCTTCGCCTTCGTCGCCGGCTTCCTGGCCAGCTATGCCGGCGCACTCTCCGGCCTGCCGAGAGTGTAGATCGCGACGCCGGTCGGGGCGTCAGCGCATCTCCTCGACCGGGGTGACGCCCATCACCGCGAGGCCGGCGCGGATCACGCCGGCGGTCGCCGCCACCAAAGCGAGCCGGGCCTGGGTCGCCTCCGGCTCATCCTCACGGATGAAGCGCAGCGTCGCGTCCTCGCGCCCGCGATTCCACAGCGCGTGGAAATCGGCGGCCAGATCCGCCAGGTAGAAGGCCACGCGATGCGGTTCCCGCGCCTCGGCGGCCGCTTCGATCAGCCGGGGAAAGGCAAGAATCCGGCGCAGCAGCGTCATTTCCGCCGCATCGGCCAGCGCGTCGAGCGGCGCCGCGGCCAGCACGGCGACATCCGGATTCCCCGCCTGGCGCAGCACGGAACGGCAGCGGGCATGCGCGTACTGCACGTAGAAGACCGGATTGTCGCGCGACTGCTCGATCACCCGGTCGAGGTCGAATTCCATCTGCGCATCGGATTTGCGCGCAAGCATGGTGAAGCGCACCGCGTCGCGCCCCACCTCCTCGATCAGGTCGCGCAGCGTGATGTAGGTGCCGGCGCGCTTCGACATGCGTACGGGCTCGCCGCCTTTCAGCACATGCACGATCTGGGTCAGCACCACATCGAGCGAGACCTGGCCGCCGGACAGCGCCGCGACGGCGGCCTGCATGCGCCGCACATAACCGCCATGATCCGCGCCCCAGACATGCACCAGCGCGCCATAGCCGCGCTCGATCTTGTGCAGGTGGTTGGCGATGTCGTTGGCGAAATAGGTGCCGGTGCCGTCGGATTTGCGCAGCGCACGATCCACCTCGTCGCCGAACTGCGTCGCCCGGAACAGGGTCTGCGGCCGTGGTTCCCAGTCATCGGGCGTCTTGCCCTTGGGCGGCTCCAGCACGCCGACATAGATCAGCCCGGCGGCATCGAGCTTCGCCTCCGCTTCCGCCAGCTTGCCGTCGCGGACCAGTTGCGCCTCGCTGATGAAGACGTCGTGCTGGACGCCGAGCAGCGCCAGATCCTCCCGGATCGCCTCCATCATGCGGGCGATGGTGAAGTCGCGCACGGTGTCGAGCCAGAGCGCGGGATCGGCCGGCGTCTTCTCCGCCGTCGCCAGCGCGGCGCCATGCGCGGCGGCCAGCGCCTGCCCCACGGGGATCAGATACTCACCGCGATATTGCAGCCCGCTCGGCACGGCGGCCGCATAGGCTTCCTCCGTCATCGGCGTGCCGATCGCCTGCAGGTAGCGCCAATAGGCGGCGTAGCCGAGCGCCTGCACCTGCGCCCCGGCATCGTTGATGTAGTACTCCTTGGTCACGTCCCAGCCGGCCTTGGCCAGCAGGTTCGCGAGCGCATCGCCGACCACCGCGCCGCGGCAATGCCCGACATGCATCGGCCCGGTAGGGTTGGCGGAGACGTATTCGACATCGACACGGCGGCCGGCGCCGATCCGCGCTTCGCCGTAGCGCAGCCCGGCCTGCAGCACGGCCGGCAGACGGGCCCGCAGCCAGGTCTCATGCAGGCGCAGATTGACAAAGCCCGGGCCGGCCGGCGCCGCTTCCGCGATCATCGGCGCGGCGGCCAGCTTCTCCGCCAGCGCGGCGGCGATCTTCTGCGGCGGCAGTCGCGCCGGCTTCGCGGCGAGCATCGCCGCATTGGTCGCCATGTCGCCATGCGTCGCGTCGCGTGGCGGCTCCACCAGCATGCGCGCCAGGATCTCCTCCGGCAGCTCCGGATACAGCGCGCGCATCGCGGCACGCACTTCGTCCAACACGGCAGCGAAGATATGGGTCTCGGTCATCGTCACTCGCGAAAAGGGCCCGGGAGCCTGTCTGAGTATGGGTGCGGAAGGCTGTCCGGCGCCTCAGCCCGGGATATCGGGGTCGGTGAGGCGGCGATGCTCTTCCAGCGCGAAGCGGTCGGTCATGCCGGCGATATAGTCGCAGACGGTCAGGGCGCAGCCGGCACTGCCGGCGGCCCCGGCCCGCGCCTGCCAGGTCGCGGGCAGCATCTGCGGGCTGCCATGCAGCAGGGTGAACAGCATCTGCAGCACGCGCCGCGACTTGGCCATGGAACGATTGACGCGCCAGTGCCGGTACATGCGGCTGAACAGGAAGTCCCGCACCACCTGGTTGGCCCGCGCCATGCCGTCGGAGAAGGCGACCACCGGGGTGGACGCACCGCGGATATCCGCGGCGGAGCGTGGCGCCAGCGCCGCGATGCGCCGCCCGGCTTCCGCCGCGACATCGAGCACCATGCGGTTGATGACCCGGCGGATCATCTCGGGCGCCAGCCGGTCGGGCGGCGCGCCGGGGGCGGCGCCCCGCGCCTCGGCCAGGGCATCGCCCAGCAGCGGCAGCGCCGCCACCTCGTCGAAGGTGAAGAGCCGGGCGCGCAGCCCGTCGTCGAGGTCATGGTTGTTATAGGCGATGTCGTCGGCGATCGCGGCGACCTGGGCCTCGGCCGAGGCGTAGCTCGCGAGTTCCAGGGAATGCCGCCGGTCGTATTCGGCGATATAAGGCGGCGGGCTGCGCAGCGGGCCATTGTGCTTGGCCAGCCCCTCCAGCGTCTCCCAGGTCAGGTTCAGCCCGTCAAAGGCCGCGTAGCGCGCTTCCAGCAATGTGACGGCACGCAGCGACTGGGCGTTGTGGTTAAAGCCGCCATAAGGCTTCATCATCGCGTCCAGCGCTTCCTCCCCGGCATGGCCGAAGGGCGGATGGCCGAGGTCATGCGCCAGGGCGAGCGCTTCCGCCATGTCCTCGTCCAGTTCCAGCAGCCGGGCGATGCTGCGCGCGATCTGCGCCACCTCGATGCTGTGGGTCAGGCGGGTGCGGAAATGATCGCCTTCGTGGAAGACGAAGACCTGGGTCTTGTATTGCAGGCGCCGGAAGGCGGTCGCGTGGATGATGCGGTCCCGGTCGCGCTGGAAGGGCGAGCGCGAATCACCGCCCGGCTCGGGATGGAGCCGGCCGCGCGAAGCGTCGGGCCGCACGGCCCAGGGAGCACGCTGGCTGGACATGGTGGCGCCGTAGCACCCTGCTCCGCGCCCCGCAACCGCGCGGCGGTGCATCATTGGAATGGACGGCGATCCGCCCTATCTTCGGGGCCAGGAGATTTCTCACCATGCCCGACGGCACCACCGCCCAGAGCTTCCGCGTCACCCCCGCCGCTGCCGCTCAGGTCGCGGCGATCGCCGAACGCGAGGGCAGGCCCGGCGCGGGGCTGCGGCTGGCCGTGGAGGCCGGCGGCTGCTCCGGCTTCCAGTACCGCTTCGCGATCGAGGAGGCCCCGGCGGCGGAGGATCTGGTGATCGATGGCGGCCCTGCCCGGGTCTTCGTCGATCCGGTCTCGCTGGAATTGCTGGCCGGGGCGGAGCTCGACTGGGCGGACGAATTGATCGGCGCCCATTTCGCCATCCGCAACCCGCAGGCGAGTTCGAGCTGCGGCTGCGGCACCTCCTTCGCCATCGCCTGACGCCCGCCCCGGATGCGCCTGGCAACCTTCAACGTGAATTCGGCGCGCCGACGCGTGCCGCATCTCACGCGCTTCCTGGAACGCGCCCAGCCGGATCTGCTGTTCCTGCAGGAGATCAAGTGCCAGACCGGCGAAATGCCGTGCCTGGAGTTCGAAGGGCTCGGCTACAAGGTGCATGCGGTGGGCCAGACCGGCGGCCGCAATGGCGTCGCGGTGCTGGCGCGCATTCCCTTCGAGGTGGTGGCCGAACGCCTGCCCGGCGAGGAGGACGACACCCAGGCCCGCTATATCGAGGTCGCGGCCGGCGGCATCCGGGCCGCCGGCATCTACCTGCCGAACGGCAATTCTGGCGGCGAAGACGGCTATGCCTATAAGCTGCGCTGGATGGCGCGGCTGCGCGCCGTCGTGACGGAACGCCTGGACAGCTTCACGCCCTTCGCCGTCCTCGGCGACTACAATGTCTGCCCGACGGAGATCGATCTGGCACCGGGGGCCCTGCCCGTCACCGATGCGCTGGTGCGCCCGGAAAGCCGGGCCGCGTTCCGGGCGCTGATCAACCCCGGCATGACCGACGCGTTGCGCGCCCTGCACCCGGCCGAGCGGCTCTACACCTATTGGGATTACGGCCCGGCCTTCGAACAGAATCGGGGCCTGCGCATCGACCATGCGCTGCTCACGGCGGAACTCGCCGAGCGGCTCACCGCCTGCGCGGTGGATACCGCCCCGCGCGCCGAGGAGCAGCCTTCCGACCACACCCCGCTGCTGATCGATATCGCGGATTAGAGCGTGATCGGTTGAGGTGGGCTCACCGAAAACCGTGAATCACGCGATCAAACAAAGCCCTTGAGCAGGATGCGTGAGCGCTTGCGAACGCATCCTGCTCTGGTCCGGCCGGCTGGCGGCTGCCCGCCGACCGGACGTTCAGCCCGCTTCGACGCCGCGCGCCCGGATCAATACGGGTTGACGGTCACCGAAGGCGCCCGCGGCGCATAGCTCGGCGGCGGCGTGACGTAGGTGGTGGTGGGCGGCGGCGTCACATAGGTGGTGGTCGGCGGTGCCGGCTCCCGGACGACGACACGCTCCGGCTCCCGCGGTGGGTTCACGACGCAGCCCATCAGCGGCACGGCGGTGGTGGCGAGCAGGGCGACGATGGCAACGGTGCGCATTGGGGTTCTCCTTTTCTGAAAACGCAATGGCCGATCGGGAACGCGCCCGATCGGCCATCGGTTTCAGAGTGTGACGAAGGACCCGATGCCGCGGCCGTCGCAGGGCCGAGCAGCCGATGCGACAACCCTTTGTTATTACGGAGAATATCGTATCCCAGGCCGCTGGCCCGGTCAGATATCCGCGTAGGTGTGTGTCTCCGCGGCCGCACCCGGCTGCGTCACGGCGCCGAGATAGGCCGGACCCACCGTCTGCGCGTATTTCCAGAGCACCCCGGAATTGTAGTCGGTCCGGCGCGGCGTCCAGGCGGCACGGCGCCGGGCGATCTCCTCCTCCGGCAGGATCATGTCGATGGTGCCCTTCTCCGCGTCGATGACGATGCGATCGCCATTCTGCAGCAGCGCGATCGGCCCGCCGACCGCCGCTTCCGGCCCGACATGGCCGATGCAGAAGCCGCGCGTCGCGCCGGAGAAGCGGCCATCGGTGATCAGCGCCACCTGCTCGCCCATGCCCTGGCCATAGATGGCGCTGGTGGTGGACAGCATCTCCCGCATGCCGGGACCGCCCTTCGGCCCCTCGTAGCGGATGATGATCACGTCGCCCGGCTTGTAGGCGCGCATCTCGACCGCCTTGAACGCATCCTCCTCGCAATCGAAGCAGAGCGCGGTGCCTTCAAAGCGCAGGGAATGCAGGCCGGCGATCTTCACGATGGCGCCTTCCGGCGCCAGGTTGCCCTTCAGGTCGACGACGCCGCCGATCGGCGAGATCGGATCGGAGACCGGGCGGATGACATCCTGGTCCTTCGGGAAGACGACGTCGCGGTGATTCTCCGCCAGGGTCTTCCCCGTGACCGTCATGCAGTCGCCATGCAGCAGCCCGCCATCCAGCAGTGCCTTGATGATCACCGGCACGCCGCCGACCTTGAACACGTCATAGGCGACATAGCGCCCGCCGGGCTTCAGATCCGCGATATGCGGCGTGCGGCGCATGATCTCCGCCACATCCTGCAGCGTGAAGCGGATGCCGCATTCATTGGCGATCGCCGGCAGATGGAGGCCGGCATTGGTCGACCCGCCGGTCGCGCCCACGATCACCGCGGCATTCTCCAGCGACTTCAAGGTGACGATGTCGCGCGGGCGGATATTGCGGCGGAGCAGTTCCACCACCGCCTTGCCGCTCTCATAGGCCCAATGGTCGCGATCGAGATCGGGCGCCGGGGCGCCGGCCGAATGGGGCAGCGCGAGACCGATCACCTCGCTGATGCAGGCCATGGTGTTGGCGGTGAACTGGCCGCCGCAGGCGCCCTCGCCCGGGCAGGCGTGACGCTCGATCTGGCAGAGGCGTTCCTCGGTCATCAGGCCGGCGCCGTATTGGCCGACCGCCTCGAACACATCGACGACGGTGACGTCCTTGCCCTCGAACTTCCCGGGCATGATGGAGCCGCCATACATGAAGACGCTCGGCACGTTGAGGCGTGTCATCGCCATCATCATGCCGGGCAGCGATTTGTCGCAGCCGGCGAGGCCGACCAGCGCATCATAGCAATGGCCGCGCATCGTCAGCTCGACCGAATCGGCGATGATCTCGCGCGATACCAGGGAGGACTTCATGCCCTGGTGGCCCATGGCGATGCCGTCGGTCACGGTGATGGTGGTGAATTCGCGCGGGCTGGCGCCCGCTTCCTTCACGCCGCGCTTGCTCGACTGCGCCTGGCGCGACAGCGCGGTGTTGCAGGGCGCCGCCTCGTTCCAGCAGGTGGCGACGCCGACCAGCGGCGCCGCGATATCCTCCGCCGTCATGCCCATGGCGTAGTAGTAGGAGCGGTGCGGCGCCCGCTCCGGCCCGATGGTCACGTGCCGGCTGGGGAGCCTCGATTTATCCCACTGGGTCATGGCGACGGCTTCCTTCCCTGTTGAATGGCCCAGTACTGACTTACTTTCCGAGCCGGGCAAGGGCCGCGTCGAGGCGTGCGATCTCGGCCCGGGCGGTGGCCAGCCGGTCCCGGTTCTCCTCGACCACCTCTTCCTTCGCGCGGGCGACGAAATCGGGATTGCCAAGCTTGGCCTCGATCTTCACGGCCTCGGCCTCGAGCTTGCCGCGCTCCTTGGCCAGGCGCGTGCGCTCGGCCGCGAAATCGATGATGCCCGCGAGCGGCAGCATGGCGGTCGCCTCGCCGACGACGAACTGCGCCACGCCGGCCGGTGCCTCGCCCGTCAGCGCGGTGAGTTCGGTGACGCGGCCGAGCCGGCGGATGGCATCGATCCATCGGCCGGCGCGCGCCAGCGTCGCCGGCGTCGCGCCCTGCAGCAGCAGCGGCGCGGTGACCGAAGGTGGCACGTTCATCTCCGCCCGCACGGTGCGGAGGTCGCCGATCAGCGCGACCACCCAGTCGAGTTCCGCGCGCGCTTCGGCCGCATCCTCGACCGCGATCGCCTCCGGCCAGGCCGCGCGGATCAGGCTGCAGGGCTCGCCATAGCCGAAGCGATCCCAGAGCTCCTCGGTGATATAGGGCATCGAGGGATGCAGCAGGCGCAGGATCACGCCGAGGACATGCTGGGCCACGCCCTTGATCTCGGTCTTCTCCGCCCCGTCCGGGCCGTTCAGCACCGGCTTGGCGAATTCCAGGAACCAGTCGCAGAAGCCATTCCAGACGAAACGGTAGCAGGCCTGGGCATAGTCATCGAAGCGATAGGCCTCCAGCGCCAGGGAGGCTTCGGCGACCGCGCGGTTGGTCGCATCCAGCAGCCAGCGCGCCAGCGGCGTCTTCGCCGTGGTGGCATCGAAGCCCGCATCCGGTGCGATGCCGTTCATCTCCAGGAAGCGCGCGGCGTTCCAGAGCTTGGTCGAGAACGCGCGGTAGCCCTCGACGCGCTGGCGGCCGAGCTTCACGTCACGGCCCGGGCCGGTCAGCGCGCAGATGGTGAAGCGCACCGCATCGGCGCCATAGGCGTCGATCAGCTCCAGCGGGTCCATGACGTTGCCCTTGGACTTCGACATCTTCTGCCCGCGCTCGTCGCGCACAAGGCCGTGGATGTAGATGTCGCGGAACGGCACATCGCCCATGAAATGCATGCCCATCATCATCATCCGGGCGACCCAGAAGAAGATGATGTCGAAGCCGGTGACCAGCACGTTGCCCGGATAGTATTTCGCGAGCTCGGGTGTCTTCTCCGGCCAGCCGAGCGTGCTGAAGGGCCAGAGCGCGCTGCTGAACCAGGTGTCGAGCACGTCGGGGTCGCGTTCCAGCGTCACCTCATGCCCGAAATGCGCGCGCGCCTTGGCCTGGGCCGCGGCTTCGTCGCGGGCGACGAAGATCATGCCCTCCGGCCCGTACCAGGCCGGGATGCGATGCCCCCACCAGAGCTGGCGGGAGACGCACCAGGGCTGGATGTCGCGCATCCAGGCGAAGAAGGTGTTCTCCCACTGGCGCGGGTGGAAGGTCATGGCGCCGCTTTCGACCGCCTTGATCGCCGGCTGCGCCAGGGTCTTGGCGTCGCAATACCATTGCCAGGTCAGCCGCGGCTCGATCGGCACGCCGCCGCGGTCGCCATGCGGCACCGCATGGGTATGCGGGTCGATCTTCTCGACCAGGCCCAGCTCCTCGAGCTTCGCCACGATCGCCTTGCGCGCCGCGAATCGGTCCTGTCCCGCCAGGCCGCGCACGAATTCCGCGTCGGCGACGCCCGGAATGTCGCGCAGGTCGCCCGCGATCTCGTCCAGGGTCACCATCGCCTCGGCGGTCAGCACCGACGGCATCGCCAGTGCGTGGCGGCGGCCCAGCTCGAAATCGTTGAAGTCATGCGCGGGGGTGATCTTCACCGCGCCGCTGCCCTTCTCCGGGTCGGAATATTCGTCGGCCACAATCGGGATGGCGCGGCCGACCAGCGGCAGGATGGCCCGCTTGCCGACCAGATCGGCGAAGCGCGCATCCTCCGGATGCACCGCGATCGCGGTGTCGCCGAGCATGGTCTCCGGCCGCGTCGTCGCGACCGTGATGAAGCGCCCCTCCTCCCCTTCCACCGGGTAGCGCAGGTGCCAGAGATTGCCCTTCACCTCCCGGCTCTCGACTTCGAGGTCGGAGATCGCGGTCAGCAGTTTCGGATCCCAGTTCACCAGCCGCCGGTCGCGATAGATCAGCCCCTGGTCGTGCAGGGTGACGAAGACTTCCCTGACCGCGGTCGAGAGGCCGTCATCCATGGTGAAGCGTTCGCGCGGCCAGTCGAGCGAGGCGCCGAGGCGGCGGAGCTGGCGGGTGATGGTGCCGCCGGATTCCGCTTTCCATTGCCAGACGCGGTCGAGGAAGGCGTCCCGCCCCATCTGGCGCCGGTCCTTGCCCTCACCGGCCAGCAGGCGCTCGACCACCATCTGGGTCGCGATGCCGGCATGATCGGTGCCCGGCTGCCACAGCGCGTCCCGGCCCTGCATCCGCCGCCAGCGGGTCAGCGTGTCCTGGACCGTCATGGTCAGCGCATGCCCGATATGCAGGCTGCCGGTGACGTTGGGCGGCGGGATCATGATGGTGAAGGGCGCGCCATTCCCTTCGGGATGCGCGCTGAAGGCGCCGGCCTTCTCCCAGCCCTCATAGAGGCGCTGTTCCACGGCGGCGGGATCGAAATTCTTGTCGAGCATGGCCGCATCCCTTCCGCGCCCGGAAGCCCACGTCAAGGGTGCGAAAGGCCCAGTCCAAGCGGCCGCAGGCCGCCACCGGTCTCGGCGGAGCGAGCGCAGCGATGCTCCGGGGCCGCGAACGCGGCCCCGCGCGCGACCATCAGCCGCCGCCGGAGCACACCCGGCAGCGCGTTAGCCAAGCCGGCGGATGCCGGCGCCGGCGTTTGAGGACCTAAGAAAGCGCCCTTCCGACCACGCGCTCGATCTCGGCGCGCACCAGCCGCTCCACCATCGGCGGCAGATGCTCATCGAGCCAGGATTTGAGCAGCGGGCGGATCTCCTCCCGCACCAGATCCTCGATGGTCGGGCCACCGCGATGCACCGCGGCATGGCGATCGGCGCTCACGGCGCGCAGCAGGCTGCCGACCGAAGCGGCGGCCGCGGCGGCGGCGGCGGGCGCGATCAGGTCGGATGCCGCCGGCTGCGGGGCAGCCGGCGCGGCGGGGACGGGCGGGGTGGCGGCTTCGGTCATGGACGGCGGCTCCGGCGGCGGGACAGCGGCAGGCGCAGGCGGTTCGGCCTGCGGGGCAACCACCGGCCCGGCGGCCGCCTCGGCCGGCTGGGCCTCGGCGCCACCGCCCACCAGCATCGCCTCGGTCAGGGCGAAGGGCTCCGGCTCACCCGGTACGGCGGCGCCGGG
>DASYDR010000220.1:0-21043 GCA_036499545.1 Roseomonas sp. | reverse complement strand
ATTTCCCGTCGCCCAGGATCGGGCAACCAAGGGCGGAGGCGGCATGGACGCGCAACTGGTGGGTGCGGCCGGTATGCGGCTGCATCTCCAGCCAGGCGGCACGCTTCTGGGCCATGTCCATGACGCGGTAATAGGTCACCGCGTGCACGCCCTGCCCGTCTTCCACCGGCGTCACGCGTTCCCCGCGCGGACCGCCGATCTTGTCGAGCGGCAGGTCGATGCGGCCTTCCAGGATGTCCGGGCGGCCGACCGTGATCGCCCAATAGGTCTTCTCGGCATCGCGGGACCGGAAGGCGCTGGCGAGCTTCGCCGCCGCGCGCGGATTGCGCGCCAGCAGCAGCACCCCGGTGGTGTCGCGGTCCAGGCGATGCACCAGATGCGGCCGGTGCTCCGACCCGAAGCGCAGCGCGTCCAGCATGCCGTCCAGGTGGCGCTTGATGCCGGGGCCGCCCTGGACCGGCAGACCATAGGGCTTGTTGACCGCGATCACGCTGTCATCGCGGTAGAGGACGCTCTGGATCAGGTCCTTGGCGTCATGCTCGGACACGAAGCGCTCCCCGCGCGCCACCGGCGGCGGTGCATCCGGCAGCGGCGGGATACGGATCTCCTGGCCGGCGGTGAGGCGGGTATTGGCTTCGGCGCGCTTGCCGTCGACGCGGACCTGCCCGGTGCGCAGCATCTTCTGCAGCGCGCCCTGGGACAGTTGGGGGTAATGGCGGCGGAACCAGCGATCGAGCCGGGCATCGGCATCGCCTGGATCCACCTCACGGGTGGTGATGGTCATGCGGGTGTGTAGGGCATTTCACGCATCGGCGTCAGCGGCTTCGACGCAAGGGTGCTAAGCTTCGGCCGGCAAGAACGGGAAATGACCATGATGGAGATCAGCCCCGTGCCGGACGACCGGCCGGCCTTCACCGTCCAGATCGTGGCGGCCGACGCCGCCGCGGCCATCGATTTCTACATCAAGGCCTTCGGCGCGGTGGAGGCATTCCGGCTGACCGAGCCATCCGGCAAGATCGGCCATGCCGAGCTCAAGCTGGGCGGCACGCTCCTGATGCTGTCCGATCCCTATCCGGAACATGGCGCGCCGCCGCCCTCGGATGGCCCGAGCCCGTTGCGGCTGCATCTCTACGTCGCGGATGTGGATGCGGCGATCGCGAAGGCGGTGGCACTCGGCGCCACAGTGAAGCGGCCGGTGGCCGACCAGTTCTACGGCGACCGCGCCGGCACCATCATCGATCCCGCCGGCCATGTCTGGTACCTGGCCAGCCGGCGCGAGCTGGTGAGCCCGGCCGAGATGCAGGCGCGCTGGGACAGGATGATGCTGGAGAGCTGAGCGCTCCCGCGGTCGTCAGCGTCCGATCCAGACCTCCGGGCGCTTCGGCCCTGCGATCATCGGACGCTCATCCACCCCGCTTCGCCTTCTGCGCCGCCCAATAGTCCAGCCGCTTGCGGATCTCCCGCTCGAAGCCCCGCTCATTCGGGCGGTAGAGGTCCGGCTGGCGCTCCCCGGTCAGGGCTTCGGGGAAGAATTGCTGCCCGGCATAGGCATCCGGGTAGTCATGATCGTAGCGATAGCCGGCGTGGTAGCCCAATTCCTTCATCAGCCGCGTCGGGGCATTGAGGATATTGAGCGGCGGCGGCAGGTGGCTGGTGCCCTGCGCCAGGCCGGTCGCGCTTTCGAAGGCCATGTAGGATGCGTTGCTCTTCGGCGCGGTCGCGACATAGCTGATCGCCTGCGCCAGGAACAGGCGCCCTTCCGGCCAGCCGATGCGTTCGAAAGCCTGCCAGGCGGTGATGACCTGCACCATCGCCTGCGGGTCGGCCATGCCGACATCCTCGCTCGCGGCGCAGGCCAGGCGGCGGAAGATCGCCTCCGGCGCTTCGCCGGCCACCATCATCCGTGCCGCGTAGTAGTGCGCCGCATGGGGGTCGGAACCGCGCAGGGATTTGTGGAAGGCGCTCAACAGGTCGTAGTGCCCGTCGCCGGCCTTGTCGTGGCTCGGCAGGCGGCGCGTCAGGGCGCGCCCCATGGCCGCGGTGTCGAGCGGCTCCGCCGCATCGATGGTGATGAGCTGCTCGACCAGGTTCAGCAGGTAGCGGCCATCGCCGCCGGCCATGCCGAGCAGGGCGGTGCGCGCCTCGGCGTCCAGCGGCAGTGGCCGGCCGACATGCGCCTCGGCCCGGTCCAGCAGCACCGCCAGCGCGGCGTCATCGAGCGCGCGCAGCACGAAGACCTGGGTGCGCGACAGGATGGCGCCGTTCAGCTCGAAGCTCGGGTTCTCGGTGGTGGCGCCGATCAGGGTGATGGTGCCGTCCTCGAGATAGGGCAGGAAGGCATCCTGCTGGGCGCGGTTGAAGCGATGGATTTCATCGCAGAACAGCAGGGTCCCGCGCCCCGCGGCGCGGCGGCCGCGTGCCGCTTCGAACACCTTGCGCAGATCGGCGACGCCGCCCTGGATCGCGGAGACCGCTTCGAATTCGAGGTCCGTCACCTTGGCGAGCAGCCGCGCCATGGTGGTCTTGCCGGTCCCGGGCGGGCCCCAGAGGATCATCGAGGTGACGGCATGGGCCTGCACCATGCGGGTGATCGGGCCTTCGGGGCCGAGCAGGTGGTCCTGGCCGATCACCTCCGCGAGGGAAGCGGGGCGCAGCCGGTCGGCGAGCGGCCGCGGCGCCTGCCCTTCGAACAGGCCCGGTTCGGATCGCGCGCGCCGGTTCATGCGGACAGCCGGTTGGCGCGCGGCGCGGGAGCGGAAGGGAACGGGATGGCCATCGGCTGGAGAATGGGGCTTCCAGGCCATGTGATCCATGCCTTGCCGGCCGGTGGACGCGCATCCGTGTCATGCAGGTCGTCATCATGCCCGGGCGCGACCGAAGCGCAGGGCGCCGGCGGCGAGCAGCTGGATCACCGCCGCGGCCGCGAAGATCGGCGTCCCGTCGCCGCCGAGTTCCCGCAGCAGCCCGAAGACGGCCGGCGCGAAGGCATAGCCGGCCTGGCCGATGGCGGTGACCAGGGCGACCACCCGCGCGATCTCGGCCGGCCGGAATTCCCCCTGCACGATCAGCGGCGGCAGGGAGGTGACGTTGCCGAGCCCGAGCCCGAACAGCGCGCAGCCCAGCAGGACCATCGGCACCGAGGCGCCGGCGCAGAGCAGCACCACGGAACCGCAGGCCTGCAGCGCGACATTGGCCATGGCGACCTGCCGGCGATCGGCGCCCGGGCGCAGCAGCCGCCCGAGCAGGCTGCGGCCGGCGACCGCCGGGGCGGTGACGGCGCCCATGGTGGCGCCGGCCCCGGTCGCGCCGAGCAGCGGCAGCAGCAGGGAGAAGAGCTGCGCCACCAGGCCGATCTGCGCGAAGAGAGCGAGCGTCGCGGCCGCGACCAGGGTGATGAAGCGGCGGTCACGCCAGGGGCTGCCCAGCGGCGGCGCGACCGGCGCCGCCGCGGCGAGCGCCGCCGGCCCCGCCGCGCCGCCATCCGGCACCTGCCCCATCTCCGCCGGCTGGCGGCCGAGATAGCGGCCGGCCAGCACCCAGAGCGCGGTCGCGGCCACGCCGGCGACCAGCAACGCCGCCAGCGGAAAGCCGAGCCCGGCGATCAGCGCCACCCAGAGCGGGGAGAAGACCACCCCGCCGATGCTGGCGCCGTTGAAGGCCATGCCGAGCGCCGCCGGGCGGCGGCGGACGAACCAGGGCGCGATCATCGCGTTTAGTGCCGCGCCGCTGGTCATCGCCCAGCCGGCGCCACTCAGCAGCGTGGCGCCGAAAAGCTGCCAGGGCTCCCGCGCCAGGGCCCAGCCGAGCAGGCCGGCGGCGGTCAGCAAGGCGCCGGCGCGGGTGACGCGGACCAGGCCGAAGCGGCGATGCAGGGGCGGGAGATTGGCGACGACCGCCGCGCCGCAGAGAAAATGCGTGGTCACCGCGGCCGAGACCAGCGCCACCGGCCAGCCGCGCAGGTCATGCAGGGTCTGCAGGAAGATGGGTGGCCCATAGAAGCCGATGCCCCAGGCGAAGACCGCGATGGCGAAGGCCGCGCCGGTGACCCGCCAGCCGAAGAATCCTGCCCGGCCGGAGGGCTGCGCGATGGCGATGTCGGACATGACGTTCTGGCTCCCGCTGTCGCGCCGGGTTTGCCGCCAGCCGGCCGGGCGATGCTGCGGCCGGGCCCGAACCGTTCCGCGGCCAGGGCGAACTGTCACGTTCAGTTGCTATTCGTACACCAATGATCTGCTAAAGAGGCGCCGACGGAAGGACCCCCCGAATGACCGTGACCATCACCCGCCGCGCCCTGCTCGGGGCCGCCTTGGCGGCACCCGCCATCGCCCATGCCCAGACCCTCACGCGCCCGATCCGCTTCATCGCGCCCTATTCGCCGGGCGGCGGCATCGACACCACCGCACGGCTGCTGGCGGTGCCGATGAGCCAGAAGCTCGGCCAGACCCTGGTGGTGGAGAACCGCGCCGGCGCCGGCGGGTCGATCGGCGCCGCCGAAGTCGCGCGCAGCGCGCCCGACGGCTACACGGTGATGGTCGACGCGCTGGCGCACACGGTGAACCAGTTCGTCATCCGCAACCTGCCCTTCGACTACTCGACCGCCTTCACCCCGATCAGCCAGGTCGTGGTGCTGCCGCAGATCCTGGTGGTCCCGAACAGCCTGCCGGTCCGCACGCTGCCGGAATTCGTCGCCTGGGCGAAGGCGCAGCCGGCCGGCCTTTCCTATGGCTCCTCGGGCAATGCCACGGCGTCGCACCTCGCATCCGCGCTGCTGCTGAACCGCGCCGGGCTGGACATCACCCATATCCCCTATCGCGGCGGCACCGCGGCGCTGCCGGACCTGATTGCCGGCAGCCTCTGCTTCGCCTTCGCCACCGTCTCCTCCGGCCTGTCGCTGGTGCGGGGCGGCCAGGTGCGGGCGATCGGCGTCACCACCCTGACCCGCATCCCGCCGCTGCCGGACGTGCCGACCGTGGCCGAGCAGGGCTTCCCGGGCTATGAGCTGAACGAATGGAACGGCTTCTACGCCCCGGCGCGGATGCCGGCGCCGCTGGTCCAGACCTATTACGACGCGCTGACATTCGCCCTGGCCGATGAGACGGTGCGGTCGCGGCTGGATGCGCTGGGTGCCCTGCCGGTCGGCAGCGATCCCGCCGCCTTCGCCAACTACGTGCGCGAGCAGCGGGCGCTGATGGAGCGGCTGGTGCGGGAAGCGCAGATCGAAATCTGAGCGGCCGGCCGCGGCGGCGTCTGTCGCCGCGGCCGCGACAAACCATTTCCCTTCGGACGTCCCGTGCGGAATGCTTCCGCATGGGACGGCACCGGGCGGCAAGCCCCGGGCCGAAGGGAGGACGATATGGCGAAACCCATGACGGGCATGGCCGAGGCATCGCTCGACGCCGCGGCGGCGCGCATCGCGACCCTGGCGCGGCTCGCGCATGACCTGGTCAGCATCGACATGCCGGTACCGGCGCCGGTCGCGATCGATGTCGCCGCCATGCTGGCCGGCATCGAGGCGATGGCGCGCGAGTTGGAAAGCGGCATCCGCCGGGCCCGGCTGGACGCGACGATGCCATTGCCACCCCTGGCACCACGCGGGCGCCCGCGACGCGCGCATGCCTGACGCGACGAGGTGCCCACCACGCAGTCGCGGCATCAGGTAGGACAGGTCCAGGGAGGGCGATGCCCTCCCCGGTGTTTCCGTGCCCATTCAGGCGAGGTCGAAGCGATCCAGGTTCATCACCTTGGTCCAGGCCGCCGCGAAGTCATGGACGAATTTCTGCTGCGCGTCGGAACTGCCATAGACCTCGGCCAGGGCGCGCAGCTGGGAGTGTGACCCGAAGACGAGATCGACGCGCGTGCCGGTCCATGTGAGTTCGCCGGTCTTGCGGTCGCGCCCCTCGAACACATCCCGCGCGTCCGACGCCGCCTTCCATTCCGTGCCCATGTCGAGCAGGTTCATGAAGAAGTCGTTGGTCAGCGCCCCCGGCCGCCGGGTGAAGACGCCATGCTGGGCCTCCCCGGCATTGGCGCCGAGGACGCGCAGGCCGCCGACCAGCACCGTCATCTCCGGCGCCGTCAGCGTCAGCAGTTGCGCCCGGTCGATCAGCAAGGCTTCCGCCGGCGCGGTATGCCTGCCCTTCACGTAGTTGCGGAAGCCGTCCGCCTTCGGTTCCAGCGCGCCGACCGAATGCACGTCGGTCTGCTCCTGCGAGGCGTCCATGCGGCCCGGGGCGAAGGGAACGGTCACCGCGACGCCGGCATTCTGCGCCGCCAGCTCGACCCCCGCGCAGCCGGCCAGGACGATCAGGTCGGCGAGCGAGACCTTCTTGCCGCCGGACTGCGCACCGTTGAAGCCGCCCTGGATCTCCTCCAGGGTCTTCAGCACGGCCGCCAGCTGGGCCGGCTGGTTGACCTCCCAGTCCTTCTGCGGCGCGAGGCGGATGCGGGCACCATTCGCGCCGCCGCGCTTGTCGGAGCCACGGAAGGTGGCGGCCGACGCCCATGCCGTCGACACCAGCTGCGCGACAGGCAGCCCCGATGCCAGGATCCGCCCCTTGAGCACGGCGATATCCTGCGCATCGATCAGGGCGTGATCACGCGCCGGGATGGGATCCTGCCAGATGAGTTCCTCGGCGGGCACCTCCGGGCCGAGATAGCGGGCGAGCGGCCCCATGTCGCGATGCGTCAGCTTGAACCAGGCCCGCGCGAAGGCATCCGCGAACTGGTCCGGATTTTCGAAGAAGCGGCGCGAGATCTTCTCGTAGGCCGGGTCGGCGCGCAGCGCGATATCGGTGGTCAGCATGGACGGCGCGCGGCGCTTCGACTTGTCGAAGGGGTCCGGCACGGTATTGGCGCCGCCTTCGCCCTTCGGCTTCCACTGATGCGCACCGGCCGGGCTCCTGGTCAGTTCCCATTCGTAGCCGAACAGGTTCCAGAAGAAATTGCTGCTCCACTTCGTGGGCGTGCTGGTCCAGATGACCTCGAGGCCGCTGGTGATCGTGTCGCCGCCCTTGCCGCTGCCGAAGCTGCTCTTCCAGCCCAGGCCCTGCTCCTCGATATCGGCCCCTTCCGGCTCCAGCCCGACATGGGATGCCGGACCGGCGCCATGGGTCTTGCCGAAGGTGTGGCCGCCGGCGATCAGGGCGACGGTTTCCTCATCATCCATCGCCATGCGCGCGAAGGTTTCGCGAATGTCCCTGGCCGACGCGATCGGATCGGGATTGCCGTCCGGCCCTTCCGGATTGACGTAGATCAGGCCCATCTGCACGGCGCCCAGCGGATTCTCGAGATCCCGTTCGCCGGAGTAGCGCTTGTCACCGCCGAGCCAGGTGGTCTCGGACCCCCAATAGACCGCCTCTTCCGGTTCCCAGACATCCGGACGGCCGCCGGCGAAGCCGAAGGTCTTGAAGCCCATCGATTCCAGGGCGACGTTGCCGGTGAGGATGATCAGGTCGGCCCAGGAGATCCTGCGGCCATATTTCTGCTTGATCGGCCACAGCAGCCGGCGCGCCTTGTCGAGGCTGACATTGTCCGGCCAGCTGTTGAGCGGCGCGAAACGCTGCTGTCCGGCCCCGGCGCCGCCACGGCCGTCACCGACGCGATAGGTGCCGGCGCTGTGCCAGGCCATGCGGACGAAAAGCGGCCCGTAATGGCCGAAATCGGCCGGCCACCAATCCTGCGAATCGGTCATCAGCGCGTGAAGATCCTGCTTCACCGCGGCCAGATCGAGGCTCTTGAACTCTTCCGCGTAGTCGAAGCCCTGGCCCATCGGATCGGACAGGGATGAATGCTGGTGCAGGATCTTCAGGTTGAGGTGGTTCGGCCACCAGTCCCGGTTGGACCTGACGCCCACGGCCGTATGCACGACCGGGCACTTGCCCGCGCTGTCGCCAGTATGTGTGTCCATCAGTCCCTCCGATCCTGTTGCGTGACGTCAGCCGGCCGCTCCGCATGGAGGGGCGGCGAATTCCGGGAATTGTTGCCGTGCGGGCCTGGGTTGCCGTCGGCGGCTCAGATCCTGGGTGCGAAGCCGTGCCGGGCGCGCCGCGGGGTCCGGGGCGGCATGCCGGTCGTTAGGCGTTCCGTCATCGGGCTTTGCTCCCTGGCTGGCTTCGATGGGGGAAGGCTAGGCGGCGCTCATCCTAGGTTCTATTTGATAGTTCCGACTGATACGATTGAGCGAAGCGATGATGACGCCGCCCGCACCGGCGGCGCAAGTCCGGAGCGGCCATGAATCTGCGCGACCTGCAGTATATCCTCGCGGTCGCGGAGCACCGCCATTTCGGCCGCGCCGCCGAAGCCTGCCATATCAGCCAGCCGACCTTGTCGACCCAGGTGAAGAAGCTCGAGGAGACGCTGGGGGTCGTGCTGTTCGAGCGCACCAAGAAATGGGTGCAGCCGACCGAAGTCGGCCAGGCGATCTTGGCCGAGGCCCGGCGCGCGCTGGAAGCGGCGGATGGCATGGTGGCGATCGCGCAGGCGGCGCGCGATCCCTTCTCCGGGCCGCTTCGGCTCGGCGTGATCCCGACGCTTGGCCCCTACCTGATGCCGCTCGCCTTCGCGCCGCTGCGGCAGGCCTTCCCGGCGCTGACCATCGACCCCTGGGAGGATGTGACCGAAGGGCTGCTGGAGCGGCTGCGGCAACGCCAGATCGACGCAGCGCTGATCGCGACCGATGCGCCGGAGGGGAATTTCACGGCCATCCCGCTTTTCGTCGAACCCTTCCTGGCCGCGCTGCCCCCTGGGCATCCGCTGGCGCGGGAGGACCAGGTGCGGGAGGAGGCACTGAACAACGACCTGCTGGTGCTGGCCGACGGGCATTGCCTGCGCGGCCAAGCCATCGCCGCCTGCGGCCGCACCGGGCCGAATGCGGAGACCTTCCGCGCCGCCGGGCTGCAGACGCTGATCCACATGGTCGCCGCGGGCTATGGCACCACGCTGGTTCCCGGCCTGGCGGCCGGGGCGGTGAAGGGGCTGGATGTCGTGCTGCGGCCGCTGGCCGGGGGCGCGCGGCGGGACGTGTCCATCATCGCCCGTGCGTCCTTCCCGCGCATGGCGGTGCTGGAAGGGGTGGCGCGGGTGATCCGGGATGCGGTGTCCGAAGCGCTGCGGCGGAGCGCTCATACCGGCCGCATGATGTATTGACCTTCGATCGAGGTCATGCGGCCGGCATGAGTCTTTGTTTCGCGCGCAGCCGCCACACCAACCCTGCGCGCCTGATCCCCGGCTCCGAAAGTCAAAACTTTCTCCGCCAGGTATCAGGCGGCTTCGTAGGCGATCGCCTTCAGGAAGCGGGCGCGACCGGACAGGCTGTGCCGCTCGCCCAGCCGGCGCGCCTGCTCCACATCGCCGGCCAGGATCGCGTCCAGCAGCGCGCGGTGCTCGGCGTTCGCCGCCAGCATATGCGGGCCGACATCGAAGGACCGCCGCCGCAGCAGCAGCAGCTTGCGGGTATAGGTGAGATAGACCGCTTCGGCCGGCGCATTGCCGGCGAAGCTGAGCTGGCGCTTGTGGAAGCGCACGTTGAGATCGAAGAAGGCATCGTTGCGCCCGTCCCGCGCCATGGTCTCCATGTCGGCGACCAGCGTCTGCAGCTCCAGCGCCTGGTCGGCGGTGATCTGCGCGGCGAGGCGGCCGGCGGCGAAGCCGATCAGCACCGCGTTGAGATCGTAGATCGCCAGTGCCTCGTCGATGCTGAGCTCGCGCACAAAGGCGCCGCGGTTCAGGATGACGGTGACGAGGCCCATGCGCTCCAGCGCCCGCGCCGCTTCCCGCACCGGGCCGCGGCTGACGCCGAAGCGGCGGGCCAGCGCCAATTCGTTGATATGCTCGCCGGGAGCGAGTTCGCCGCGGAGGATCAACCCCTCCAGCTCGGTCTCCACCGGGGTCGCGAGGGCCTGGCCGGCCTCGATTGCCAACAATCTTTTCCGCATCCGGCGTAACCCACCCGTCACCTGGCGCCTTTATAGCCAGAAATCTCAGCCGATGACTCAAAAGCCAGTGTTGGCAATCCGGGGCCTGGCTGCCACTCTCCCGGGAGGGAGAGAACGACATGATCGCACGTGCATCGCATCCGGGGACCGCGCCATGAGCATCTTCGCGACCCTGAAGGACCGCTCGAGCTTCGCGGTGCCGATCATCGACGCGCACCACCATCTCTGGGACCTGACGCTGCCCGGCAGCTACCCGACCAAGCAGGACCAGTACGACCCGCATTTCTTCCTGGGCGACTACCGCAAGATCTGCCGCGACTACATGCCGCCGGATCTCGCCGCCGACCTCGCCGGCTTCGACATCATCGGCACCGTGCATATCCAGGGCGGCCGCGCCCTGCACGAACAGGTGGCGGAGACCGCCTGGCTCGAGACGCTGCATGCGCAATACGGCCTGCCCACCGTCGTGGTCGGGCATGTGATCTTCACCCAGCCCGATTGCGCGGAGGTGCTTGCCGGCCATGCACGGTCGCCGCTGATGCGCGGCGTCCGCTCCCGCCCCGTCACCTCCTCCGGTCCCAACGCCTCGGTCGCCGGTGCGCCCGGGACCATGCAGGATGATCACTGGCGGCGGAACTTCGCGCTGCTGGAGAAGCACGGCATGTCCTGGGACATGCGCATCCCCTATTGGCACCTGGTGGAAGGCGCGGAGGTGGCGCGCAGCTTCCCCGGCATCCCGATGGTGGTGAACCATGCCGGCCTGCCGCTCGACCGGTCCGAGGACGGGCTCACGATCTGGCGGCGCGGGCTGGAAGCGCTGGCCGATTGCCCGAACGTCGTCATCAAGATCTCCGAGCTCGGGCTGCCGCATGGCAGATGGGATATCCCGAGCAATATCCGCGTGATCCGCGAAGCAGCAGCGATCTTCGGGCCCGATCGCATCATCTTCGCGTCCAACCTGCCGGTCGCGAGCCTCAGCACCGATTTCCGCGGCATCATGGACGTGATGCGCACCGCGCTAGCGGCGGCGCCCATCGAGACGCTGGAGAAATTCTTCCACCGCAACGCGATCCGCTTCTACCGCATGCCGATCCAGCCCGCGCGATGAACACCACCCTGCCCCGCCGCGGGCTGCTGGGCGCCGCCATCCTGGCGGCACTCGCCCGGCCGGCGCTGGCCGCCTGGCCGGAACGGCCGATCCGCTTCGTGGCCCCCTTCGGCGCCGGCGGGCCGCTGGATGCGCTGGCACGCCTGCTGGCGACGGCGATGGCGGCCGATCTCGGGCAGAGCATCGTGGTCGACAACCGCACCGGCGCCGGCGGCGGCATCGGCAGCGCGGAGGTCGCCCGCGCCGCGCCGGATGGCTACACGGCGCTGGTCGCCGGCGTGAACCTGCCGGTGATGCCGCTGCTGCAGCGCGACGCCCCTTACCGCATGGAAGATTTCGCGCCGCTGTCGCGGCTGGCGGTCATTCCCCATGTCTTCGTGGTGCCGACCTCGCTGCCGGTCACGACCATGCAGGATTTCGTCGCCTATGCGAAAGCGCGGCCGGGGCAGCTGTCCTACGCCTCCTTCGGGGTCGGCACCTCGAACCATTTTGCGGGTGAGCTGCTGAACATCCAGGCCGGGATCGACCTGACGCATGTGCCCTATCGCGGCGGGGCGGCGGCGATGGCCGATCTGTTGCCGGGCCGCGTGCACTGCATGTTCAGCACCTTGCCCGATGCGCTCGGCTTCATCCGGGACAACCGGCTGAAGGCGCTGGCCGCGGTCCATACCGAGCGGCTGCGCTGGCTGCCGGAGGTCCCCACCCTGGCGGAATGCGGGCTGCACGACATCGTCTCGGAAAGCGCCTTCGGCCTGCTGGTGCCGCGCGCGACGCCGGCGGCGGTGCAGCAGCGCCTGGGCGACGCCGCGCGCGCCGCGCTGGCCGCCGCGCCGATGCGCGACCGGCTGGAGCGGCTCGGCATGATCCCGGTCGGCAGCACCGGCCCGGAATTCGCGGCCCTGATCGAGCGTGACATCCACCTGTTCTCCGAGGTGATCCGGCGCACCGGCATGACCAGCCTGGAGTGACGCGCGCGGCAGGGGGGAGAAAACAAGCAATGCCATTCACATCCACACGGCGGCAGGCGCTGCTCGCCGCCGCCGGCATCGCCCTGCCGCGCCTCGCCTGGGCGGGGGATACCTGGCCGAGCCGCCCGGTGCGCCTGATCGTGCCATTCCCGGCCGGCGGCCCGATGGACATGGTGGCGCGACTGGTCGCGCCGCTGGCATCGGAGGCGATCGGCGCGCCGGTCATCGTCGACAACCGCAGCGGCGGCACCGGCACGATCGCCATCATCGAGACCGCGCGCGCCGCGCCCGACGGCCATACGCTGATGATCACCGGATCGAGCTGGCCGGTGGTGCCGTTGCTGAATCCGGGCGTGCCCTTCCACATGAGTGACTTCGCGCCGCTGTCACGGCTGACCGTGGCGCCGCTGATCTTCGCCGTGCCGGGATCGCTGCCCGTGAGCAGCCTGGGCGAATTCATCGAGGAAGCGCGGAAACGTCCCGGGCAATGGTCCTATGCGACCAGCGGCATCGGATCGACGCTGCATCTCAGCACGGAGATGATCAAGCGGCGGGCCGGCATCGACCTGGTGCATGTGCCGTATCGCGGCAACGGCCCGGCGATGACCGACCTGCTGGCCGGGCGGGTGCAGACCATGTTCCCGACCATCATGGACGCGCTGCCCTTCCTGCGCGAGGGCCGGCTCAAGGCGCTCGCGGTCGGCTATCGCGAGCGGGTCGAATGGCTGCCCGAAGTCCCGACCCTGGCCGAAGCCGGCTTCGGCGACGTCCCGGCAAGTTCCGATTTCGGCCTTGCCTGCCCGGCCGCGGTGCCGGCGCCGATCCGCGACCGGCTGGGCGACGCCTTCCGCAACGGTGCCCGCCAGCCGCAGATCCGCCAGCGGCTGCACGACGCCGGCATCCTGGTGGTCGCGACCGGCGCCGCCGAATTCACCTCCCTGGTCGCGGATGAAGGTGCCCGCTTTGCAGAGGTGATCCGGACGGCCAACATCAGCCTGAACTGAACCGCCAGCCGCACATCATCACGCTCCGGGAGGAACCGATGCCCCACGCCACCGCCGAAGGCGCGCGCCTGTACTATGAGGAGACGGGGACGGGTCATCCGATCGTCTTCGTGCACGAATACGGGGCCGATCATCGCGAATGGGAGACGCAGGTGCGCTTCTTCTCCCGCGAATACCGCTGCATCACCTTCGCCGCGCGCGGCTACACCCCTTCCGACGTGCCCGCCGAAGCCAGGCTCTATGGACAGGATTTCGCGGCCGCCGACATCGCGGCGGTGATGCGTCACCTCGCGATCCCGCGCGCCCATATCGTCGGGCTTTCGATGGGAGCGTTCGCGACGCTGCTCTTCGGTATCCGCCATCCCGGGATGGCGACGGCGCTGGTGGTCGCCGGTGTCGGCAGCGGATCGAACCTCACCGAACTCGACGCCTTTCGCGCCGAGCAGGCGGCGCGCGCGGAACAGATCCGGACGCAGGGCTGGGAAGCGCTTGCCGTCGAACAGGGGCGCAGCCCGACCCGCATCCAGCTCCTGAAGAAGGATCCGCGCGGCTGGGAGGAATTCGTGCAGCACCTGCGCGAGCATTCGGCGGAAGGCTCGGCCCTGACCATGCGCAACTACCAGGGCGCGCGCGACCCGGTCTACGCCTGGGAGGAGCAGCTGAAAGCGATGCGGGTGCCGACGCTGCTGGCGGTTGGCGACGAGGATGGCCCCTGCATCGAGCCGACCATCTTCCTCAAGCGCACCCTGCCCAATGCCGGGCTCTGGATGCAGCCGCGCACCGGGCACGCGATCAATCTGGAAGAGCCGGCCGCCTTCAACCGCGCGGTGCAGGATTTCTTCTCGACCGTGGAGCGCGGGCGCTGGAGCCTGGGCGCGTAAGTGTCGAGAATGCGAGAGGGCGCTGCCCTCTCGTGCTCTCCCGCCTGTCGTGGGCGCGGTCAGTCCATCCGGATATTGGCGTCGCGGATGAAGCCACCCCAGAGGGTGGTATCGGCCTCCATCACCTGGCGGAACTCGGTGCGGCCGCGGGCCTGCACTTCGAAGCCGGCATTCAGCAGCCGGCTCCGCGCGCCTTCGTCGCGCAGCGCCGCCAGCGTGTCGCGCTCGATCTGCGCGGCGATCGCCGCCGGCGTCGCGACCGGGGCGAGGAAGCCGATCCAGGAGATCGCCGCATAATCGGGGAAGCCCTGCTCGGCGACGGTCGGCACGTCGGGCAGGTCACGCCAGCGCTGCGTGCCGGTGACGCCGAGTGCGCGGTACTGGCCGGCGCGGATGCCGGACAGCGCCTGCATCGGATTGTTGAAGCTGATCGACACCTGGCCCGCGATCAGCGCCGTCTGCGACGGCGCGGCGCCAGAGAAGGGCACATGCGTCATCTCGACGCCGGCGCGCCTGGCGAAGAGCGCGGGGGCCAGGTGGCTCGTGTTGCCGACGCCGGCCGAACTGTAGGTGATCTCGCCCGGATGCTGCCGCGCCAGCGCCACGAGTTCCTGCATGTTGTGCGCGGCCACGGAGGGATGCGCGAGCACCACCATCGGGTAGTCGACGACCTCCGCGATCGGCGCGAAGTCGCGCATCGGATCGTAGCTGAGGTGCGGCACCAGGAAAGGCGCCGCGATGATGGAAGATGCGGCGACCAGCAGCGTGTACCCATCCGGCGCGGCCTTCGCGACGACGTCGGCCCCGATATTGCCGCCGGCACCGGCGCGGTTCTCCACCACCACGCCCTGGCCCCAGGCGGCGTTCAGCCGTTCGGCCAGCACGCGGCCGCAGACATCGGAAGGACCGCCGGGGGCGGAGGCGACGATCAGCCGCACCGGGCGCGTGGGCCAGCGCGACTGCGCCGCGGCACCGCGCGGCAGGGCCGCGAGCGCGGCGGCGCCGCCCAGGAGATGGCGCCGGGAAAGGATCGGGGACATGGGCAATTTCCTTGCTAGTCGAGGCACGGCCAGTCGAGGCGCTGCTAGTCGACGCGGGCGCCGGAGGCTTGGGCGACACGTGCCCATTTCTCCATTTCGCTCGCGATGAAGCGGCCGAATTCTTCCGGCGTGGACGGTGTCGCCTCGACACCGAGCATGGTCAACCGCTCCCGCACCGTGGCGTTGGTCATCACCGCGTTCGCGCGGCGGTTCAGCAGGGCCGTGAGCGCCGGCGGCATCCCGGCGGGGCCGAGCATGCCGTACCAGGTGATCGCCTCGAAGCCCGGCAGCGTCTCCGCGAAGGTCGGGACGTCCGGCAGCGTCGGTGCGCGGCGCAGGCTGGTCACGGCCAGGGCGCGCAGCCTGCCGCTCTGGATATGCGGCATGGCGGAGATCATGTTGTTCAGCATCATCGGCACTTGGCCGCCGACCAGGCTGGTGGTCGCGGGCGCGGCGCCGGCGTAAGGCACATGCACCATATCGATGCCGGCCTGAGCCTTGAAGAGTTCCGTCGCCAGGTGGTTGCCGGTGCCATTGCCGGGCGAGGCGTAGTTGAGCTGCCCCGGCCGCGCCTTCGCGAGCGCGATGAGTTCGGCCAGCGTCGTGACCGGCAGCGACGGATGGACCACCAGCACGTAGGGGCCGGTCGAGAGCAGCGCGAGCGGCGTGAAGTCATTGAGCGGATGATAGGGCAGGTTCGGCATCACACTCGGGATGATGGCGTGCATGCTGGCATTCACCAGCAGCGTGTGCCCATCCGGCGCCGATCGCGCGACGAACTGGGACCCGACGACGCCGCTGGCGCCCGGGCGGTTGTCCACGATCGCCGCGTAGGGCCAGCCCTCGGCGAAGCCGGGGGCGAGCAGCCGTGCCACGGCATCGGCCGGCCCCCCGGCGGGCGTCGGCACGATGATCCGCACCGGGCGGGTCGGGAAGTCCTGGTCCTGCGCCCGGGCGATGCGCGGCAATGCCAGGGCGCCGGCGAGACCGAGCCCGTGGCGGCGGGTGAAATGGGGCATGGCGGCAGCACGTCCTCCGCGGTGCCGCCCTGCATGGCGGCGGCATCCTGCCGGCGGACCCTGTCACTCAGGCCAGGGGAGTGTCAACAATCCGACCTCAAACCAATAATGACAGGCGATACAGGTGCCGGCGGCGCCATCGCAAGTGCCGACATTCACTCCGCCGTCGCGCCGGTGATGCGCACCAGCTCCGCCACGCGCGGAATCTCCGCCATGAAGAAGCTGCCGAATTCCTCCGGCGTGCTGCCGACCGGCTGATAGCCGAGTTGCTCGAGCCGCGCACCGGTCCCCGGCTGGCGCATCGCGGTGGCGACTTCGCGCGACAGCCGCTCGATCGCCGGGCGCGGCGTGCTGGCGGGCGCGAAGAGGCCGAGCCAGCTGTTGAACTCATAGCCCGGCAGCGCCTCCGCGATCGGCGCGACATCGGGCAGCGCCGCGGAGCGGCGCGTGGCGGTGACGCCGAGCGCCTTCACCTGGCCGGCGCGCACCTGCTCCATCGCTTCCACCACCGGGGTGAACATCACGTCGAGCCGCCCGGTGACGAGATCCTGCATGGCCGGCGCACCGCCGCGATAGGAGACCTGGGTGAAGCGGATGCCGGCGCGATTCTCGAACAGCGCGGCGGCGAAATGCTGGGTACTGCCGGGACCGGCGGTGCCGCAGTTGAGCGCCTCCGGATTGGCGCGGGCATGGGCGATGAGGTCGGCGACGCTGTTCACCGGCAGGTCCTTGCGCACCACCAGCAGCGCGGCACTCAGCACCATCAGGGTGACAGGTGCGAAATCCCGCACCGGATCGAAGGGGAGATTGCGGTAGAGCTGGGCATTGGTCACCTGCGAGCCGACCGAGGCGACGATCAGCGTGTGGCCATCCGGCGCGCTGCGGGCGACGAATTCGGTCGCGATATTGCCGGCGGCGCCGGTGCGGTTCTCCACCACCACCTGCTGCCCGAGCCCGGCGCTGAGGCCCTGCGCGACGACGCGGGCGGTGACGTCGGTGCTGCCGCCCGGCGCGAAGCCGACGATGAAGCGCACCGGCCGATCGGGACTCCACCGCGCCGGGGCCTGGGTCTGGGCCTGCGCCAGATGCGGCAACAGCGGTGTGGCGGCGAGCATGGGCAGCAGCGTGCGGCGCTTCATGGCGGGTTCCTCCGGCACGGAGCATCCTGGCCCCGCGTTCCGTGGCGGACGATGGCCGATGCCGGCGCATGGGGCAACGCGGGCGCTTGACGCGCGCCTGTGCCCGGGACCATTCGGAGGCGCCGCGAACCGGGAGATCGCCATGCACCATCTGTCCCGCCGGGCGCTCGGCGCGCTGGCCCTGGCCCTGCCTGCCGGCGCGGCACCTGCGCAGGGCGCCTGGCCCAACCGCTCCATCCGGGTGATCGTACCCTTCACCGCCGGCGGCGCCGCCGACAGCGCCGCGCGGGTGGTGACGCCGCGCATGGCGGAACGGCTCGGCCAGTCGCTGCTGGTGGAGAACCGCACCGGCGCCTCCGGCTCACTGGGCGGCGCGGAGGTGGCGCGGGCGACGGATGGGCACACCCTGCTCTGGGATGCGTCGTCCCATATCGTGAACCCGTCGCTGCTGCGCGGGCTGCCCTTCGATTACACGACGGCCTTCGCACCGGTCGGGCTGGTGGTGCTGTTCCCGTCCGCGGTCGCTGTGAAGAACGATTTCCCGGCGCGCACGCTGCAGGAATTCGTGGCGGCGGCGAAGGCGCGGCCGGGGACGCTCACGGTGGGCACCCAGGGTAATGCGACGGCGGGGCATCTCGGCCTGATCGCCTTCGCGCGCCGCGCGGGCATCGATGTCGTGCATGTCCCTTATCGCGGCGGCGCCGCGGCCGCGCAGGATCTGGCGGCGGGCAATGTGGACGCGGTGTTCACGACACTGGTCTCCGCGGGGCCGGTGGTGGATGGCGGGCGCGGCCGCTTCCTGGCGGTCGCGACGCCGGAGCGCGTCGGCAGTCGGCCAACCGTGCCGACCATCGCGGAGCAGGGCTATCCGGGCTTCGAGTCCAATGAATGGGCCGGGCTCTTCGCGCCGGCCGCGGCGCCGGCCGCGCATGTGCAGGCCCTGTCGGATGCGATGGTCGCGGCACTCGCCGAGGCACATGTGCGGGAACGGCTGGTGCAGATCGGCTGCATCCCGGTCGGCAGCCGGCCCGCGGAATTCGCGCGTTTCGTCGGCGATGGCCGGACGGAGATGGCGGCGCTGGTGCGGGACGCGAATATCCGCATCGATTGAGAGTTGGCGATGACCAGACCTGGTGGCCATGCCGCCGGCATCCTGCTGATGCTGGCGGGCGTGCTGCTGTTCTCCCTCAACGACACGCTCGGCAAATGGCTGGTCGCGACCTTCTCGGTCGGCCAGGTGCTGGTGCTGCGCAGCCTCGCCGCGCTGGCGCTACTCTCCCCCTTCCTGGTGCGGGACGGGCTGGTGCGGCTGCTGGAGGTGCCGCGGCCACGGCTGCAGCTGCTGCGCGTGGCGTTCGGCACGGCTGAGGTCGCGAGCTTCTACTGGGCGGTCTCCATGATGCCGCTGGCGGATGCGATGACCTATTGGATGGCCGCGCCGGTCTTCGTCACGCTGATCTCGGCGGCCGTGCTGCGGGAGAAGGTGGAGGCGAAGCGCTTCGCGGCGGTGGCGCTCGGCTTCGCCGGCGTGCTGCTGGCGATGGGCCCGGGGCTCGGCGCGCGCCCGCTGCCGGTGCTGATCGCCCTGGTCGGCGCGCTGTTCTACGCGCTGTTCGTGGTCTGCACCCGGTCGCTGCGGGCGGCGCGCGACACGCAGCTGGTCGCCTTCCAGATGGGCGGCGGGCTGCTGCTCGGGCTGGTGCTGCTGCCCTTCGGCTGGGTGCCGCCCGGGCTGCTGGACGTGGCGCTGCTGTTCGGCCTGGGTATCGCCGCGACGCTGGCCCATGTCGCGGTGACGCGGTCCTTGCGGCTGGCGCCCGCCTCCATCGTGGTGCCGTGGCAGTACAGCTTCATCCTCTGGGCGGCGCTGTTCGGCTGGCTGGCCTTCGGCGACGTACCAGGGCCCGGCGTCGCGGTCGGCGCGGCGGTGATCGTCCTGGCCGGCTTCTGGCTCTGGCGGCTGGAAAGCCGGTCGGCATGACCGGGAAGCGGTGCACCGGGTGCTGATGGTGCTGGCCTGGCGCCAGGTGCCGCCGCGGCGGGTCCCGCCGGCCCCGATTCTGGCGGTTGCGACGACCTGGCCCGGCGCCTATGCCACGGAGCCGCTGGCTGGAGGCGCCGGCCGCTGAAGGAGTGGCGGGCATGATGAGATGGATCCTGGCGCTGGCGTTGCTGGCATTCCCCGCGACTGCGGAAGGCGATGCGCGCGCGCTGGCGGGGCAGCCGGTGCTGGCCCTGGCGCAGCATGAGGGTGTGGCGTCGCTGGTGCATACCGCAACCGGCGGCCTGCGCGGCGAAGTGTCCCGCCGGCTGCGGGACCCGGGGCCAGGGCTGGCGGTCATGGAGAACCGCTATGTCTATGGCTGGGGCTGTGGCGCCGAGGGCTGCGCGGCAGGCGGCATTTTCCTGGCCCAGGATATCGAGGAGGAGCGCGTCTTCATCCTGCTGCTGCGCGACAACCGCACCCGGCTGGCGGTGCCGCCCAATCCCAATGCCTGGCCGGCGGCGGTGGGCGAAGCGATGCGGGGCTTCGACACGCTGCGGGCCGGGCAGGTCGGCGGCCGCTGAACGGGCCTGTTTGCCCACGAAATGAATATCCCTTACCACTCCGCGGACGATCGCGATGCGGAGGGTGAGGTGAGCATCTGGTCACGCCTGTTCGGAGGTGCCGGAACGCCGCCGCCCGCGGCACCGGCGCCGCCATCGCAGCCGGCTGCACTGGCGGCACTGTTCCGGACGCCCCGCGTCGGGCGCGACCCGCGCTGGATCGAACGCTTCTACGCCGCGGTCCCGGACGCACCGCTGGCCGCCGTCGAGCCCGCCTTCCATCGCGGGCCGGACGGCTTCCCCTATCGCAATCTCGACCTGCCGCCCGGACGCGGCGGCCAGGCCACCACCTTGCGCGCCAGCCTGGATGCCATCCTGGATGCCGGCCAGGGGGCGGTGATCCTCGGTGGCGACACCACGACACCCGAATGGGTCTTCACTTTCGGCGACCTGCTGGCCTTCGACCTGTTCGGCAATTTCAACGGCGATCCCCAGGACGGGCCGAGCCATGGTCAGAACCGGCAGATCCAGGTGGCGGCCGGTGCCCGGATGCTGACCGGCAGCCCCAGCGAATCGTACTTCCCCGCCCGCGCCCGGCGGGCGCTCGGTGCCTATCTGATGGGGCGGGTGGCCGAAGGATCGGGCTGGCGGCCCGGCATCGCCTTCGTCGACATGGAAGGGCTGCAGCCGCGCCGGAATCTGATGGTGAATATCAGCCTGGAGGAATTGCGCGGCGATCAGGCCGCCTTCGATACCGAGATGCGCTTCATCCGCTGGTTCCTGCCGCGCGACCACGGCCTGATGCCGCGCGCCGGCATGATCGAGGACAGCGCCTTCCTGCCGATCGGCCGGGACTGAACGGAAAAGGGCGGCAGGCTTCCGCCTGCCGCCCTTTCACAGATCCTGTCGGCGAAGGGCTTCAGCCCTCCTCCTGCTCCTCGGCCACTTCCGGCTTCGGGCCGCTGTCCAGGCCCTTGGCGGCGACATTGCGCTCGACCAGTTCGATGATCGCCATGTCGGCGGCATCGCCGTAGCGGATGCCGGCCTTCAGCACGCGGGTATAGCCACCGGCGCGGGTCTTGTAGCGATCCGCGATCTCGCTGAAGAGCTTCGCGACCACCGTCTCGTCCATCAGCTGCGCATAGGCCTGGCGGCGTGCATGCAGGCCGCCACGCTTGCCGAGCGTGATGATCCGCTCGACGTAAGGGCGCAGTTCCTTGGCCTTCGGCAGCGTGGTCGTGATCTGCTCATGCTTGAGCAGCGAGGTCGCCATGTTGCGGAACATGGCGGCCCGGTGGGAGGAGGTGACGCTGAGCTTCCGCCCGGCAATTCCGTGACGCATGGTCGTGGTTCCTGATAGGCGCCGGCTTCAGAACGGCTCTTCGATCTTCTTCGCGAGATCCTC
>DASYDR010000219.1:0-18494 GCA_036499545.1 Roseomonas sp. | reverse complement strand
CGGCGCCTGATCCCGGTCGCGTCCCACATCATCGCCACCGAGACGCTGGACCCCGCCCTGGCCGCCAGCCTGATCCCGAAGCGGCGGACCCTGGCCGATAGCCGCCGCGTGCTCTGCTACTACCGCATGTCGCCGGATGGGACGCGGGTGCTGTTCGGCGGCCGCGCCCGTTTCACCCAGGTGACGCCGGAGGTGTCGGCGCCGCTGCTGCACGCCATGATGCTGCAGCGCTGGCCGCAGCTGAAGGGCGTCCGCGTCACGCATGCCTGGACCGGCAATGTCGCCTTCGCCTTCGACCACCTGCCGCATATGGGGCAGACCGAGAAAGGGCTGCATTACGCACTCGGCTGCAATGGCTCCGGCGTCGCCATCCTGTCCTATCTGGGGGCCGAGATCGGCAAGAAGATCCTGGGCCAGGCCAATCGCGTGCCGTCCTTCGATGGCCTCGATTTCCCGACCCGGCCCTTCTACGAAGGCAACCCCTGGTTCCTGCCCGCCGTCGGCACCTGGTACCGCTTCCGCGACTGGCTCGATCGCCGTCTCGCCTGACATGGGCGGGGCGCGCCTCGTCGCAGCTTGGCGCGCCCGGCGCGGTCTTGCAGATGTCAAACCGCGCCAGCGCCGCCGGCGGTACAAGGGCAGCCGCCGCCTGACCGGACGCGCCATGCCTCCGCCGGGCCTGCCGGGAGAGAGAACGCATGTGGCTGTTCGGCGAATGTCCTGCGCAGCGCGCGGCGCGGAGTTTCCATAGCTGGATGAACCAGGTGGTGGATATCCATCACCCGGCGGATTTCAACCCGCCGGTTCCTCCGCTCGAGCGCGACCGCATGCCGCTGCCGCAGGATCATCCGCCGGAGAGCTGGTGCCTGACGGGGCCCCTGTCGGACCTTTGGGATGGCCGCAGCCTGGCCCGGCATTTCATCGTCTCGGCGGCGCTGCGCGCGGCGCTCGACCTGTCGCCGGAAGTGGCGCAGTTCCGCCCGATCACCCTCTTCGCGCATGACCCGGCGGCCGCGGCCAAGGGCTATTGCCTGATGCGGCTGCTCGTCTCGGCGCCGGCGATGGATGCCGCACTGTCGCGGACCGAGAGCTTCAGCTTTCCCGATGCCGATGGCGGCCAGACCACCGTCACCTCGGTCAGCCGCTTCGTCCTGGCGCGCGATGTCGCGGCGCCGGCGGACCTGTTCTGGGCCGAGGAGAAGCCGGATGTCGTCATCGCGACGGAGGCGCTGGCGGCGCGGGTGCAGGCCGCCGGGCTGAGCGGCCTCTGCTTCGGCGATCCCTGGGAACTGGATGATTTCGGGGAACCGCAGCGGCAGCGCAGCCCCGGCGGCGATATGGCGCCGATCGGCCCGGTGCGGCTTGGCGTACGGCCGGTGCGCGATCCGGTACTGCGGCCGCCCTTTACGCCGACCCCGGGGCTGGAGCCCGAACTGCTCGCCATCGAGGCGGCCATCGGTCATCGCCTGCCCGGCTACTACACGGCCTTCCTGCGCAATCCGCCGCCGGCGCTCCGTGAGATCGCCGCCCGTTCGGCGGATTTCGAGGTGATGGAACTGGCGATCGATCCCGCTTCGGTGCTGGCGCTGAACCAGCAGGTCCGCGCGGAGCCGGAGGCGACCTGGCTTGGCGGGGAAGCCGGCTGGCCCGCCGACTGGCTGGCGGTGGGCGAGGATGGCTGCGGCAATTACACCGTGATCGACCTTGGCTGCGCCATCTCGCCGGTGCTGCATTACGACCATGAATTCGGCGGTGCCGAGATCGCCGGCATGAATCTCGGCCTCTATGCCGAGGATGTGGTGCGGGAATGGTACGCGGCCGATGCCGATGAGGAGGTCCGCGCCGCGCGGCGCGCGGAAGCGGCGGAGGCAGAGGACGACTGACGCGGCCCGGCATCGCCGTCGGCCAGGGCGTCTTCGCGATGTGATGTCTCCCGGCGGATTCCCGTCGGGCCGACCTGACCGCCCATGCGATGCTCACCCGGTTTCACCGGGAGGCAGGCGGATGGCCAGCAACGACTACCACAAGGACCGCATCGCCAATCGCCGGCTGCATCCGGAAACCCTGATGATGGGCTATGGCTATGCGCCCGGGCTTTCGGAAGGATCGCTGAAGCCGCCGATCTTCCTGACCTCGACCTTCGTCTTCGAGAATGCGCAGCAGGGCAAGGACTTCTTCGACCTGACCTCCGGCCGCCGCCCGCTGCGGCCGGGCGAGAAGGCCGGGCTGGTCTATTCGCGCTTCAACAATCCGAACATGGAGATCCTGGAGGATCGGCTGGCGATCTGGGAGGAGGCGGAGCGCTCCGCCGTCTTCGCCAGCGGCATGGCCGCGATCGCGACCACCTGCTTCGCGCTGCTCAGGCCCGGCGACACCGTCCTGCACGGCCGTCCGCTCTATGGCGGGACGGAGACGCTGTTGCTGAACCAGATGGCCGCCTTCGGCGTCTCCGCCTTCGGTTTCACCGACGGCACCGATGCCGCCGGCATGCGCGTGGCGGCGGCGGCCGCCGCGGCGAAGGGCCGCGTCGGCATGATCCTGTGCGAGACGCCGGCGAACCCGACCAATGGCCTGGTGGACCTCGCCGCCTGCGCCGCCATCGCGGAGGAACTGGGCCGCAGCCAGGGCCACCGGCCGCCGGTGGTGGTCGACAACACCATGCTCGGGCCGATGTTCCAGAAGCCGCTGCGGCATGGCGCCGACATCTCCCTGCTGTCGCTGACCAAATATGTCGGCGGCCATAGCGACCTGGTCGGCGGCTGCATCAGCGGCGCGGCCGCGCTGGTGCGGCAGATCCAGGGCTGGCGCTCCTCGCTCGGCACCCAGCTCGACCCGAATTCCTGCTGGATGCTGATGCGGTCGCTGGAGACGCTGGATATCCGCGCCAGCCGCTCGAACGAGAATGCCCGCAAGGTGGCCGACTATCTCGCCGCGCATCCGAAGATCGCGCGCCTGCACTATCTCGGCGCGCTGGCGGCCGATGATCCGCGCAAGCCGGTCTTCGACCGGCAATGCAGCCAGCCGGGCTCGACCTTCTCCTTCGATGTGAAGGGCGGCGAGGCGGAAGCCTTCGCGCTCCTCGACCGGCTGCAGATCATGAAGCTGGCCGTCAGCCTGGGCGGCACCGAGACCCTGATCTCCCACCCCGCCTCGATGACCCATTCCGGCGTCCCGCGCGCATTGCGGGAGGAGATCGGCCTGACCGACGCGCTGATCCGCATCTCGATCGGCATCGAGAATGTGGAGGACCTGATCTCCGACCTGGCCCAGGCCCTCGACGCGGTATGAGGGCTGCGCTGCGCGGGGCTCGCCCGCGCAGCGCCCCATATGGCGACGTCAGGTGCGGTAGGACGGGTCGATCTTGTCGAGCTTGCGCAGCATCGCGGGCCAGTCCTTCTTGCCGAAGGGGCGCCGGACCTGCGGCTGGTAGTTCATATAGGTCTTTTCGACCACGTCCGCCGGTATCTCGATCAGCTTGGCGCCGGTCGCCATGGCGGCGAGCTGCGCCTTGCAGGACAGTTCCAGCCGGTGCATGTCGTTCCAGGCCTCCTGCACCGTGGCGCCGCAGGTCAGCAGGCCGTGGTTGCGCAGGATCATCGCCTTGCTGTCGCCGAGGTCGCGCACCAGGCGCTCCTGCTCCGACAGGTCCAGCACGACGCCATTGAAGTCATGATAGGCGATGTGGGCGAAGCGCATCGCGGTCTGGTTGGCCGGCAGCAACCCGCATTCCAGCATGGAGATCGCCATGCCGGGCCAGGTGTGGGTATGCGCCACGCAATGCATGTCGGGCCGCGCCCGATGCACGGCGGCATGGATCACGAAGCCGGCGCGGTTGACGTCGTAGCCGAGCCCGGGCGGGAATTCGGGCTGCAGCAGCACATTGCCGTCCAGGTCGATCTTGGTCAGCGAGGAGGCGGTGATCTCCTCATAGAGCATGCCGTAGGAATTGATCAGGAAGGCACCTTCCTCATCCGGCACACGCAGCGAGATGTGGTTCGCGATCAGGTCCGACATCCCGTAGAGATCCGTCAGCCGATACGCGGCGGCGAGGTCGACCCGCGCCTCCCACTCCGCCTCGCTGACCCTGCCGCGCAACGACGGCAGGCGGAAATCTTGACCGTCAGGCATGGACATTTCCCTTCTTCACAACCTTCCGGCGATTGACCGCCTGCCGCGGGCGGGAGTCAACGGCCGATCAGCGGGCCGGGCGCCCGGCCGTCAGGCCGCGCAGCACGGCAACGGCCTCCTCCCGCGCCGTGCCGGGCAGGCCATCGATCGCGGATGCCATGCGCCGCAGCGCCAGCCGCAGCCCATGGATCTGGTCGAGCAGGTCGAGAACGACGGGGATGCCGTCTTCATTGACGCCGACATCGTCGCGCAGGTCGCGGATCAGGCAGACGCGCGCGATATCGATCTCGGTGAAGCGCTGCCCGGCTTCGTCCACGCGCGGCGTCACCCAGCCGGCTTTGATCCAGGCTTCCAGCGCCACCTGTTCGACCCGTGCCTGCAGGAGGCATTCCCGAATATCGACCATTCAGCCCTCCAGCCCGGCTCGCGGGTTCTGCTCGCGCCCGGCCGTCCAACCCTCGGCGAAGGCCTCCAGCGCCGGATCCGCCGCGTCCGGCAGCACGATCCGCAACGTCGCGAAGGCATCGCCCTGCGTGCCGTCGGCGCGCTTCACGCCGCGGCCGCGCAGGCGCAGCACCGTGCCGGTGTTCGACCCCTTCGGAACCGTGACCATCACCGCGCCCGCCGGCGTCGGCACCTCGATGCGACCGCCGAGCACCGCTTCCGGCAGGCTGACCGGCAGGTCGAAATGGATGTCGTCGCCCTGGCGGGTGAAATGACGGTGTTCGCCCACCACGATTTCCACCAGCAGGTCGCCCGCCGGGCCGCCGCCGATGCCCGGGGCACCCTTGCCGCGCAGGCGCAGCACCTGGCCGTCGCGCGCCCCGGCCGGGACGGTGACGTCGACCACCGAACCGTCATGCAGGCTGAGCCGCTGCACCACGCCATTGACCGCTTCCAGGAACCCGATCGCCAGCCGGCCCTGCAGGTCGCCGCCGCGCATGCGGACCTGTGCCCCGCCATCCCGGCCGCCCCGGCGCCCGAACAGGGCGGATAGCAGGTCGTCCTCGTCGGCCAGGTCGGCGAAGCCGGAATCGCTGGCATAGGCGTGTGCCGCGCCGCCGGTTTCCGCGAAGTCCCGGTAGTAGCGCGGCTGCGGGCGTTCCTGGCCGGTGGCATCGATCTCACCGCGGTCGAAGCGGGCCCGCTTCTCTGGATCGCTCAGCAAATCATTGGCGGCGGCGACGTGCTTGAACTTCTCTTCCGCCGCCTTGTCGCCGGGGTTGAGGTCCGGGTGCAGCTTGCGCGCCAGCTTGCGATAGGCGCGGCGGATCTCCTCGGGGGAAGCGTCGCGCTTGATCTGCAGGATCTCGTACGGGTCATCGCTCATGATGGTATCTCGCCTGGGCGCCGGCCGATGCTACTCCGGCGCGCGTCCATCTCAAGATGGGGATGGTCGATCGCCATGACGATATCTTCGGCGCCATATCGGGGATACGGCGACGCGGTGGCCTGACGCCGGCCGCGCGCGGGGCTAGCCTGTTCCACAAGGGCAGGGCGGCACCGGGACGCGCCGGCCCAGGGAAGGAATGCCAATCCATGAAAATCGCCAGTTTCCAGACCGAGATCGTCGTCCTGCCGGTGCAGGAACTGTTCGACGCCGTTGCCGACCGCAGCGCGAACTTCCCCTGCGTGACGCTCCGCCTGCGCACGGATGACGGGCTCGAGGGCATCGGCGTCGCCTTCTGGGGCGGCCGGATCACCAAGGCCTTGCAGGCGGCGGTCGAAGGCCTCGCCGAGGTGGCGATCGGCCAGGATCCGATGCGGATCGAAGCCATCCTGGCGAAGCTGCAGGCGGCGGCCGGCGACAGCTGCGGCAACGGGATCTATACCCTCGCGGTCTCGGCCATCGACACCGCGCTCTGGGACATCCGGGGCAAGGCGCTGGGCCAGCCGCTGTGGCGCATGCTGGGCGGCCATCGCGAGCGGATCCCCGCCTATGCTAGCGGCGCCCTGCGGCGCGGGCTGTCGCTGGAGCAGGCGACCAGCGTCGGCCGCAAGCTGGCGGAAGCCGGCTATCGCCAGATGAAGACCCAGCTCGGCCTGCCCGGCAACCCGACCGCCCGGCAGGAGGTGGAGCGTGCCCGCCTGGTGCGCGAAGCGGTGGGGCCGGATGTGGAGCTGATGTGCGACATCAACCAGCTCTGGCGGGTCGACCAGGCGATCGATATCGGCCGCCGGCTGGAGGCCGAGGGCGTCGGCTATTTCTGGCTTGAGGACGTCACCACCTGCGACGACTACGCCGGTCTTGCGCGGGTGAACGCGGCCCTCGCCACCCCGGTCGCCGGCGGCGAATATGTCTGGGGCGTCACGCCCTTCCGTCAGCTGATCGAAGCGCGCTCGGTCGACATCGTGATGATCGACCTGGCCCGGGTCGGCGGCATCACCGCCTGGATGAAGGTCGCCGGCATGGCGCAGGCCTTCAACCTGCCGGTGGTCAGCCATGTCTTCCCGGAGGTGCACCGCCAGCTGGTCGCCGCGGTGCCGAACGGGCTGACGGTGGAATTCATGCCCCGCTTCAGCCGCCTCTTCGTCGACAGCCCGGCGCCGGTCAAAGGCGAATTCGCGATGCCGGAGACGCCTGGCCTTGGCCTCACCTTCGACCAGGCGACGATGGATCGCTATCGCGGCTAGGCCGATCGCCATGTGACCTGGATCACCGAATTCGGCTCCGTCGCGGCTCTACGGATGTCGCGACGGTAACCTTCTGTTTAGCAATTGGCGCCTCGGTCCCCGATCCCAGGGAATGCCCAGGATCGGTCCGGGACGGTTGCCGGGGATCCGCCCCGAAGGCCCGTCAGTCACTGACGCCATCCAATGCCAAACAGCAGGAGATCAGGACATGTCGGGACACGGCGCCCTTCCACCGGCACGCAAGGCCATCCGTGCGGGCAATGAACGCAGTAACGATCCGCGGCTGAAGGTCGGCCGCTTCGGGCACATGTTCCCCGCCACGCTCCGTCGGCCGCCGCCGGTGCCGGATGCCGCCCTGGAGGCGCTCGCCGCGGCCATGAAGGACGACAAGCCGGAAGCGGAAGGCAACAACCTGAACATCCCGGCCGGCTATACCTATCTCGGCCAGTTCATCGACCATGACATCACCCTCGACCTCACCGCATTGACGGAGACGGATCGCGACCCGCTGGGCGAGGTCAACTTCCGCACGCCGCAGCTGGAGCTCGACAACGTCTACGCGACCGGGCCGAGCGGTGACGCTTCGCCGCATTTCTTCGACCGGGCGGTGCCGGGCGGGATGCTGATCGGCCGTACCGATCCGGGCGGCGCCGGGGACAGTCATGTCAAGGCAGGGCTGCCTTTCGACCTGCCACGCAACAGCCAGGGCATTGCCCTGATCGGCGATGCCCGCAACGACGAGAACATCCTGGTCCAGCAGACCCATCTCGCCTTCCTGAAATTCCACAACGCCGTACTCGCCAACCATGGCGGCGGCGACTTCAGCGCGACGCGCCGGTTGGTACGCTGGCACTATCAATGGATCGTGCTGCACGACTTCCTGACCAAGCTCATCGACAACAACGACCTGCAGGATGTGCTCAGCAACGGCCGGCGCTTCTACATCCCGGAAATCCAGAGCGACTATGGCCAGGCCTATATCCCGCTGGAGTTCTCGGGGGCCGCTTATCGCCTGGGCCATTCCATGGTGCGGGAAGTCTACAGCCACAACCGCGCGTTCCGGCCGGGCGCGGGCCCTTCCAACTTCCAGTTCCTGTTCCACTTCACGGGGAAATCCGGGGGCATCGTCGGCCAGATGGCCGATGGGCTGACGCAGGCGCAGAACGCGGCGCTGGCCGCGCAGCTGAAGCTTGGGCTGCCCTTCGTCTTCCCCGCGCTGCCCGGCGACTGGATCATCGACTGGCACCGCTTCTACGACCTCGGCGCACCGAAGCCGCCGCCGGCCGGCGCCACGCCGCCGGACAACGCCTTCGTGCTCAACCACGCCCGGCTGCTCGATCCGATGCTGATCCCGGCGCTGCACACCCTGCCGGGCGGCGGCGGTTCCCTGCCGTTCCGCAACCTCAAGCGCGGCTATCGCCTGGAGCTGCCCTGCGGCCAGGCCGTCGCGCAGCACATGGGCGTCCGCGCGCTGACCGAAGTGCAGATCACCAGCGGGCCCGATGGGCAGACGCTGCGCGAGGTCGGCCTGCATGAGGCGACGCCGCTCTGGTACTACATCCTCAAGGAAGCCCAGATCCTCGGCGATGGCGGCAATCGCCTGGGACCGGTCGGCAGCCGCATCCTGGCCGAGGTCTTCGTCGGGCTGCTGCAGACCGATCCGGAATCCTTCCTGCATGAGGATCAGGATCCGGGCTGGAAGCCGACCCTGCCATCAGCCTTCCCCGGTACTTTCACGATGCCGGACCTGCTCCGCTACGTGGAGAGCAAGCAGCCCGGCTTCCTGAATCCGATCAACGAACCGGGGAACCTCGTTCCCTGAGGCGTATGGCGGGGCGCCGCACGAGGCGCCCCGCGCCAGCTATTTGCCCAGCACTTTCCAGACCCCGTCGGCGGACAGCACGAGGCGGTCGCCGACGAAGAGGGCGCCGCGGACGAAGACGACGGAGCGTGTCACGCGCTGCAGCTCCGGCACGCATTCGACGAAGTCGCCGGGCCGGGCCGGCGAGACGAAGCGGCTGTTGAGCTGGATAGTGGAGACCGGCTGGCGCTCCACCGATTGCCAGACGGTCAGGCCGAGCATGTCGTCGACGAAGGTCATCAGCATGCCGCCATGCACCACGCCGCCGACATTGGCGTGCCGCGGCTCGGCGACGAAGCCGTAGCGCCAGCCGGCATCCGTCTGCTTCCCGTAGAAGGCACCGACATGGATGGGGAAGCCGCGCTGCGGCAGTGTCTGCCAGCCCTCCGCGATCGGATCGAAAGCCGGTTGCTCAGTCATGTGGAATACCTTCTTGCGTCATTGCGATGGATGGCTCGGATCGGTCGGGCCGCCGGCGCCACGCCGCCACCGCCAGCAGCGCGCCATCCGCCAGGAAGGCGATCGCCGCCGTCGCGGCGGCGCCTTGCAGGATATACAGCTCGTTCTGGTTGCGCAGCCCGATGACGATCGGCGTGCCGAGCGTGGCGGCCCCGGCCAGGGCGCCGATCGCGGTGGTCGCCACCGCCAGCATCACCGCGACGCGCAGCGCCGGCAGCAGCACCGGCCAGGCCAGCGGCAGGTCCACCTGCCGCAGCACCTGCCAGGGCGTCAGGCCGATGGCCTCGGCCGCGGCGCGCGCATCGGGGGGAACGGTCTCGACGGCGGCGATGGTGCCGCGCAGCACTGGCATCAGCGTGTAGAGGATCAGGGCCAGCACGGTCGGCACCGCGCCGAAGCCGAAGGCGGGCAGCGCCAGGGCGACGACGACCATCGGCGGCACCGCCTGCGCCGCGGCGGCCAGCGCATCGATGGGACGGCGCCAGGCGCCGCCGCCCGCGCGCGTCACGAGCAGCCCGAGCGCGACGCCCAGCGCGATGCCGGCCAGCGCCCCGGTCGCCGCCAGCCGCAGATGCGCCAGCGCCAGGTCCAGCAGCGCGCCGCCGCCGAAGGCGCGCGCTTCCCCGCCCAGGGCCGCGAACAGCGTCGCCGCGATCGGACCATGGGCCAGCGCCGCGAAGCCGCAGCCGAGCGCCAGCATGCCGAGCGCGACGCGCATCAGGCGCGGATCAGCCGCGCCAGGCTGAGCGAGCCCAGCAGCCGCGTATCGTCGCGCACCGCCAGCACCTCCGCCCGCCGGTCCAGCATCAGCGACAGCGCCGCCTGCAGGCTGGCATCGGGGGGAATGGAGGGCGCTTCCGCCGGCGGCGGCGCGCTGTCCATCACGGCGGCCACCGTCATCAGCTCCAGCCGGCGCAGCGCCAGCGCGCCGCCGCCGAGCAATTCCCGCACGAAGGGATCCGCGGCCGGGCCGGTCAGCTCCAGCGGGGTGCCGGCCGCGGCCAGGCGCCCATCGCGCATCACCACCAGCCGGGTCGCGAGCTCCAGCGCCTCCTGCACGTCATGCGTGACCAGCAGGATGGTCTTGCCGGTGCGCGCATGAATCTGGCGCAGTTCGTCGCGCAGCGCCTGGCGGACGATCGGGTCCACGGCGCCGAAGGGTTCGTCCATCAGCAGCAGGTCGGGGTCCGCGGCCAGCGCGCGGGCCAGGCCGACGCGCTGCGCCTGGCCGCCGGAGAGCGTCCGCGGGTAGCGTCCCGCCAGCCCGGCATCGAGTTGCAGCATCGCGAGCAACGCGCCGGTGCGATCCGCGATGCGTGCTTCCGGCCAGCCGAGCAGGCGCGGCACGGTGGCGATGTTCTCGGCCACCGTGCGGTGCGGGAACAGCCCGACCGACTGGATCGCATAGCCGATCGAGCGGCGCAGCCGCACCGGATCGCCGCCCGCGATATCCTCCCCCCGCACGCGCACCACGCCGGCGCTCGGCGTGACCAGGCGGTTGACCAGCCGCAGCAGGGTGGATTTGCCGGCCCCGGACGGGCCGACCAGCACGCAGAGCTCGCCGGCGGCGATCTCGAGCGTGATGTCGCGCAGGCCATGCTGGCTGCCGAAGGCGACGCTGACGGCGTCGAAGCTGATCATGGGCGCCATGGTGCCAACCTCGTCTCCAGCAGCCGCAGCGCGCCATCGGCCAGCAGCGCCAGCAGGATGATGGGCAGCGCGCTCAGCAGGATCAGGTCGGTCGCGAACTGGGCCATGCCCTCCAGCACCAGCGCGCCGAGCCCGCCGGCACCGACCAGCCCGCCCAGCGTCACCAGGCCGATGCATTGCACGGCGGCGACCCTGAGCGCGCCCAGGAATACCGGCAGCCCGAGCGGCAGGCGCACCGCGCGCGTCACCCGTGCTTCACCCATGCCCATGGCTTCCGCCACGCCCAGCACCTCCCGCGGCGCGGCGGCCAGGCCGGTGACGATGCCGCGCCAGAGCGGCAGCCCGGCATAGGCGACGGTGCCGATCAGCGCCGGCGCCGTGCCGATCGCTTCCACGCCCAGGCCGCGCAGCCCCGGCACCGCGCGCAGCAGCAGCGACAGCAACGGGATCAGCGCGCCGAACAGCGCCAGCGCCGGCACGATCTGCACGCCGTTCAGCACCACGCCCAAAGCCGCTTCGGCGCGCGGTGAGCGGAAAGCCCACCAGCCGAGCGGAATGCCGAGCAGCAGCACCAGGCCGAGCGCCGCGCCGGACAAGGCCAGGTGCTGCAAGAGCGCCGCCCGGAGCTCCTCGCCGCGGGTCTGATACTCGACCACCAGCGACAGCCGGTCGAGCAGGCCGAGCTTGAAGGCGAGGGCCGCGATGCCGAGCATCAGCAAGGGCACGCCGATGCGCAGCCAGGCCGCGCCGCCGCGCAGGATCTCCGCCAGCAGCATCAGCAGGGCGGCCATCGCCAGCCAGAAGCCGAAGCCGAGCGAGGCGCGCGCCGCCGGCGCCAGATCCGCCAGCCGCTCAGTGGCGGCCTGGCCGGTCAGGCCGAGTGCCAGTGCCCAGGCGGCGGCCAGCAGCAGCGCCGGCAAGGCCGGCGGCAGGCCTGGCCGCCACCAGCGCAGTGCCGCCGCGCCGGCCACCAGCGCGGCCATGGCGGGCGCGCCCCAGCCGAGCGCCGCCACAGAGCCGATGCCGGTGCCGGAGATCAGCCGGTTCGGCGCCACCGCCATCCAGTCGAGCGCATGGAGGCCGAGCAGCGCCATCGCCGCCAGCAGCGGTTCGAGCCAGCGCGCCGTCATCGTCCGTCGAGGAAGCGCTGCGCCACCGCGCGCGGCGCCCGGCCCTCGACCGTCACCTGCGCGTTCAGCCCCCGCAGGCGCTCCAGCGAAAGCTGCGCGAAGACCGGCGCCAGCGCCGGCGCGATGGCGGGGAAGCGTTCCAGCACCGGCTGGCGCACCACCGGCGCCGGTTCGAACACCAGCTGGGCGCGCCGCGTATCGGTCATCACCACCAATTGCAGCGCGTCGATCGCACCGTCGGTGGTGTAGACCATCGCTGCGTTGACGCCGCTCATGCGCTGCGCCGCCGCGCGCATGGTGGCGGAGGTGTCGCCGCCCGGCAGCACGACGATGCGGTCGCGCGGCAGCTGGAAGCCATAGGTACGTTCGAAGGCCGGCAGCGCGGCGGGACTGTCGACGAATTCGGCGGAAGCGGCCAGCCGCAGCGCCGTGCCGGCCTGCGCCAGGCGCGCGAAATCCTCCATGCTGGCCAGGTGCTCGCCCTGCGCCAGGTCGCGCCGCACCGCGATCGCCCAGGTGTTGTCGGCGGGCGCGCGATCGAGCCAGACGAGCCGGTTCGCCTCGGCATCCAGCCGCTTGACCAGCGCATGCGCCTGCTCGGGCGAGCGCCAGGCGGGATCGGCTTCCTGATTGAAGAAGAAGGCGCCATTGCCGGTGTATTCGGGATAGAGGTCGATCTCGCCCGCGATCAGCGCCGACCGCACGATCCGGGTCGGCCCCAGCTGCAGCCGCGCCTCCACCGGCACCTGCGCGCGTTCCAGCGCCAGCAGGATGAGGTTGCCGAGCAAGCCGCCTTCCGCGTCGATCTTGGAAGCGACCACGACCTTGTCGCGCGTCTGGCCGCGCGCCATGGCCGGCAGCCCGGCCAGCAGGGCGGCGATGGCGAACCGGCGGGACATGCGCATGGCCAGGGCACCTCGGCGAGGATGGTCTCGCCACTAGGCCGGATTGCCCCGCCGGGATCAAGCCGGGATGCCTTGCCGGGCCCGGCCGCCTCGGTCACGATCCCCTGGAGGAGAAGTCCATGAACCTGCTCGTTCGCGAACCGTATTCGCCGGCGTCGTTCCGCGCGCTGACCTTCCATGATGCGGTGCCGCGCTTCCGCGACGGCGGCGACACGCCGCGCGTCTATCTCGAGCGCTGCCTGGAGACGATCGCGGCGCGCGAGCCGGAAGTGATGGCCTTCGCGCACCTGAATGCCGAAGGCGCGCGCCAGGCAGCGGATGCCAGCGCGGCGCGCTATCGGGCCGGGACCGCGCTGTCGCCCATCGATGGCCTGCCGATCGGCATCAAGGACCTCTACGAAACCCGCGACATGCCGACCGAGATGGGCTGCGCGCTGTTCAAGGGCCATCATCCCGTCCGTGATTCCGCGCTGGTGCAGGCGCTGCGCGCGGCGGGCGCGGTGATCGTCGGCAAGACGGTGACCACCGAGCTGGGCATGTCGCATCCTGGGCCGACGCGGCATCCGATGGATCCGCGCCGCACGCCCGGCGGCTCCTCCTCCGGGTCCGGCGCCGTGATCGCGGCGCGCATGCTGCCGGCGGCGATCGGGTCCCAGGTGGTGGGCAGCGTGGTGCGGCCCGCTTCCTTCAACGCCAACTGGGCGCTGAAGCCGACCCAGGGCGCGCTGAACCGCGGTGAGCGCCAGGGCTACAGCCAGTCCACCGTCGGCGTGCATGCCGGCTGCCCGCAGGACATGTGGGCGGTGGCGGTGGAGATCGCCAAGCGCGTCGGTGGCGATCCCGGTGCGCCCGGCCTGTTCTTCACGGGGGATGAAGCGCCGCCGGCATTCCGCCCGCGCCGGCTGGCGGTGCTGGAGACCGAGGGCTGGGCGGTGGCGCATCCCGGCGCGCTCGCGGGGTTCGACCAGGCCCTGGCGGCGCTGCGCGCCCAGGGCGTGACGGTGCTGCGCCGCGGCGATCATCCGCTGCTGGAAGCGCTGGAGCGGCGCGTGGCCGAGGCGATGGCGCTGTCCCGCGACGTCTGCGCCTATGAATCCGCCTGGTCGATGGCGAACCTGATGGCCAGGGATGCGGCCGGGCTCAGCGACAGCCTCAAGGCCCGCTTCACCGTGGGCTGTTCCATCACCCTGCCGCAATACCGTGCCCTGTTGCTGCAGCGCGAGGAGATGCGGCGCGCCCTGGCCGCGCTGGGGGGCGAGGTGGACGGCTTCATCGGCCTGGCCGCCTGCGGGCCTGCGCCGGTGCTCGGCGATACCGGCGGCAGTTCCCTCGGCATCACGCACACCACCGGCAATCCGGCGATGAACACGGCGAGCTCGGCGCTCGGCTGCCCGGTGGTCACCGTGCCGGTGATGGCGGTGGAGGGCATGCCGGTGGCGCTGGCGGTCAGCGCCCAGCAGCACCAGGACGAACGCGCGGCCGCCATCGGCCGCTGGATCGCGGAAACGATATCGCCGATCAGCGTCTGAACCCCCCGATCGCGGTTGTGTGCCCTTTGGTGGGCGGCCCGCGCCGGGTTAGGCTGCCCGGATGGTGAGCCAGGACCGACACCCAGCCCTCCCGATCGCCGCGGTCGCGGTCCTGCTCGCCACCCTCGTGGCGTCGCTTCCGGTCGCGGCGCAGACGCCGACTGCGCCGCCCGCGCCCCCGGCGGTGCGCGAGGAATTGCCCCGCGAGGCATCGCAGCGGGTGATCGGGCGGGAGGTGACCGGACCGTCCGGCGATGTGGTCGGGCGGATCATCAACGTGCTGCTGGATGAGCACGGCCAGCCGAGCGCGGCCGTACTGGATTATGGCGGCTTTCTCGGCGTCGGCCGCCGCCGCGTGGCCGTGGTCTGGCGCAGCCTCCGCTTCTCGCCGGAGATGGTCCGGCTGGAGCTGACGCGCGATCAGATGCGCGCCTTCCCGGACTACCGGGAGGGTGACAGCACGGTGGTCGCGGCGCCGCCCGTGGCACCCGAGCCGGCGGCATCACCCGAACCGGCCGCCCCGGCGGAGCCGGCGCCTTCATCCGAGCCGGCCTCCTCATCCGCGCCGGCGAACTAGGTCGACCCGGCGTGATGTCAGGGCGCAGCGGTCGCGGTCTCGACTGGCTGAATTTCTTCATGGCCAATGTCCAGACCGGCTTCGGTCCCTTCATATCCGTCTATCTGACCACCCAGGCCTGGACCGAGCTCGAGATCGGCATCGCGCTGAGTGTCGGCACCCTGGTCACCATCGCGATGCAGGTGCCGGCCGGCGCATTGGTGGACGCCACATCCGGCAAGCGGTTCTGCGCCGCGGCCGCGCTGATGGCCATCGCCGTCGCGGCGCTGCTGCTGGCGGTCTGGCCGCAGACCCTGCCTGTCCTGTTCTCCGAAGTGCTGCATGGCTTCGCCTCCTGCATCCTTGGTCCCGCGGTGGCCGCGATCAGCCTGGCGCTGGTCGGCCAGCGGGGGCTCGGCGAAAGGCTGGGGCGCAATGCCCGCTTCGCGGCGGCCGGCAGCGGCGCCGCGGCCGGGCTGCTCGGCGCGGCGGGCACCTGGCTGTCCGGCGCCTCGGTCTTCTGGCTGACGGCGGCGCTCTGCCTGCCCAGCCTGATCGCGCTCGCCGCGATCAAGCACGCCGATCTGCATCCGCCGCCGCTCGATCAGGTCGCGGGGAAGGGCACGTTCCACGGCCTCGGCGCCCTGTTCCGCAGCCGCGCGGTGGTGGTGTTCGCGCTCTGCTGTGGGCTGTTCACCTTGTCCAATGCCGCCATGCTGCCGCTGGCCGGCACCCAGGTGACTCGCAACGCCGGCGAGGAAGCCAATCTGATCATCGCGGCCTGCATCATCGCCCCCCAATGCGTGATGGCACTGATCGCTCCCTGGATGGGCAGGCTCGCCGAGCGGCGCGGGCGGCGTGCCGCGCTGTTGCTCGGCTTCGCCGCCCTGCCGGCGCGCGGGGCGCTGCTGGCGGTGGTGCAGGATCCCGCCTGGCTGATCCTGGTGCAGGCGCTGGATGGCATCAGCGCCGCGGCGCTCGGGGTCATGCTGCCGCTGCTGGCGGCGGATGCGACCCGCGGGTCGGGCCGCTTCAACCTCTGCCTCGGCGTCTTCGGGCTGGCGATCGGGATCGGCGGTACGCTCAGCACCACCCTCGCCGGGTTGGCGGCGGAGTGGTTCGGCGTCGGTACCGCCTTCGCGCTGCTGGCCGGCGTCGGCCTGCTGTCGGTGGTGACGGTCTGGGCGGCGATGCCGGAAACCCGCCCTGCCACCACGCAGATCTAGAGCCGGATGCATTCGCGAGCGCTCACGCCTCCTGCTCCAGGGCGTTGTTTGATCGCGTGCTCCAGCACCGCGATTGTTTGGCCATGGGCCACGGTTTAATATCGCAACCCTTGTGACCGACCGCGTCATGGCGCGCCGAGGAGTTGCCGCCCGTGAGAAGAAAGAGCTTCGGGAACGCCCGCTGCCCGATCGCCCGCTCGCTCGACATGATCGGCGACTGGTGGACGCTGTTGCTGGTCCGCGACGCGCTGCGCGGCACCCGGCGCTTCGGCGATTTTCAGGAAAGCCTCGGCCTGGCCACCAACATCCTGACCACGCGGCTGCGGAAGATGGTGGAGGACGGGATCTTCGAAACCCGGCCCGCACCGGACCGGCCAGACCGCAGCGAGTACCATCTGACGGAGAAGGGGCGGCGCCTGCAGACCGTTCTCGTCTCCCTGCGCCAGTGGGGAGAAGACAATCTCTATGACGATGGCGAGGCGATGACCGCGCTGGTGGAAAAGGCGAATGGCGAGCCGATCCGTCGGCTGCGCGTCGCCGCCGCCGATGGCCGGACCCTGGGGCCCGAGGACGTCGAGATCAGGATCGGCAGCAAGCAAGCCGGCTGATCGCGTCGTGCCGGCCGCAGGAAGCGCCGGCCGATGGCCCTCTCCCGGACGTGTCAGTCCTTTCTGCGGCGCAGGAACTGCGCGCGTTCCGCGGCATCCTCGATATGCAGCGCGACGCGGTCCCACAACCCGGTGCCGCCATGGCCGTCCTGGATGGCGCGTGCCACCAGCATCCGTGCCAGCGGGCCGACATGCGCGGCCAGCGCCGCCACCAGTTGTTCCCGGTCCGCTTCACGCATCATCGGCGCGGGCGATGGGGTGGTCGTTGCCGTCGCCGTCCCGGATCGCGTGACGTCGAGGAGGAAGCGGCGGCGCTCCTGCTCATCCGCGATGCTCTCCGCCAGCTGGGTTGCCAGCGTCGCCGGCGTGGCCGCGCCGCGGGCGGCGTTGCGGACCAGCATGCCGGCGATCGGCCCGACATAGGATGCCAGGCTGCGCTCGATCCTGGCCAGGGCGCTTTGATCGATCGTCTCGACCGGCCCCGGCGCCGCGGCGATGACCGTGCGGTCATCGGGCGCATCGCCGCAGGCCCGCCGCAGCGCGGCCGCCATCTCGGCGGCCGAGGCGAAGCGATGCGCCGGCAGCTTGGCGAGCGCGCGGTCGCGCACGGCGCCGAGCCCGGGGGCCAGGGCCAGGATCGCGTCCGGCAGCGCCGGCGGCGGCTCCGCCACGATGCGGTGCATCACGGCGGGCAGCGATCCTTTGCCGAAAGCCCGGTCGCCGGTCAGCATCTCATGCAGCAGGACGCCGGCGGCGAAGAGATCGGTGCGGCCATCGACCGCTTCGCCGCGGCATTGTTCGGGCGCCATGTAGGACGGCGTGCCGATCAATGCCCCGGTCCGGGTCAGGCCGGACCCATCCACGCGCGCGATGCCGAAATCCGCCAGCTTCAGCCGCAGCGCGCCATGCAGCAGCAGATTGGCCGGCTTGATGTCGCGATGCACGATGCCCGCGTCATGAATGCAGCCCAGGGCATCGAGCAATTGTCCCAGCACCAGTACCGCTTCGGCCGGCGTGAAGCGCCGCCCCTCGGCGAGCAGATCGGCGAGCGTGCGGCCGGCGACGTACTCCATGGCAAGGAAAGGCCGGCCCTCATGCAGGCCGACATCGTAGACGGCGACGATATTGGGATGGCTGCAGCGGCCTGAGGCACGGGCTTCGGCGCGGAAGCGCTGGAGATGCTCGGCGGCGCCTTCGCCTTCCAGCAGCGCCGCGGCGACGAGCTTGACCGCCACCGGCCGGTCGATCTCCGGGTCATGGGCGAGATAGACCTCGCCCATCGCGCCGCGGCCCAATGCGCTGCGCACATCATAGCGTCCGATCCGCGCCGGTATCGCGTCCGCCATTGTCGCGCGTCAGCCTCCGCCCAGCAGCTTCATGGCGTTGACCAGGCTGCGGCGCATGAGATTGAAGGAACGGTTCAGCGATGCGATCTCGTCGCGGCCACGCACCTGGTATTCCGGATCATCGAGTGCGCCGGCGCTCACCTTCTCCGCCGCCGCGGTCATGCGCTGCACCGGGCGGATGATGACGAGGTGCAGCAGCAGGTTCACCAGCAGCGCCACCGCGATGAAGATCGCGGCGAGAAGACCGAGGAAGGTGACCAGCAACCGGTCGGCCCGCAGCAGCGCCACCTGCATCGGCACGGACACGATCTGCGCGCCGATGACGTCGCCGAGCTGCCAGCCGAAGCCATTCTCTCGGCCATAGAGCTCGATCATCGATGCGGGCGCCGCCTCCGGCGTGGAATGACAGGCGAGGCAGTTGCGATCGGTGAGGCGGAAGGGGCGGGCGAAGGTCAGCAGCCG
>DASYDR010000218.1:0-11457 GCA_036499545.1 Roseomonas sp. | reverse complement strand
GTATTGGTCTTGCCGAGCGCGTACTTCAGCTTCGGATAAGGCCGGCGCAGCACCCAGCGGAAGGTGCGGTCATCGACCGCGACCAGTTCCTGCTGGATCGCCCGCACCATCTGCCCCATCGGGTCGCGCGGCATCCAGCGCGTCAGGGAGGCGACGCAATCCTTGGCCAGCACCGGCTCGCCATCGTGCCAGCGCAGCCCTTCGCGCAGCCGGAAGGTCCAGGTCAGCCCATCCTGGGAGACGGTCTCGCCTTCCACCATCTGGGGCTGCGGCTCGAGCTTGTCGTCGATGCCATAGAGCGTATCCCAGACCATCGCGGCGGCGTTGCGCACGACGTACTGGGTGCCCCAGATCGGATCGAAATTCGCGAGGTTGGCCTGCGGCACGAAGCGCAGCGTGCGCGCCGCGCCCTGGGACAGCGCCGGCGCGGCGATGCCGCCGGCGCCGAGGACGGCACCCGAGGCGGCCGTTGCCTTCAGGAAGCTCCTGCGGTCCATGGTAATCCCCCTCTCCCTGCGGATCGCGCCGCCTTGTTGGTGACAAGCTGCCCGATTTTTGGGCGCCGCGCCAATCCTTCGCGGTGTCCGCGTGAGATTGTCGAGGCGCCACAGGCATCACGCCAACGCGTTGCACATGCCGTGCCAGGGGCTCGCACGGGCGGTGTCGCGTGCCGCGGGCGGCGTTCAGGCCCGGCGGACGCCCCAGAACAGCGCCGGGCCGCCCTTCACGATGCCGGTCAGGCTGCGGCGATAGGCCATCGGCGGCAGCACCTGGCCGAGCGGGATGAAGGGCACCTCCTCCCAGGTCACGGCCTGCATCTCCCGCGCGATGCGCTGTTCCGCCGGCAGGTCTGGCGCATCGAACCAGGCGTCGCGCAACGCCTCCAGCCGCGGCGAGGTCGGCCAGCCCGACCAGGCGCCGGCGCCATTGCCGCGCAGCGGCTGGTGGCTGCCGGGGACCGAGACGTCGAGCCCTTCCCAGGTGGTGCAGAAGGCATTCCAGCCGCCCTGATCCGATGCCGCGCGGCTGGTACGGCGCTGGATCTGCGTGCCCCAGTCCATGGCCTGGAAATCGATGTTGAAGCCCATGCGCCGCATCAGGTCCGCGGCCACCTCGGCCAGGTTCTGCAGCACCGGCAGGTCCGTCGACGACATCATCACGACGCGTTCGCCGCGATAGCCGGACGCGGCGAGGGCCGCGCGCGCGGCCTCCAGGCTGCGCGGCCCCGACAGCACCCCGAGGCCTTCGTCATTCGCGAGCGGCGAGCCTGGCGTGAAGACGCCGGACGGCACGGCCGACAGTGACCGGTCGGTGCCGATCGCCGCATCCATGAAGGCCCGCTGGTCGATCGCCGGCAGCAGCGCGCGCCGCACCGCGGCATTGTCGAAGGGCGGGTGCAGGAAATTGAAGCGCAGCACGCCGAGATTGCCGAAGGCATTGACCCGCTCGATCTGGATGTCACGGTTGCGGCGCAACACCGGCAACAGGTCGGGCAGCGGGTTCTCCCACCAATCCGCTTCGTTGTTCTGCAGCGCCGCCGATGCCGTGCCGGCATCCGGCATTACCCGCCATTCGACGCGGTCGAAATGCACGGGCTTGCCGCCGGCCAGGAAATCCGACGGCTCGCTGCGGCTCTGATAGGCCTCGAAGCGCTCATAGACCGCGACGTCGCCGGGGCGGAACAGGTCGCGGCGGAAGCGGAAGGGGCCGGAACCGACCGGATCGGCGACCTGGGTGAAGGGGTCGGTCTCCGCCACCCGTTCCGGCATGATGGCGCACATATTGGCGGACGGCTTGCCGAGCGCCCAGGCGAGACCGGCCCAGGGATGTTTCAGCCGGATGGTGAAGCGCAGGTCGCCCTCGGCCCGCATCTCCTCCAGCAGCGCGTCCAGGCGCTGGCCCAGCACGTCCCGCTTCGACCAGCGCCGGATGGACGCGATGCAGTCCCGCGCCCGCACCGGCGCCCCGTCATGGAAGGTCAGCCCGGGCCGTAGCGCGATGGTCCAGGTCAGCCCATCCGCCGAAATCTCGTGCCCCGCGGCCATCTGGTGGCGGGGCGTCAGCCCGGCATCCAGGCCGAACAGCATGTCGTAGACCATCAGCCCGTGATTGCGGACGATGACCGCAGTGCTCCAGACCGGATCGAGGCTGGCGAGATTCGATTGCGGCACGAAGCGCAGCACCCGCGCCGCCGCCTGGGCGGAAGCGAGGCGCGGCGCGGCCAGTACGGTGCCGGCGGCACCAAGCGCGAGACGACGGGTGATCATGATTTGCCGATGTTCCAGAACACGGTGGCCGGCGCGCGGAACACGCCGGTGAGGTTGCGCCGCCAGACGCTGGGCTGCCAGTAATAGCCGAGCGGGATATAAGCCATGACTTCCATGGCGCGGCGGTTGAGCTGATGCGCGATGCGCACCCGGTCGGCGTCTTCCACCGCGGCGACCCATTCAGCGCGCAGCCGCTCGATCTGCGGATCGTCCGGCCAGCCGAACCAGGCATTGGGCCCATTGGCGCGCAGGAACAGGTGGAAGACCGGCATGGTCAGCGACTGGCCGGAGGAGGTGGTGTGCACCACGCTCCAGCCGCCGCGCTCCACCGGTTCCTTGCTGGCGCGGCGCTGGATCACGGTACCCCAGTCGCCCGAGACCAGCTCCAGATTCATGCCGAGGCGCTGCAGGATATCGGCGGTCACCAGCGACAGGGCGTTGATCTGCGGATAGTCGCTCGGCGCGATCAGCACCACCTTCTCCCCGGCATAGCCGGCTTCGCGCAGCGCGGCGCGGGCGCGGTCGATGCTGTGGGTCTTCAGGACCTCGCTGCCGTCTTCGTTCGCCATCGGGGTGCCGCAGGTGAAGACGCCTTCGCAGACGCCCCAGCCATCCGGTTCATTGCCCGCGACGGCGCGCAGATAATCGCGCTGGTCCACCGCCATGGCGACCGCGCGCCGGATCGCCGGGTTGTTGAAGGGCGGGTGCAGCGTATTGAAGCGGCAGATGCCGTAGGTGCCTTCCAGCAGCCGCTGCTGCACCACCAGGTCACGGTTGCGGCGCATCAGCGGCAGCAGGTCGTGCAGCGGGTACTCCCAGTAATCCTGCTCGCCCTGGCTCATCGCATTCGCGGCCGTCGCGGAATCGCTGATGATGGTCCATTCGACGCGGTCGATGCGCGGCGCGCGGCCGCCGGCCAGGCCATCCACCGGCTCGTTGCGCGGCACGTAGCGTTCGTTCTTCGCCCAGACCGCGCGCTGGCCAGGATTCCACTGATCGGGCAGGAAGCGGAACGGGCCGCTGCCGACGGCTTCGCGCAGCTGCGTGAAGGCGTCGACGCCCGCCAGCCGCTCCGGCATCACGAAGCAGGGGAACTGGGTCTGCCCGAGCGCCGCCAGCAGCAGCGGCACCGGCCGGTGCAGCCGGAAGCGGAAGCGGCGGTCATCCACGCCTTCGACCTCCGCGACGGCCGGCCACAGCACCTGCATGAAGGGGTCGCGCCGCGCCCAGCGCTTGATCGAGGCGACGACATCCTTCGCCAGCACCCGTTCGCCATCATGGAAGGCCAGGCCCTCCCGCAGGGTGAAGGTCCAGGTCAGGTGGTCATCCGACAGGGTCCAGCCTTCCGCCATCTGCGGCTTGATCTCGCCCGCCGCGTCCTGGGCGCAGATCTGGTCGTAGATCAGGAAGGCGTGGTTGCGGGTGACCACCGCCGTCGTCCAGACCGGATCGAGGCTGGTCAGATTGGCCTGCGGGACGACGCGGAGCGTGCGTGCCGCGCTGTCCTGCGCATAGGCCGGCGCGGCGAGGGCCGCCGCCGCGGCGACGCTCCCGGTCAGAATCGTGCGTCGCTGCATTGCTGCCTCCCTAAAGAGCAGTTCCCGCGCCGGCGGAATCGCCGGAGCAGGTGAAGACGCTCACCAAGACACAGGGCTGGCGTATCTGAAGCGAGCCGAAGCGAGCGGAGATCGCGCCAGTGCACCGCGTCAGGCGCGGCGCAGGTTCCAGAACAACGCCATGCCCTTCACGCGGCCGGCCAGATCGCGCCGGATCGCGGTCAGCGACTTGTAGGCGCCGACCGGGATGTAGGGCAGTTCATCCATGGCGACGGTCTGCATCTCGCGCGCGATGACGCGCTGCGCCGCCACGTCGGGCGCCACGAACCAGGCGTCGCGCAGTTCCTCCAGGCGGGGAATGGTCGGCCAGCCCGGCCAGGCCTGGTCGCCATTGCCGCGCAGCGGGAAATGCGCGGAGGGGTCGACGAAGTCGAAGGAGGAGAAGGCGGTGAACAGCATGCTCCAGCCGCCGCGCTCCACCGGCTCCCGGCTCGCGCGGCGCTGCACCACGGTGCCCCAGTCGGCGAAGACGGCATCGGTGTTGAAGCCCAGCCGCTGCACCAGATCGGCGCCCACCTGGCTCAATGCCGAAGGCGCCAGGATGTCGGTCGGCGCGATCAGGCGCATCAGCTGGTTGGTGTAGCCGGCCTCCCGCATCAGCGCCTTGGCCCGATCCACGCTGCGCGGCCCCTGCAGCGGCGCCAGCCCGGCATCATTGGCCAGCGGCGTGCCCGGCGTGAACAGGCCGACATTCTCCATGTAGATGGAGGGGTCGGGGCCGACCACCGCGCTCATGAAATCCGCCTGCGCGATCGCCGGCAGCAGCGCCTGGCGCAGCTTCTTGTCGTTGAAGGGCGGGTGCAGGTGGTTGAAGCGCAGGACGCCGGTCAGCGGCAGCGGGTCGATCTCCTCGATCGACAGCTGCCGGTTGCGGCGCAGCAGGGTCTGGATCTCGGGGTTGGGCTGCTCGTACCAGTCGATCTCCCCGGTCTGCAGGGCAGCCGCGGCGGTCGCCGCATCGACGATGATCTGCCATTCGACCCGGTCGAAATAGGGTGTCTTCGGCCCCGCGGTCAGGCTCGGCGTGCCGGAGGGTGCCGGCACATAGGCCGCGTTCTTCTCATAGACGACGAGGCTGCCGGAATTGAACTCATCCGCCTTGAAGCGGAAGGGGCCGCTGCCGATGGCTTCGCGGATCTGGGTGAAGGGATCGGTGTTCGCCAGCCGTTCCGGCATGATGAAGGCCGGGCTGTTGCTGACCTGGGCGAGCGCCTGGAGGAGCATCGGGAAGGCGCGCTTCAGGCGGAAGCGCAGCCGGCGGTCGTCCACCGCCTCCACCGCATCGGTGAAGGTCTCGAGCTTCTGCCCCATCGGGCTGCGCTTCATCCAGCGCCTGAGGGAGGCGGCGCAATCGGCGGCGCGCACCGGTTCCCCATCATGGAATTTCAGGCCCGTGCGGAGGGTGATGGTGACCGACTTGCCCTCATCCTCCACCACATGGCCTTCGGCCATCTGCGGCGTCGCCTGGAAATCGGCAGTCATGCCGTAGAGGGTGTCGAACACCATATAGGCGTGGTTGCGGGTGATGTTCGCGGTGGTCCAGATCGGGTCCAGGCTGGTCAGGTTGGCCTGCGGCACGAACTTGATCACGCGGTTGCCGGCCGGCTGCGCGATGGCGAAGCGCGGCAGGGCCGCCGCCGCGGTACCAGCCACGGCAGTCCTCATCAGATCGCGTCGTTGCATCCCCAGCCCCCTTGGTTGGGCGGGATGGGATCATCGGCGCGGCCGTCCTGCAACCCGAAAATGCCCGGCCGCATCCCCGCGCGACGCCGGATTTGCCCAGGCGTGATGCAGGGATTGCCCACGGGTGCCGCCTGCCGGGCACCGCGGCATCAGGTTAATCCATCGATACTTGACCGTCCGGAAGGCGGCAGCCCTATCATTGCGCCATCAATCCGGAGCATGGCGCCATGATCCACCGCCGCCTGGCTTTAGCGACCGCCCTTCCCCTGCTGCTCTTCGGCCGCGCTGCGTCGCGGCCCGCCGCCGCAGCGGCGCCGGAGAAGAATTGCGGCGATCCGAACGGGCGCTTCATCGCCTGCTCCTCGATCAGCCTGCCCGCGCCGCCGCCGGGATCGGCCCGCGCCATGGGCCGCTGCCCGCTCTGCGGCGGCCTGCATATTCCCCTGGGAGATTGAGCCGCTTCAGCGCCCGGTGAAGGCCGGCGCCCGCTTCTCCCGCCGCGCCGCGCGGCCTTCGGCATAGTCGGCACTGGCGTAGCAGAGATCGGCGGCCGCCTGCGCCCGGGCCAGGTCGGCAGGGCCGTCGCGCCGCATGACCTCGGCGAAGGCGATCTTCGCCGCCACCAGGCTGAGCGGCGCGTTCGCCGCCAGTTCCCGCGCCAGTTCATCCGCCGCTTCGGCCAGCGCGGCGCGGTCGGCGACCATCCGCTGCACCAGGCCGAGTTCCAGGATCTCCTGCCCGCCATATTGCCGGCCGAGCAGCACCATCTCCCGCGCCCGGGCCGGGCCCACGACATCGACCACCTTGACGATGTCCTCCAGCCGATAGGGTAGGCCGAGCTTCACCGCCGGCACGCCCATCCGGGCATCGGCGGTGCAGACGCGCAGATCCGCCATCAGCGCGAATTCGAAACCGGCACCGAGGCAGAAGCCATGGATCGCGGCGACCACCGGCTTGACCATGCCCTGCAGCGCATCCGCGACCGCGCGCTGCCAGCCATTGTATCGCGCGGCCGCCGCCGGATCGGCGCGGAGGGTATCGAATTCGCTGATGTCGTTGCCGCTGCAGAAGGCGCGGTCGCCTTCCCCCGCCAGCACCAGCACCCGGATCGCCGGATCCTCCGCCACCCGGGCGAGCAGCCCGGGCAGCGCCTGCCACATCTCGGCATTGACTGCGTTCAACCGCCGCTGGTTGTCGAAGACGAGGCGGGCGATCCCGCCTTCGACGCCGAACCGGATCAGCTCGGTCACAGCGCCTTCACCGCCCGCAGCGACGCGATCTCATCGGCCGAGAAGCCGAACTCGGCCAGCACCGCATCGGTGTGCTCGCCGCGTTCCGGCGTCGGGCGGGCCGGCGGCGTGACACCCGGCATCTGGATCGCCGAGCGCACCAGGTTGAGCGTGCCGAGTTCCGGGTGCTCCACCGGGAAGGCCAGCTTCAGGTGCTGCACCTGGGGATCGGCGAAGACCTGGTCCATGGCATAGACCGGCCCGGTCGGCACGCCGGCGCGGTTCAGCCGCTCCACCCAATTGCTGCTGGTATCGTGCAGCAGCTTGGCCTGCAGGGTCGCGTTGACCTTGGCGCGGTTGGCGGAACGCGCCTTTTCCGTCGCCAGCTCCGGCACCTTGGTTTCTTCCGCGATGTCCAGCGTCTCCACGATGCGGCGCCACATCTCGTCGCCGCCGGCGGCGAGGTTGATGACACCGTCCGCGGTGTGGAACAGGCCGGTCGGCACCGTGGTCGGGTGGTCATTGCCGACCTGCTGCGGCACCTCGCCCTTCATGGTCCAGCGCGTCGCCTGGAAATCCATCATGGCGATCATCGCCTCGAGCAGCGAGGTATGCACCCAGCGCCCCTTGCCGGTGCGCTCACGCTCATAAAGCGCGATCAGGATGCCGATGGCGCAGAACATGCCGGTGGTCAGGTCGGCGACCGGGATGCCGACGCGCACCGGGCCCTGGCCCGGCAGGCCGGTCACGCTCATCAGCCCGCCCATGCCCTGGGCGATCTGGTCGAAGCCCGGACGCCTGGCATAAGGCCCGTCCTGCCCGAAGCCCGAGATCGAGCCCAGGATGATGCGCGGATTGATGGCGCTCAGCGCGTCATAGTCGATGCCCAGGCGGGTCTTCACGTCGGGGCGGTAATTCTCCACCACCACATCGGCCTGCGCCACCAGGCGGCGGAAGGCCGCGATCCCGTCCGGGTGCTTCAGGTTCAGCGTGATGCCGCGCTTGTTGCGGTGCACATGCTGGAAATCCGGGCCGTGCCGGGCGCCGCCCATGCCCTTGCCGGTATCGACCTCGTCCGGGGCTTCGATCTTGATGCAGTCCGCGCCCCAGTCGGCGAGCTGGCGGACGCAGGTCGGCCCCGAACGCACGCGCGTCAGGTCCAGCACCTTGAGGGAGGACAGGGGAAGCATCAGGCCGTCTCCTTGCTCGCCCCGGCCGCGGCGAGGGGCCGCGCGCCGAGGGTGATGACGATATTGCCGCTGGCATCCACGATCGCCTCGGCACCGGGCGGCACCAGCAGCGTCGACATGCTTTCCTCGATGATCGCCGGCCCCGCAACCGCGCTGCCGGCGGCGAGCCGGCGGCGATCGAGGACGGGCGCTTCCAGCAGCCGGTCGCCGAAGCGGGCCGGGCGCCGCCCGCTCCCGGCATCGCCGGCGGTGGCAGCGGGGATATCCGGCCGCAGCGCGCCGTCATCGGCGGCGCCGGTGACGGAGATACGGATATTGATCACCTCGACCACCGCGACCGGCGGGCGGCGCGCGAAGATGCGCTCATACCCCGCTTCGAAGGCGGCCTGGATCGCCGGCGCGATGCCGGCTTCGAAGGGGCCCGGCGGCAGCGCGGTGATCAGCTCATAGCCCTGGCCGACGAAGCGCATATCGGCGGCCCGCGTCACCGTGAGCCGGGCATCGGGGCCGAGCGTCGCCGCGATCACCGCGCGCGCCTCGGCCTCCAGCGCCTGGAAATGCGCTTCGAACGCCGCCCAGTCCAGGCGGTCGATGCGCTGCGCCACGGTCGCCACGCGGTCGACCCGCGCCGGCGCCAGCAGCAGGCCGAGCGCCGAGGCGACGCCGGCGCCCGGCGGGCAGATCACCGTGCCGATGCCGAGCCGCCGCGCCAGCTCACAGCCATGCAGCGGCCCGCCGCCGCCGGTCACCAGCAGCGCGAAGTCACGCGGGTCATGCCCCTGTTCGGCGATATGCACCCGCGCCGCCGCCGCCATGGTTTCGTTCACCACGGCATGGATGCCGGCGGCTGCGGCGGGGCGATCGAGCCCCGCCGCCTGCGCCAGCCCATCCACCGCGCGCTCGGCGGCGCCGGTGTCGAGCCGCATGGTGCCGCCGGCGAAGGTGGCGGCGTCCAGGTAGCCGAGCAGCAGGTTGCCGTCGGTGACCGTCGGGTTCGTGCCGCCGCGCGCATAACAGGCCGGCCCGGGCACCGATCCGGCGCTGCGCGGCCCGACCTTCAGCAGGCCGAGCGCATCGAAGGCGGCGATGCTGCCGCCGCCGGCGCCGATCTCGATCAGCTCCACGGTGGAGATGGTCAGCGGCAGGCCGCTGCCGGCGGTGAAGCGGCGTTCCCGCCCGGCCTCGAAGCGATGCACCACCCTTGGCTGGCCACCCTGCACCATGGCCAGCTTGGCGGTGGTGCCGCCCATGTCGAAGGCCAGCAGGTCGGGCGCGCCGGAACGGGCACCGAAGAACGCGGCGGAGAGCGCGCCGGCGGCGGGCCCGCTTTCCAGCAGCTGCACCGGCACCCGCTTCGCCTCGTCCAGATGCGTCAGCCCGCCATTCGAGAGCATCATGAACAGCGGCGCCATGAGGCCAAGCGCCGCCAGGTCGGTCGAGAGCCGCCCGAGATAGGTCTCCGCCAGCGGCTTGATATAGGCGTTCGCGACGGTGGTGGAGCTGCGCTCGAATTCGCGGATCTGCGGCGAGACCTCGCTCGAGAGCGACAGCGGGATACCGGGATGGGCGGCGGCGATGATTCTGGCCGCTTCCCGCTCATGCGCCGGATTGGCATAGGCGTGCAGGAAGACGATGGCGATGGAACGGGCGCCCCGCGCCACCAGCCGGTCGGCGGCGGCGCGCACGCTCGCGGGGTCCAGCGGGATCTCGACGCCGCCATCCGGCGCCAGCCGCTCCATCGCCTCGGCGCGCAGCGCGCGGCGGACGAGCGGCTGCGGCAAGGGCAGGTGCAGGTCGTAGAGTTCGTATTTCCGCTCATGCCCGATCTCCAGCGTGTCGCGGAAGCCCGCGGTGGTGATCAGGCCGGTGCTGGCGCCGCGGCGTTCGATCAGGGCATTGGTGAAGAGCGTGGTCGCATGCACGATGCGGCCGACATCGGCATAGGCGAGGCCTTCGCGATCGAAAAGGTGGCGCACGCCGGCGACGACGCCGCGGGCCGGATCGTCCGGCGTCGTCAGCTCCTTATGCGCGGTGAAGCGGCCCTCCGCGGGATCGTAGACCACCACATCGGTGAAAGTGCCGCCGATATCGATGGCCAGGCCGAGTGCCGCGCTCATGCCGCGTCTCCTTCCAGCAGCCCGTCTTCGCGGTCGACGGCATCCGCCGCCCCGTCGCGCGCAGCGGGCGGGCCGAAGCCGCCGCCGCCCGGGGTGCGCAGCGCGACGCGGCTGCCCGGGGCCAGGATGTGCTGGCGCTTCGGATCGACATGCTCGCCGTCGATCAGCACCGCGCCCGGCACTCCGGCCTCACCGCCCGCGAGCCCCGGGGCCGCGGCTTCCGGCTTGGTGCGCTCGGCCATGAAGGTGATCGCGACCGGGCGCGGCGAGCGGTTCTCGAACAGCCATTCCTGGCCAGTGCCGCCGCGATGCGCGCCACGGCCGCCGCTGCCGGCGCGCAGCCGCCGGTGATGCACGCGGAAGCCGGAATTCTGCTCGATCATCTCGATCGGCGCAGCGGAGACGTTGGACGGCCAGCTCAGCACATTCGGCCCGTCGCGGCCGGCGCTCGCGCCATAGCCGCCGTTCATGAAGAAATGGTCGGCGACCGGGGAACCGTCATCGCGCGTGCCGGCATAGTTCAGGCTCCAGAGCGGGGAGCCGACGCCGGCGATCACCTTGTCCGGGATCGCCTGGGCAAGGGCCGAGAGGATCAGCGGCGGCAGGAAATGCCCGGTCAGCGCGCGATTGGCGCCGGCCGCCGGCGGCGTCGAGTTCAGGATGCAGCCGCGCGGCGCATCGACGGTGATCGGCCGGAAGGCGCCTTCGTTGTTCGGCACCTCCGGGCAGAGCGCCGCCTTCAGCGCGAAGGCGGTATAGGCGAAGGTATAGGAGAGGCAGACATTGATGCCGCGCGGCACCTGCGCATCGCTGCCGGTGTAGTCGGCATGGATCGCATCGCCATCCTTGCGCAGCGCCACCACCAGGCGGATCGGCTCCGCCAGGCCGTCGGTCAGCACCTCCGCCCGGTAGACGCCGTCCGGCACCTGGCGGATCGCGGCGCGGGTCGCCCGTTCCGAGCGGCCCTGGATCTCGTCGGCCAGCGCCTCGATGCTGTCGAGCCCGTGCTCCGCCATCAGCGCCAGCAATCGGCGTTCCATGAGGTCGAGCGCGGTGAACTGCGCGAAGAGGTCGCCCATCACCTGGTCCGGCACCCGGGTGTTCTTGCGCAGGAAGCGCGCGAAGGTGTCGTCCAGCACGCCGGCGCGCACCACCTTCATCGGCGGGATCTGCAGCCCTTCCTCGAACACCTCCCGCGATTCGGCGGTGCGGATGCGGCCGCCGATATCCGGCGCATGCGCGGCGGAACCGGCGAAGCCGACCAGCCGGCCGCCCAGGAAGATCGGCTTGGCGACGGTGATGTCCGGCAGGTGCCCGGTGCCCATCCAGATGTCGTTGGTCGCCAGGATATCGCC
>DASYDR010000217.1:0-9036 GCA_036499545.1 Roseomonas sp. | reverse complement strand
GCCTTCCAGCAGCGCGCCCGGCGGCCCGATCCGCTTCGCGCTCGATGCCGGGCAGAGCCCGCTCTTCCTGCTGATCGACGGCGGCACGGCGACCGGCACCGTCAACACCAGCGGCCGCATCGGCATCCATGGCCGCGGCGGCACCGTCGACATCACGGGCGTGCTGGTGGATTCGAACGGCCAGAGGATCGATGGCCAGGCGGCAGCGCAGCTGAGCGACGCGACGCGACCGGCGACCGGCCCCGAGATCTCCCGCTTCCGGATCAACGACTGCGTCGTCTCCTCCTTCAACTGCGTGTCGCCGGCCCAGGTGATCATCGTCCCTCCGACGACGCCACCACCACCACCGCTGGTATTCGGCACCGGGGGCCGGGACCCCGATACCGTCAGTCCGAACGTGTCCGAGGAATGGACCATAATGGACGACGATGATGACGACGACACGCGCTGATGCGTAGCCCGCATGGTGCGGGATGCTTCCCGCCGATCCGTCCAACGGGCTGCTGAAGAAGCCTGCCGGCCGCGCCTACCTCGCGATGAGGACATCGAACATGATCGGGGGACCAGGTAGCCGGCCCTTCATCGGGCGAGATCCGGAGAGGGCAGAGCCTCTCCGGGACAGCACCTCATATCGACGGCCTTAAGACTCGACCGTATCACGCGGCGCGCACGGCCGTCAGGAAGTGCGCGGCCTTCTCCCGCAGCAGGGTCGCCTGGCCGGCCAGACCGTCCGAGGCGCCTAGCAGCGACCCCGCGGCGCGGCCGGTTTCCTGGGCACCGTGACGGACGCCTTCGATGCGCTGGGCCACGGTGTCGGTGCCGGCGGCGACCTGGCTGGCGCTGCGGGCGATTTCGGTGGTCGTCGCACCCTGCTCCTCGACCGCGGCGGCAATTGCGGTCGCGATTTCGTTGGTGCGTTCGACGGTCGCGCCGATGCCGCGGATGGCGGAGACGGCGCGCGCGGTCGCCGATTGCATCTGCTGGATCTGGCTGGCGATATCCTCGGTGGCGCGCGCCGTCTGGCTGGCGAGCGACTTCACCTCGCCGGCGACCACCGCGAAGCCCTTGCCGGCATCGCCCGCCCGCGCCGCTTCGATCGTGGCGTTGAGGGCGAGCAGGTTGGTCTGGCCGGCGATATCGCCGATCAACTTCACCACGTCGCCGATGCGGCCGGCGGCTTCGGAAAGGCCGCGCACCGTTTCATCGGTGGCGCGCACCTCGGTCACGGCGCGGGTCGCGACTTCGGCGGCCTCGGCGACGCGGCGCGAGATTTCACTGACCGACTGCGCCATCTCCTCGGCGGCGGCGGCGACCGACTGGACTTCACCGCTGGCAGCGCCGGAGGCGAGCGAGACGGCCTCCGCTTCCTGGCCCGAGGTCTCGGCGGTGCTGGCCAGCGTGCGGGCGGCCGACTGCATTTCGCTGGCCGAGGTCGCCACGGCTTCCACCACCGCGCCGATCTCCGCTTCGAAGCTGTCGGCCAGGCGGGCCTTCTCGGTCGCGACCTGCCAGGCGAGCATGGCGCCGGCATAGCCGCCCTGCGGATCCCGGATGGCCGAGACGGTGATGTCCATCATCTCCGGCCCGATGCGCAGCCGCCCGCGGTAGGGCAGCTTGTCGGGGTCCTGCAGGATCGCGCGCTGATGTGCCGGGTCCTTGTGCAGCATGTCGATGCTGTTGCCTTCGAGTTCGGCCAGCGGCACCGGCAGGTGCTCCTCGAGCCTGCCGAGCAGCTCGCGCACGGAGGCGTTCATGTAGCCGATGCGGAAATCATTGTTGGGATCGGCCAGGATGACGCCGGTCGGCATCTGTTCCAGCATCTGCCCGCGGGAGAAGGCACGCTCCACCTCGCCGCGCAGCGCCTCGACCGCATTGGCGATGGCGCCGATCTCATCGGCACGCCGGCGGTCGGGAACCGTGACGCCGGACTGGCCCTGGGCGATCGCCGCGATCACGCCGGCCAGGCGGCGCAGCGGCGCGCCGACCGTGCGCGCCATCAGCACGCCGCTCAGCAGCAGCAACAGGGCAATGCCGCCGCCGACCGCGAGGGTCACCATCGACATGGCGTCGATCGCCTTCCTGACGGCGGCTTGGTCGGCCGCGATCAGGCCATCCGACACCTGGTTGGCGGCGCGGATCGCGCTGCGCAGCGCGGTGCTGGACGGATCCAGCCGCTCATCCACCAGGCCCTTGATCGCCTGGTTGATCTCGATGATGGCGTTCGACGCCTCGATCAACCCACCCGATGCCTCACCGACGCGCGCAACCTGCTCGCGCAGCGCCTGGTCCTGGATCTGCGACAGCGTCCCGCGCAGATGCACATTCGCCTGGGAGGTGGCGCGGCGGATGCGCTGCACCGACTGCATGTCGTCGGTCGCGAGGTAGCGCTGCACGGCGATGCGGAGATCCCCCATCGCGACGTTGTAGGCGGTGAAGCGGGCCCGCAGATCGGCCCCCTGCTCACCCCTCACTTCGAACTCCAGCACGCCGCTCGCGGCTTCATAGGCGCGATCGTAATCGATCGAACGCGGGAAGAAGCGCTCGTCGCGCTGCTCCAGGATGTTGGTGCGGCGCTGTGCGATCTCCGTGAGCGCGGCACCATAGTCGCGCGCCGGCGCGACGGCGGCGGCGATCGCTTCACGCAGGCTCGGCTCCGCGGTGGCCTGCTGCGCCGCGTCCAGCTCCCGCAGCAGCCGTTCGGCGGCGCGGCCGCCGGCCTCGCTCGCCGCGGTCAGGTCCTCGGGCCGCTGGGCGGCCCGCAGCTGGCTTTCCGCGGTGCGGGCCTGCGAGGCGGCGAGCACCGCTTCCCCGAGATGGTCGCCGAGGACGGAGCGCTGACGCAGCATGTCCTGCCGGGCGGCCACATCCCAGGCCCCGGTCTGCACGAAGAAGACGAGGATACCGAGCATCAGGAAGGAAAGCCCGACGACGGAGCCGAGCTTCCGGCCGACGGACAGGTTGAGGAAAAGCCGCATCCGCGCGCCCCATCTGTTTCGTTCGCGAAGGGCACCCTAGGAGCGCCGGGGTTAAGCTGCCGTGAAGCGGCCGCGGTGGCGCACCGGAGCCCTTGCCCGACTCGGTGGCCCGGGATCAGATACGGGGATCGTGCTGCATATGATCAAACTCTCCGTCGGTCCCAAGGATGTGGCGCAGCTCGCCGCGTTGCAGCAGGCGCGGCTGCAACACGAACCGCCACTGCGCGCCTGGACCCGCATGGCACCGAAGCGCGCCGCCGAGATCTGCGATGGTGGGTCCATCTACTGGGTGATCGGCGGATTCGTACGGGTGCGCCAGCGCATCCTGTCGATCGAAGACGATACCGAGGATGACGGCACGGCCTGCGTCGCCCTGGTGCTGGACCCGGCACTGGTGGCGGTCGCGGCGCGGCCGACCAAGCCCTTCCAGGGCTGGCGCTATCTGAAGCCGGAGGATGCCCCGCTCGATATCGCCGATGCCGGCGGCGCGGCGCAGGGGCTTGATGCCCTGCCGCCCAAGCTGCGGGCGGCCCTGGCCGAGCTCTGTCTCATCTGAGAATGCCGGCGAAAGCCTGGGGTGACCCATCGGTCGCAGAGATGGCTTTCCGGAAATTGCATCAGTTTAAGCTGGGCACCACCGCGCCGACAGGATGGGACGCCCACACTGCTCTCGTTGCGGTGGCTCATTCCCGGCAAGCCACCGCTCGACTGGCCTCCTTCGGGATGGCCCCAGGGCCGGTCGGTTCACTCCGACCGGCCCTATTTTCATCTCAAGCCTCTAGTTTTCCGGTCTCGGCCTCGAGCAGGCTGAGCAGCCCGGCCAGCAGCTGTTCCGGGGCCGGTGGGCAGCCAGGGATGATCAGGTCGACCGGCAGCGCCGCGCCGGCGCCGCCCTCGACCGCGTAGCTGCCCTTGAAGACCCCGCCATCGACCGCGCAATCGCCCACGGCGACCACCCATTTCGGATCAGGCGTCGCGGCATAGGTGTGCTCCAGCGCTTCCCGCATGTTGCGGGTGAGCGGGCCGGTCAGCACCAGCACATCGGCATGGCGAGGGGAGGCGACGAAGCGCAACCCGAATCGCTCCAGATCGTGCACCGGGTTCTGCAGCGCGTTCAGCTCCAGCTCGCAGCCGTTGCAACCGCCGCAGCCGACCGCGCGGATCGCCAGGCTGCGCCCGAGCCGGGCGCGGGCGGCGCCGTCCAGGCGGGCGGCCAGCGCCGCCACCGCCTCGTCGGAGACCACAGGCGCCGGCGCGGTGACCGGCCGGCCCACCAGGGCACGCGCGAGCTTCGGCCACAGCATCAGAGATCCACCCCCGAATAACTCGCATTGAAGCTTTTGTTGCAGAGCGGGAAGTCGGCCACGATGGTGTCGCGGATCGCCGCCTCCAGCAGCGGCCATTGCAGCCAGGACGGATCGCGCATGAAGACGGCGCGGATCAGGCCGCCGTCATCCAACCGCAGCCAGTGCAGGCATTCGCCGCGGAACCCTTCGACCAGCGCCACGCCTTCCCCGGCCCGCTGCGGCAGCGGCACCGACAGTTCGCCCGGCGGCAGCCCCGCCAGCAGCGCGCGCACCAGGCCGATGGCACCGCCGAGTTCCGCGATGCGCACCCGCACGCGCGCATCGACATCGCCGGCGGTGAAGACCGGCACCTCCGGCGGCAGCGCGTCATAGGGCGCATAGGGCAGCGCCGCCCGCGCGTCGAAGCCGCGCCCGGCGGCACGGCCGACATGGCCGCCGGCGGCGAAGCGCGCGACCAGCGCCGGCGCGGTATGGCCGGTGCCGACGACGCGGTCCTGCAGGCTGGCATGGCTTTCGTAGATGCGCAGCAGCGCCGGCACCTCCGCGTCGATGGCATCGAGCGCGGCGTCGATCGCGGCCGGTCCCGCTTCGGCGATATCGGTGGCGACGCCGCCCGGCAGCACGACATCCATCATCAGGCGATGCCCGAAAGCCGCGCGCGTCGCCCGCAGCACGCCTTCGCGCAACACCGCACAGCGCGCGTGCGGATAGGCGAAGCCGGCATCGTTGCAGATGAAGCCCCAGTCGTTCAGGTGATTGTGGATACGCTCGAGCTCGGCCATCAGCGCACGCAGATGCACGGCGCGCGGCGGCACCTCGACCGCGAGCGCCTGTTCCGCGGCCCGGGCGAAGGCCCAGGCATGCGCGACGGTGGAATCGCCGGAGAGCCGGGCCGCGTAGCGGGCCGCGGCGCGCGGCGAGCGGCCGAGCATCAGCGACAACGTGCCCTTGTGCGCATAGCCCAGCCGCGCTTCCAGCCGCACCACCGTCTCGCCCTGGACATGGAAGCGGAAATGCCCGGGTTCGATGATGCCGGCATGGACGGGCCCGACCGGGATCTGGTGCACGCCCTCACCGTCCACGGCCAGGAATTCCGGCTGCGGCGGCGCGGCGGTGTTCGGCGCCGGGCGCGTCGAGAGCGGCCCGATCATCGGCCAGCGGCCATGGTCCAGCCAGGGCCGCAGATCCACCGCGTCGCGCGCCGTGACGCCCCAGAGGTCGCGGATCATGCGCTCGAACCGGACGGCGCCGGGGCGGGCCGGCGACAGCGCGGCATAGTGGCCTTCCGTCGCGGGGGCGGAGGCAAGCAGCAACGCCGCGTCCGCTTCCTGCCAGAAGGCGGCATGCACAAGGCCAGGTTCGGCCCAGAGCGCCAGCAGGGCCAGGGCTGGTTCCGCCGCCAGGGCCGCGGGCAGCGCGTCCCAGGCGGCAGCCGTCAGCAGCCGGCGGCCGCCGGGCTCCGGTGCGCCGGCGAGGATGAGGGCGGAGGCGGCGCCGCTCATCGGATCAGCCCCGCGGCGTCGCGCAGCAGCGTGGCGATCGCCCCCGGCATCGCCAGGGCCAGCCAGGCCGCGACCGCCAGATGCAGCCAGATCGGCACGACGCCCACCGCCATCGCGGCCCGGGTCGGCGCCACGCCCGCATCCGGCGTCGGTGTCCCGAAGCAGAGCGATTGCAATGCCGCGATCAGCGCCGCCGCGGCGGTGACGATGCCGAGGCCCAGCAGCACCGCCAACCAGGGATGCGCGCCGACCGTCTCCGCCGCCAGCTGGAATTCAGAGACGAAGAGCAGGAAGGGCGGCAATCCGCCGATGCCGGCGATCGCCAGCGCCAGCCCCCAGCCGAGCCAGGGATGCGACGCTGCCAGCCCGCCGATGGCGCGCAGTTTCTGGCTGCCCTTCAGCATCACCGCCTGGCCGATGCCGAAGAAGATCGCGCTCTTGATCAGGGAATGCCCGATCATGTGCAGCAGCCCGGCGAAGGTCGCGGCCCCGCCCACGCCGAAGGCGAAGGTGGCGAGGCCCATATGCTCGATGCTGCTCCAGGCGAAGAGGCGCCGCGCATCCGCCCGCCGCCACAGCGCCAGGGCCGCCAGCAGCAGGGAAGCAAGGCCGAGTGCCATCAGGAAAGGCCCGGTCGGCAGCGTATGCGCATTGGCGCCGATGATCGACTTGGTGCGCAGCACCGCATGCAGTGCCGCATTCAGCAGCAGGCCGGAAAGCACGGCGGAGATCGCCGCCGGCCCTTCGGCATGCGCGTCGGGCAGCCAGGAATGCAGCGGCACCAGCCCCGCCTTGGTGCCGTAGCCGACCAGCAGGAAGACGAAGGCGAGGTTCAGCAGGTTGGCATCCATGCCGCCGGCGGCATCGCGCAGCGCTCGCCAGGACAGGCCCGCTTCCCCCAGCACCGGCTGCGCCGCCACATAGAGCAGGATGGTGCCGAGCAGCGCCAGTGCGATGCCGACACCGCAGAGCACGAAGAACTTCCACGCCGCCTCGATCGCCGCCGGCGTGCGATGGATCGCGACCATCAGCACCGTCGCGATGGTCGCGATTTCGATCGCGACCCACATCACGCCGAGATTGTCGGCGAGCAGCGCCAGCGCCTGCGCGCCCATGAAGCCCTGGAAGGCGGCATGATAAGCGCGCAGGCCGGGCGCATCGAAGCCTTCCGCTTCCAGCGTCGCCGCCGAATAGATCGCCGTGGTCAGGCCGATGAAGGCCCCGACCAGCAGCAGCGGCAGGTTCAGCGGATCGAGATGCGTCCAGCCCGAGGGGCCGAAGGCATCGAAGGGCAAGGCCAGCGCCAGCAGCAGCGACACCGCGGAGACGCCGATGTTGGCCAGCGACGCCAGGCGCGCGCGCGGGATCAGCGCCAGCAGCACGGCGCCGACCCAAGGGAAGAAGACGATGATCCAGGGCAGCGGCATCAGCCCTGTTCCCCGCGATGATCCTGCAGCGCGTGGGTGTCGAGGCTCTGCAGGCGCTGGCGCATCTGTAGCGCGATGACAGCCGCGACGATCGCCAGCACCAGCACCAGCGCCGCGGTCGAAAGCTCCACCACCAGCGGCATGCCGGCGGCGCCGATGGCAGCGAGCAGCAGCCCGTTCTCCAGGCTCATCAGCCCGATCACCTGGCTGATCGCGTTGCGGCGGGAGATCATCATCAGCATGCCGAGCAGCACGACGGAGAGCGACAGGGCCAGATCCTCCCGCGCCAGCGCATGCGTGCCGGCGGTCGCCGGCAACACCACCAGGATCGCGAGCGCGACCAGCCCGACGCCCGCGATCATCGACGGCCCGATACCGAGCGCCGTTTCCACCTCGCGTCCGAGCGTCCGGCGACCGGAGGACTGAACAGCCCGGAGGTCTGGATCGGGCGCGCCATTCATGAGGTCGAGGCGCCTCAGCATGGCGCGCAGCACCAGCGGAATGGCGACCGCCTTGGCGCCGAAGGCGATGATGGCGGTCAGGAAGAGGCCGGCGGCGTCCTGGGCCACACCCTGCCATACGGCGGCCGCCGCGACCAGCGCGCCCTGCACCGCGAAGGCGTTGATCACCGCGGTGATGCGCCGCTGATAGAGCAGCACGAAAGAGAGCAGCAGCACGCCGCCGCCCAGCAGATGGGCGATGTCATAGGGAAGCTGGCCGTAGCTCATGCCCGCCCCGTGATGGTCGGAACGCCGAACGGCGCGGAGAGCTGAATCGCGGATGCCATGACTACGCCAACCCCGTGGAGACGAACAGCAGGATGGCGGCGAGCAGGCCCAGCAGCAGGGCCGCGCCCAGGAATTCCGGCACCCGGAAGACGCGCATCTTGGCGATCACGCTTTCGAACACGGCGAGCGCCAGCGCCAGCCCGCCCATCTTCGCCACGAAGGCCACGAAGCCCAGCACCCAGGCGATCGGCCCCGTGCCGGGCGCCGCCAGGCCGAAGGGCAGGAAGACCGCGCCGATCAGCGCCAGCCACAAGGTCAGCCGCAGCGCGGCCTGGTATTCCCAGAGCGCCAGGTGCCGGCCGCTGGCTTCCAGGAGCATCGCCTCATGCACCATGGTCAGTTCCAGGTGCGTGGCCGGGTTGTCGACCGGGATGCGGCCATTCTCGGCCACCGCGACCGCCAGCATGACCAGCAGCGACAGCGCCAGCGAAACCCGGATGCCGACCGAGCCGTCCTGCAGCGCACCGGTGATGGCGTCGAGATTGGTGCCGCCGGCGATGATCGCCAGGCTGAGCGTCGCCAGCAGCAGCGCCGGCTCGGCGAAGGCGGCGAAGGCCATCTCCCGCGCCGCGCCGAGGCCGCCGAAAGGCGTGCCGGCATCGAGCCCGGCCAGCGCCATGGCGACGCGCCCGAGCGCCAGCAGCCCCGCGATCAGGATCAGGTCGGCCATCGGCGCCAGCAGCATGCCGCGCGCGAAGGAAGGCACCAGCAGCGCCGCCAGCATGGCGGCCCCGGCCGCGACCCAGGGTGCCGCGAGGGTGACGGCCGAGGCGGTCTCGGCGACCACCGGCCGCTTCGCCAGCAGCTTCTTCAGGTCGCGCCAGGGCTGCAGCGGATGCGGCCCCTGCCGGCCCATCAATCGCGCCTTGAGGCAGCGCACCGCGCCGGCCAGCAACGGCGCCGCGACCAGCATCAGGGCCGCGTGCAGCAGCTGGGTCAGGATGCCGATCAGGGTCTCCATCACGGCCGCTCCAGGATCGCGACCAGGGCCAGCAGCAGCACCAGCAGCCCGAAACCCAGCATCAGGCATTGCCGGA
>DASYDR010000216.1:0-10468 GCA_036499545.1 Roseomonas sp. | reverse complement strand
GGAAGATGAGGCCCTGTCTGAGCAGATGACGGACTATGTCCAGTACCTGCTCGATGCGGACGGCAACTCCTGGTTCACCACGCTGCACGACGCTGTCCATGACGGGCTGCTGAAGCGGGTCGGCATCATCAAGTGGTGGTGGGACATCCGCAAGACGGTGACGGAGCAGACCTATACGGGGCTCGACCCCGTATCGGAGGCGCAGCTCAGCTCCGAGCCCGATATCGAGATTCTGGAGCGCATCGAGACTGCGGCGACTGGAGAACCCGGGGGGGAGGGCATGGCCCCACCGGTGGCCGCGGCGGGTCTACCCGCTGCGCCCGGTGGCGCACCCGCCGAGGTTCCGGGGATCCCTCCGGCGGGTGCGCCCCAACCCGGGATGCCGCTTGACCCGTTCTCCGTGCTGGTGGACCTGCGGGTTCGGCGCACCACGCGCCGCGGGGTTCTGCGGATGATGCCGGTGCCGCCGGAGGAGTTCATCCTTGCCCGCGATGCGCGGGATGTGCAGACGGCGACCTATTGCGCGCACCGGAGCATGGAGCGGGTCTCCGACCTGGTGGCGAAGGGTGCCGGTGACCTCGAGACGTTGGCGGATCACGCCACCTCCGACACCGACTTCTCGCTGAATGATGAAGCGACGCAGCGCAATCCGCCGCGCGGCTTGCCGAGCGACCAGCCGAGCCATGACAAGAGCTCCTGGCGGGTCCTCTATGTCGAGCACTTCATCCGATTCGACGGAGACGGGGACGGCATCGCCGAACTGCACAGGGTCTGCACAGCCGGCGACGACTGCGACCTGCTGATCAGCGATGAGGTCGTCTCGGAAGTGCCGATGGCGATCGGCAGTCCAATCCGGGAACCGCATCGCGCGATCGGCTCCTCTGTCGCCGATCAGACCCTGGATCTGCAGGACCTGAAGACCGGCATCCTGCGCGGCGTCATGGATAGCCTGGCAGAATCGATCGACCCAAAGCTCGGCGTCGTCGAAAGCCAGGTGAACCTGGACGACGTGACGAACAACGAGCGCGGCGCCATCATCCGGATGAAGCAGCCGGGCGCCGTCCAACCGCTGGCGATGCCCTTCGTCGGCGCCGCGGCGCTGCCGGTGCTGGCCTATGTCGACGACATCAAGGCGCAACGTACCGGCGTCACCCGTGCCTCTCAGGGCCTGGATCCGGAGGTCCTGCAGTCCACCACGAAGGCCGCGGTGCAGAGCACCATCGAGGGATCGCAAGAGCGCGTCGAGATGATCGCGCGGACCCTGGCCGATACGCTGGTGCGCCAGGTGTTCCGCGGCGTGCTGCGGGCGCTTGTCCAGCATCAGGACCGGCCGCGGATGGTCCGGCTCCGTGGGGCCTGGGTCCAAATCGACCCCCGCTATTGGGATACCGAGATGGATATCTCGGTGAACGTGGCGCTTGGCCGTGGGCCGGGCAGCCAGCGCATGCAGTTCCTCATGCTGATGCTCCAGCAGCAGCAGCAGATCCTCACCACCATCGGCCCCGACAACCCGCTGGTCACCATCCGCCAGTTCCGCGCGACACTCGCGGAGATCGCGCACCTGGGCGGCTATCGCGATGCCGATCGGTTCTTCCTGAACCCCACCGCCCAGGACGAAGCGCGCTTCAAGGCGCAGGCTCAGCAGGCGAAGGCGCAGGGCGTCCAGGATCCCGGCGCCGCGCTGGCACAAGCACAAGCGCAGGCGGCACAGATCCAGGCGCAGGCGAAGATGCAGGCGACGATGATCGACGCCCAGGTGAAGCAGGACAGCCAGCGCCTGGAGGCCTGGAAGGCGCAGGCCGCCGATGACCGGGAGCGCGAACGGCTGGACGCTGAGATCATGCTGCGCGCCGCCGAGATCCAGGCGAAGTACGGCGCCCAGGTCGATACCGCGGCCATCCGTGCGGCGGTTGACCGCGACCGGCACGCGATGAGCGCCGCCGTCCAGGCCCGTGGCCAGGATGTGCAGGCGCAACAGCCCCAGCCGCAGGGACCAATGCAATGAAGGGCCTTCTCGACGCTCCGTCCGGGCATGCGGTCGCGCCGCGCCGCACGCGGGTCCGCGGCACGCCCCACCATCTCGCCTACATCAATGCGGACGAGCATGCGCTGCTGCGCCGGCGCGGCGGTGGCGTCACCGACGACGGCGGCCAGCTACTCGGCCCGGCCGGCGTGCCCGCTTACGACGGTGGCGGCTCTGGCGATGGCGGCGGAGACGGCGGCAGTGGTGCCGGTGGCGCGGGCGATGGTGCCGGTGGCGATGGGGGTGGCGATGGCGGTGTCGGCGACCGGAACTACATCGGGCCGGTCGTAGACGAAGCCGCGGCACGCGCCGCCGCCGAAGCGAAGGCTGCGCTGCTCGCCCGCCTGTCGGCGCCGATCGATCAGACGCAGCGCAGCTTCGTCGCGGGCGGTACGCCGGGCGCGCCGGCAGGACCGGTGCCGTCCTACAACTACGGCTCCTTCACTGCGGCGCCGCCAGTAATTGGCGCCATGCAGCCTCTGCCAGCGCCGGCGCAGCAGCAGGGCGCCCCGCCGGCCACCCCTGGACAGATGCCGCCGGTGCCGAACGTCGGCCTGCCGAGCTATGCGCCGCCGGCCTTCGGGATGCAGCCGGACACGCTGGCGCGGCTGCGCCAGGTCGGCGTGCTGCCCGATCCCGGCGCGATGGCGGGATACCCGACGTTCAGCGGCTTGCTCGGGCGGATGCGCTGATGGCCCGCGACCCGGCTGCGATCGTCTCAGATGCCGAGCAGGCCGCGCAGCAGGCGAGGGCGCTGCTCGACCAACCCGCGCTGCAGCGCGCGTTCGCCGCGGCCGAGGCCGCGTATCTCACGCGGATCCGTCAGTCTGACCCGGTCACTGGGAAGGATGAGCGGGAGACGAATTTCATGTTGCTGCACGCGCTCGATGCGCTGCGCGCCGATCTGACGGCAACGGCATCCGGTGGCGCGATTGCGCGACGGAACTTTCGTTCTTCATTGAACTCGAACGGCAGGAGCTGATATGCCTCCCGAGAACGCAGCGACCATCGACACGCCTCAAGGCACCGATGTCGCGACCGCGGCTTCCAACATCGCCGACATCCTGACCCGCGAAGGCGGGCACCCAGAGAAGCAGGCGCGTCCGAAGCCGGAGGCCGAGGCGGTTGATGCCGAGGCGCAGCAAGAGTCCAACGCCGAAGGCGAGACGCAGATCGATGTTGAGGAGCCCGATGAGGGCGCCGAGGCGGAGGTCGAGCCTGAAGAAGCGGACCCGGCTGAAACCGAAGAAGACAGCACGGAACCTGACCCCGAGAAGACGCTCGTCACCGTCCAGATTGGCGACAAGACAGAGCGGCTTCCCCTGGCGGAAGTGACGAAGGGCTATCTTCGGCAGGCCGACTACACGCGGAAGACGCAGGAGCTAGCCAAAGAGCGCGAGACGTTCACTGGCGACGCGAATGCGGTGCGGCAGGAACGCCTTCAATACGCGCAGCTCCTCCCGGCTCTCGCCTACCAGATCCAGCAGTCGCAGGGTCCGGAGCCGGATTGGCAGCGCCTGAAGGACGAAGACCCGATCGGCTACGTGCTGAAGCGCGAGGAATGGCGGGATCGCCAGCAGCGCGTGGATGCAGCCCGGCAGGAGTATGAGCGGGTGCGTGTGAGCGAGGCCGAAGTCGCCTCGCAGGCAGGCGCTGCGCACCTCCAGCAGGAAGGCGAAAAGCTCCTCGAGGCCATGCCGGCCTGGAAGGACAAAGATCGCCGGAACGCCGATCGGACGCGGGTGCGTGACTATGGCCGCAAGCTCGGCTGGTCCGAGGACGAACTGTCCTCCGTGACCGATCACCGGGCTGTCGTCGTCCTCTACAAGGCGATGAAATACGACGAGGCCGTAGCAAGGCGCCTGTCTCCCCAGCCGCCGGCGCCACGGGGCCCCTCGCCGCAGCCCAGCGCTGCGCGCACCCCGCCGTCTCGCCAGGTCACGGACCTGACGCGTTCCAAGCAGCGTCTGGCGAAAACCCACAGCCTTCGGGACGCAAAGGCCGTCATCGAAGGGCTGCTGTAAAGGAGACAGGCCGTGGCCAAGGTCACGAATGCATTCACCACCTACGGTGCGAAGGGTAATCGCGAGGACCTCGCGAATGCCATCTACAACATCGACCCCTCCGACCGCCCCTTCATGACCGCGATCGGCACACGGAATGCCACGAACGTGCAGTTCGACTGGCAGACCGAGAGCCTGCCGGCGGTGAACAAGGCCAACAAGAAGGAGGAAGGCTTCGAGCTGACGCGCTCGGCCTCCACCCCCACCGTCCGGCAGAACAATGTCTGCCAGATCTCGACGCGGGACGCGACCGTCGCCGCCTCGCAGGAAGCGGCCGATGCCGCCGGCAAGCGCGGCGAAATGGCGCACCAGATCGCGCTCACCGGCAAGGCGCTGCTGCGCGATATGGAGAGCATCTTGGCCGGCGAGCAGGCCCGGAATAACGGTGACGACACCACGCCGACCGCGCGTGCGACCCGTGCCTTCGAGCACTGGCTGACCACGAACGTCAGCTACGGCGCGACCGGCGCGAACCCGGCCTCGGCCACGGCTGCGATCACCGATGGCACGCTGCGGAGCTTCACCGAGGACCTGCTGGGTGACAGCATCCAGGTCGCCTACCAGAACGGCGCCGAGCCCTCGCTGCTGATGATGGGCCCCTATGCCAAGCGCGTCTTCTCGAAGTTCGCCGGCCGCGCCAACAGCCGGGTGAAGATCGACGCGGATGAGCTCGTCGCCGCGGCGGATTTCTACCTGTCCGACTTCGGCGAGCTGAAGGCGGTGCCGTCGCGCTGGCAGCGGCCGCGCACCGTGTTCGGTGTCGATCCCGAGTACGCGAAGGTCGCCTATTACCGGCGGCTGAAGAAGGAGGACATCGCGAAGATCGGCGATGCCGAGACCAAGATGCTCGTGACCGAATACGGGCTCGAGGTCTCGAACGAGAAGGCGCACTTCAAGATCGCCGACGTGGCGACGCAGGCTTCCGAAGAGCCCGATCCGGGCTGATCCCGGTGGGCAGAGGGCGGCGGGTTTCGGCCCGTCGCCATCCTATCTCGGCAGAGGACAGCATGGCGACGCAGCAGCACATCTATGACCAGCACGGCGGCATCGTTCGCACGCTGATCTGGAACCCGGCTGAGACCGAGAGCCGGCAGGGTGGCGCCATGCATTTCGTCACCCGGCAGGAATGCGACGGCATCGTCGCCGCGAACCGCCGGGATGCGGAGGTGGATCAGCGCGGGCGGCAGTTCAGGCTGGCGGCCCGCGTGCCGCTCGCGGTGGTCGATCGCGCCATCCGCGAAGGCTGGATGAACGACAAGGCCGCCTGGCGGCGTTGGCTCAATGACGGCGACAACCGCGCCTTCCGCGTCGCCGGCGGGAGGGTCTGATGGCGCTGGCCACCTATGCCGACCTGCAGGAGAGCATCGCCGGATGGCTGAACCGCCGCGACCTGGCCGCGCGGATCCCGGACTTCATCCGCCTGGCCGAAGACGACATCAACGGCAAGCTGCGCGACCGGCGCATGCATCGCTATGTCGACGCGCTGATCGGCGACCAGCCCGTCGCGCAGCCGGAGGACTGGCTGGAGGCGGTGCGGCTGAACATCCAGGGCCGGCACACGCCGCTGACCCTCACGACGATGGATCGCATCCAGGCAATGCGCGGCGCGTGCCGGACGCCCTATGAGGTGATCCCCGCCGATGGCGGCGCCGTCACCGGCTGGCCGGAGTACTTCGCCATCGCCGGCACCGTGATCGAGTTCCACCCGCTGCCTTCGGCGCCGGTCATCATCGACATGGTCTATTACCAGAAGGTGCCGCGGCTAAGCGATGCCGCGCCCACGAATTGGCTCCTGGCCGAGGACGCCGCGATCTACCTCTACGGGTCGCTGGCGCAGGCGGAGCCCTACCTGAAGAACGACGAGCGGCTGGCCACATGGGCCGGCCTCTACGGTGATCGCATCAACGGCCGCAATGCAGCGTCGGAGGTCGCGCAGTTCAGCGGCGGCCCGCTGCGGCGCGTCCGCAGGGGGTTCCGCTGATGCCCGGCTTCACGAACTACCTGGAAGAGAAGCTGATCCGGCACACCTTCGGCGGCGCGGCCTTCACGCAGCCGGCAGGCCGCTGGGTCGGGCTGTTCACCGCGGCGCCCGGGGAGACCGGCGGCGGAACCGAGGTGTCGGGCGTGAACTACGCGCGCCAGGCGGTGCCGATGAGCTTCGCGCTTGATGGCACCTCCGGCCGCTGGACGGCCAGCAACACGGGCACTGTGCTGTTCCCGGTGGCCGGCACCGGCGGCTGGGGCACGGTCACCTGGTTCGCGCTGTTCGATGCGGTGACCGGCGGCAACATGCTGGCCTATGCGCAGCTCACCGATCCGGCCGACAACATCACGCCGATGCCGAAGACGGTCGATTACGGCGACGCGATGCGCTTCGAGCCGGCGGCGCTCGTGGTGGCGCTGGACTGATGCCCGTCACCGGCAAAACCCGCCCCTTCGGCGCCGGGCCGTTCGGCTTCGCGGCCTATGGCACATGGCGCCGGGAGACCGGGTCCGGCGTGGTGGCGGCGCAGAGCGCGGCTGCCGGTGGCGCGACGAACCCGAAGGCCGGCAGCGGCATTACCGCGGCGACGAGTGCGGCGATCGGCGGAGCGAGGCGGGATCGGCTCAGCGGCGCAATCGCCATCGCCGCCAGCTACGCGCGCGGTGCCGGTGCGCGTGATGGCGCACGCACTGGGCAGGCGCTCGCACAGAGCGACACGGCCGGCGCGCTGCATGCGATCCGCGGGGGCTTCGGCCTCGCCGCTGGCCAGAGCTTCGCGCGCGGCCGCCTGCGCCTGCTGTGGGACCGGCCGGATGACCCGCCGGAGGTGCCGCTGTGGGGGCCAACCGCGCCCGGCAGCAGCGGCCCGTGGCAACCCATCCCTATGCCCGGCGCGCCGATCTGGCACCCGCAGCAGCCCGCGGAGACCTGAGCCATGGCCGACGCCTTTACCCCGACGCTCAATCTCACGAAGCCCGAGATCAACCAGAGCATCAACACCTGGGGCAACAAGCTGAACGGCGATATGGACTTGGTCGACGCCGAGGCCGCGGCGGTGCGCGGCCGGCTGGATGCCGTGGAAGACCGCCTGGATGCGGCGGAGCCGTTCCTGGTGCCGGCGGGGCTGATCGCCATGTGGAAGGGCGCGGAGAACGTGGTGCCGACCGGCTGGGCGCTCTGCGACGGCACGAATGGTACGCCGAACCTGCGGGACAAGTTCATCTCGGCGGCCGGGCCGACGCGGGCGGCTGGTTCGTCCAGCGGCGCGAATAGCGCAACGGCCAACACGACCGCGGTAGGGGCGCACAGCCACGGCGGCGGCACCGGTGCGACCGGGCTCACCGAGGCGCAAATGCCGTCACACCAGCACGGCGGCGCTACCGACGCGCAGGGGTTCCATGATCATGCGCTCCCGCTGAGCGTGGCGGCCTACGGTCTCGCCGGCGGCAATGGCGGCCTTACCGCGCTCACCGGTCTCAACGGCTCCATCCGCACCGAGGGCTCCGGCAATCACGCGCACGGCATCGTCACGGATTTTCGCGGCAGCGGCCAGGGCCACGCGCACTCGATCGCGGCCGATGGCGGACATGCGCACAGCGTGACGGTGGCGACGGTGCCCATTTATTTCGCGCTGGCCTTCATCATGAAGCTGGCGGCGCCATGAGCACCACCACCCCCAATCTCGGCCTGACCAAGCCCGCCCCCGGCGGCGATGACGACGCCTGGGCGCCGATGCTCAACGGCAACGCGGATATCCTGGACACGCAGGTGCAGGTGGCCCTCACTGCAGCCGCGGCCGCTCTTACCAATGCGGCGTCGGCGAATTCGAATGCGAATACGCGCCTGCTCGCCTCCTTGGTGTCATCCTTCGCGCTCACGCTGCTGGATGACACGAGCGCCAGCACGGCCCGCGCGACCCTCGGTGCCCTGGCCTCCACCGCCATCTCCTCCTTCGGCCTCACCCTGGTCGACGACACGAGCGCGGCGGCGGCGCGCGCCACGCTCGGCGCGCCGGCATTGCCTCAGGGGGTCGGTGGTGCCGGGCAGTGGGTGTCGCTCCAGCCCGGAAATAACGGCCCTCTCACGATCCCCGGCGGCGGCACCTGGGCCTGGTGGGTGATGCTCGTCAACGTGAACCTGGGCGTCGCCGGCTTCAATGCTGGGGTGAGTGCCGGAGGAACTCAGGTGATCCCTGCGCCCGGTGTCGGGAACCAACTGCTGGCCGTCGCATGGAGGTTCGTATGAGCGAGACCGCGGCACCTCCGGCCTGGACGCTGGAGCACCGGCGCGACGACGGCAGCTTCGTCATCACCCTGGGTGGGCTGCCGTACCAGGTGCTGCCGGAGGACCCGCTGTACCCGGAGGTTGCCGCCGCTGCCGAGGGTGTCGATCTGCCGCCGGAGGCGCCACCGATCGCCTTCCCGGCGCCGCCGCCGACGCTCACGGCGCGCCAGCTCCGGCTGTGGCTGCTCTCGCGCGGCATCGCGCTCGCCGCGGTCGACGCCGCGATCGGAGCGTTGCCGGAACCGCAGCGCTCCATGGCGCAGGTGGACTGGCAGTTCGCAACGCTGTTCGAGCGCGCGAACCCCTTGATCGACCAGCTCGGCGCCGCGCTCGGGCTGACGCCGGCTGAGATCGACCAGGGATATCAGGATGCGCGGGAACAATGGCCATGAGCGACGACAGCGTGATGGCGATGGCGGCGCCCGGCCGGCCGCCGGACCCGGGCGAGGGGCGCCGCAAGGCGATGATCCAGCGCCTGCAGATCCTCCTCTACTCGATCGGCATCATCGGCGGGCTCGGATCGGGCGCGCTGCTGGTGATCAGCTACATCTCCGAGCAGCGCGCGTTGACAACCTCCGTCGCCGCGATGCGCACCGAGGTGTCCAGCATCGCGGAGGATGTCCGCGCCGTGCGGGGCAACTACCCCCTCCTCGAGCAGCGTGTGACCGGGCTCGAAACCCGCCAGACCACCGCGGCTGCCCGAGAGACCGCCCAGGATGAGCGGATCGGCATCATCGACCGCACGCTGGCCGGCACGATCGCGCGCCTGGACGCCTGGACGACGCCGCCCTGGAGCAATGCCCCGCCCGGTCGGAGGGCGCCGTGATGCGGGCGCTGGCCATCCTGCTGCTGACCGCCGGCTGCGCCGCGAGCCAGCCGGAGCCGGCGTCCGCCCTGCCCGAGACGAGTTGCACGGTCCCGCTGGTGACGGTCGGGCCGCGTGACCTTCTGACCCCGCCGACCCTGGCCGCGGTGCGTCGCACCAACGCCGAGATCCGCAACCAATGCAGGAGCCCGTAATGGATCCGAAGCAGACCCGCGGTTACCGCAATCGGAACCCGGGCAACATCGACTGGAACGCCGCGAATGACTGGCAGGGGCAGGTCGGGCGCGAGACAACCGGCAGCCCGCCGCGCTTCGCCGTGTTCGAAAGCCACGAGTTCGGCGTCCGCGCCCTCTGCGCGCTGCTGACGACTTACCAGAAGCGCTACGGTCTGCGCACGGTCGAGGCGATCATCAATCGCTGGTGCCCGCCGCAGGACGACCACGCGGGGTCGCAAGACACCGAGGCCTATGTCGCCCACGTCTGCCTGCTCACCGGCTTCAAGCGCGACCAGCGCATCGACCTGAAGCTGTTCAGCGACGCGAAGGCGATCGTCACCGCGATCATCACCCACGAGCTGGGCGGCAACCCCTACGATGCCGGCGAGATCGATGACGGGCTTGAGCTGTATGGCCTGGTCGAGAGCGTCGCGAAGCCGGTGGAGACCTTCGCCGGAGCCGCCAGCACCGGGACGGGGCAGGCGGCTCTGACCGTCGCCGGCGTTGCGACCGCAGCGGCTACGGCGGCGCCAGGGATCCAGGCCTTTGCCGCGCTGCCGCAGGGGACCGGCGTCGTGCTGGTGATCGCGGTGGTCGCTGTGGCGGCGCTGCTGATCCTGCACAGCCGGCGGAGTGCCGCGGCATGAGCGCGTACCTGGGCGACGAGTGGGGCGGCAATCAGGGGCAGGCCGCCACCGAACCGGGACGGCAGCGGCCGAAGGCAGCGGTGCCCTGCTATTGCACGGTTTGCCCCTCGCGCCTTAGCCCCGGCACCTCGATGCCATTGTTCTTAAGGAAGTCGAAGAGCTGCACGGCGAGTTCGGCAGCCGACTGCGCCGGCATGATCAAGCGGCCAATCACCACGCGATTAATCGGTCCAGGCACGGTTGAGTGGTTCACTCGGGCGCTGGCGAAGGTGATGCGTGCCACTCCCCTATGGAGGAAGACGCCGGACACTTCGTCGGCGAACACGTCTGGTGCATGTGGGTTGTCGATGAAGGAGATCTTCGGTTCGTCAGCCATTTGTACGCCTCCCTTTCGCATGGGCCACATGGCCCAGATGGGCCAAGACGG
>DASYDR010000215.1:0-6641 GCA_036499545.1 Roseomonas sp. | reverse complement strand
GGCCGCGGCGCTGCGGTCCGCCGGCCTTCCGCCGCCGCCGGCGCCGGCCGGGCGGCTGCTGGCCGCCCTCGCCGCGGCCGGGGTCTTCCGGCTGCGTGCCGTGCTGGTCGGCAGCCGGGCCTTCGCCACCTATCCCGCCCTGCTCGGCGTCGCGCTGCCGGAGGCGCTCGGCCGCACCACCGATGTCGACATCGCGCAGGACCCGGCGGTCTCGGCGATGCTCGATGACCGGATCGGCCAGCCGATCGAGGCGATCCTGCGGGAACGGGCCGATCCGGGCTTCGCCGCGGTGCCGGATGTGCCGGGCGAATGGCGCGCGCCCGCGCTCGGGCTGCGGCTGTTCACCTGCAATCGCGGCGGGCGCGCGCCCCGGCGGCACCTGCCGGCGCTGCGGGCGGATGGCCCCGCGCTGCGGATGATGGATTTCCTGCTGCGCGATCCGGTGCCGGCGGTCGTGCCGCATGATGCGGGGGTGCTGGTCGAGGTGCCGGATCCGGCGCGCTATGCCGTGCACGGCCTGATGATCGCGACCCGGCGCGCCGATCCGGACGGGGCGCGCAAGGCGCTGGCGCAGGCGGCCGCCCTCATCGCCGTGCTGGCGGGGGACCGCCCGCGCGCCCTGGCCGCCGCGCATGCCGAAGCCTGGGCCCGCGGCCCCGCCTGGCGGACGGCGCTGAAGGATGGCGGGGCCGGTCTGCCAGAACCGGCGCGGACCGCGCTCGCCCTGCTCACCCGCTGACCGGGCCGGCACCGGCGGCATTCCCCCCTGCGCAACAACCCGGCATTGCCGATCGGGGCGTCCTACCGCCCCGCCGCCCAGAGGCCGAGCGCCACCGCTTCCTCGATCTCCGGCGCGCTCAGGGCCGGGAAGCGGGCGCGGGTGAAATCCCGCGCCAGCCCGCGGACATAGCCGGCCGGGGCCGCGCCCGCGCCTTCCGCGATGGCGGCGATGGCCTGGATGGTCTCCGGCCGCAGCCAGAGCGGCAGCGCCGGCGGCGGCCGGTGGTCGGGATCGAAGGGCATCGCCGGGCGCTCCTCGCCATGAACAGAAAGGGAACATAGCTCTGTCCATGGCGGGAGTCGAATCCCGTCCCAGCCGCCCCGCGTCAGCTCCGGCGGACGTTCCAGAAGGTGGCGAAGCCGTCCAGGATGCCGGTGAGGTTGGACCGGTAGGCGGTCGGCTGCAGGTATTGGCCGAGCGGGCAATAGGGCACCTCGCGCAGCGCTTCCGCCTGCATGTCGTGGCAGATCGCCTGCTGCGCCGCGAGGTCGGGCGCGGTGAACCAGGCGGTGCGCAATTCCTCCAGCCGGGGAATCGTCGCCCAGCCGGCATAGCCCGCATCCCCGGCGCCGCGCAGCGCGATATGGCCGGCCGGGTTCAGCCAGTCGAGGCCGGCCCAGTTGGTGACGAAGGCGCTCCAGCCGCCTTCCGAGACGGGCCCGCGGCGGTTGCGCCGCTGCAGCATGGCGTTGAATTCGACGGCGTAGACTTCGACGTTCATCCCCGCCTGCTTCAGGCTGTCGGCGGCGACGGTGCCCATGGTGAGCAAGGCGGCGGAGGTCGAGGGCACCATCAGCAGCACCGGCTCCCCGGCATAGCCGGCGGCGCGCAGCGCATCGCGCGTCTTCGCGTAGTCGCGGGGCGCCGCCAGCGGCGCCAGCCCATCCGTCGACGCCATCGGCGTGCCGGGGCAGAAATAGCCGAGCGGCACGTGGAACAGGCTGGGCTCGTCCGGCCCGATCAGCGCCTGCATGGTGGAGGTCTGGTCGATCGCACCCCAGAGCGCGCGGCGGATCGCCGGGTTGTTGAAGGGTGCCTGCCGGTGGTTGAGCTGCAGCTGGCCGACGAAGCCGGTGCGGTCCAGCACCTGTACCCGCAGGTTGCGCGCACGGCGCAGCAGCGGCAGCTGGTCGTGATAGGCGTATTCCTGCCAATCCGCCTCACCCGCGATCAGCGCCGAGGTCGCGGTCGAGGCATCCGGCATCACCCGCCATTCGACGCGGTCGAAATGCACCACCTTGGGGCCGGAGGTCCAGGCGAGCGCGCCGTCGCGGCGCGGCACATAGCCTTCGAACTTCGTGTAGACGCTCAGCGATCCCGGCACCCGCTCATCCGCCTTGTAGCGGAAGGGGCCGCTGCCGATCAGCTCCGGCACCTGGCCGAAGGGATCGGTATTGGCCAGCCGCTCCGGCATCATGGCGCAGACCGGCACCGAGGCCTTGCCGAGCGCGATCGGCAGCAGCGGGAACGGGTGCTTCAGGCGGAAGCGTATGGTGCGGTCGTCAGGGGCGGAGAGTTCGTCGGTCGCTTCCATCAGCACGGCGCCGAAGGGATCGCGCTTCGCCCAGCGCTTCAGGCTGGCGACGCAATCCCGCGCCAGCACCCGTTCCCCGTCATGGAACCGCAGGCCGTCGCGCAGGGTCAGGTCCCAGCGCTTGCCGTCATCCTCGATGCGGTGACCATCGACCATCTGCGGCGTCGCCTGGTAATCGGCGCCCATGCCGTAGAGCGTGTCGAAGACCATGTAGCCATGGTTGCGGGTGGCATAGGCGGTGGTGGTGACGGGATCGAGCGTCACCACGTCCTGCTGCGGCGTGAAGAGCAGCGTGGTGGCCGATTGCGCGCGCACCGTGGCGGGCCCGGCCAGCGTGGACGCCATACCGGTGCCGGCGGCAATCATGAGGGAACGGCGTCGCATGCGGTGGAAACTCTCCTGTGGCGCCAGATCCTGGCGGTGCCGGCATGTCCGGACGCGGCCATCATGGGAATGATCGGAGGCAGGCGCCAAGGGTCTGTTTGGAAATTGTATCCACACCATGCCATCGGGGCCCGGGCCGCCCGTGCCATGCCAGGCTCGGCATGCTACATCCCTGTTCCCATTTTGTTCCAGGGAGGCCGCCTTGACCCGACGCGCCGGCAGCGCCGACCTGCCCCTGCATCACGGGCGGGTACCCGCCTGGCTCGGCCAGCGCATGGCGCGGCTCGGCGCGGTGATCGCACAGGCGATCATCCATCACTATGGCCGCGACGAATTCCTGCGCCGCCTGGCGCATCCCTTCTGGTTCCAGTCCTTCGGCGCCGTCATGGGCATGGACTGGCATTCCTCCGGCATCACCACCTCGGTCATCGGCGCGCTCAAGCGCGGGCTGGCGCCGCTGGCGGGCGAGCTCGGCCTGCATGTCTGCGGCGGCCGCGGCCGCCATTCGCGGCAGACGCCGCAGGAGCTGGCGGCGATCGGCGAGCGCGTCGGCTTCGACGGCGCGGCGCTGGCCCGCGTCAGCCGGCTGGTCGCCAAGGTCGACAGCGCCGCGGTGCAGGACGGCTTCGCGCTCTATCTGCACGGCTTCATCGTCGCCGATGACGGCGCCTGGGTGGTGGTGCAGCAGGGCATGAACGACGCGAGCCGGCTGGCGCGCCGCTATCATTGGCGTTCGGAAGGCCTCGAAAGCTTCGTCGCCGCGCCGCATGCCGCGATCGAGGGCGCGGACCAGGGCGTGATCGTCAACCTGACCGACCGCCGGGCGGAAGCGTCGCGCCAGGGCCAGCTCGCGCTGCTGCGCGCGCTCGGCCCGGACGGCATCCTGCGCGAGGCGGCGGCGATCGAGGGGATCGCGCCCGCGCCGCCGCTGCCGCTGCTGCCGCACCTCGTCATGCCGGCGCATCACGACGTGCGGCCGAAGGATGTGATGCTGCGCCGGCTGCACGGCGCGCTGGCGGCGGCGGCCGATCGCGGCCCGGATGATTTCGCCGAGCTGCTGCTGGTGCCCGGCGTCGGCGCCCGCACGGTGCGTTCGCTGGCGATGGTGGCGGAAGTGGTGCATGGCGCGCCCTGCCGCTTCGCCGATCCGGCACGCTTCTCGCTCAGCCATGGCGGCAAGGACCGCGCGCCCTTCCCGGTGCCGACCCACGTCTATGACCGCACCATCGCGGTGCTGAAGACGGCGGTCGACCAGGCGAAGCTCGGCAATGCGGACAGGCTGGCGGCGATCCGCCGGCTCGACGACCAGACGCGGCTGCTGGAGCGGCATGCGACCGGCCCGAGCCTGCCCGATTTCGTGGCGGAGGAGATCCGCCGTTCCCCGGATTACGGCGGCCGCAGCGTCTTCGGCTGGGAAGCCGGATCCGGGCGCACCGCCCGGCCAGGGCCGGCGTAACCCGCGGCGCCGTTGCGGCGAAGCGGTTGAGGCGGGAGACTGGCCGCCCACAGGGCGTCGCGCCGTCTCCGCGAGCGCCTGGGCGGGGACGGGATGGGATGCGGACGGAGGACCTGATCGCCGCGCTGACGCGCGACGTGGCGCCGGTGCGGCGCCTGGCGCGGCCAGGCGTGCTGGCGCTGTGCTGGCTCGCGATCGCCGCCGCCGTGCTGGCCTGCGCGGCCGCCGCCTTCTGGCATGGCCCGATGGCGCGGATCGGGACCGGGATCGACCTGCTGCAGATGGGCCTGGCCGGGCTGACCGGCGTGCTGGCCGCCATCGCCGCCTGCCAGCTGTCCTTCCCGGATCGCGACCGGCGCTGGCTGCTGCTGCCGTTGCCGAGCTTCGGGCTGTGGCTCGCGCATCTCGGCTGGGACTGCGCGCGGGACATGGCGCGGCAGGGCCCGGACGGGCTGCACGTGACCATGAGCACCCCCTGCTTCGTCTTCATCGCCGGCTTCGGCCTGCCGCTGGCCCTGGCGATGGCCTGGCTGGCGCGGCATGCGGCGGCGCTGCGGCCGGCGCCGGTCGCGGCCCTGGCCGGGCTGGCCGCGGCCTCGCTCGCCAATGTCGGCCTGACCCTGGTCGACGCACCGCACGCGGTCGGGATGGAGCTCACCTGGCACGGGCTGGCGATCGTGGTGACCACCATCGCCGCGACCTGGCTCGGCCCGCGCGTGATGCGGGCCGCGGGATAGCTACTGCTTCTCGATGCCCGCCGTCTCGATCACCGCCGACCATTTGCGCAGATCGGCTTCGAATTCGGCGCGGAATTCCTCCGGCGAGGAGGCGGCCACCGGCACGCCGATTTCCGCCGCGCGGGCGCTGATCGCGGGATCGGCGATGGCGGCGCGCAGCACGCGGTTGAGCCGGTCGATCACCGGGGCCGGCGTGCCGCGCGGCGCGAACAGCCCTTGCCAGGTATAGGCCTCGACACCGGGCAGCCCGACCTCCGCCATGGTCGGCACCTCCGGCAGCAGCGCCACCCGTTCCGCCGCGGCGACGGCCAGCGCCCGCACCCGGCCACCCCTGACATAGCCGACCGCCGAGGAGGCCGGGGAGAAGCAGAACAGCACCTGCCCCGCGATCAGGTCGGTCACGGCCGGCGCTTCCCCGCGATAGGGAATGTGCACCGCCTCGGTATGCGAAGCGATGCCGAGCAGCACCGCCGAGAGATGCATCGGCGAGCCGATGCCGGCCGAGCTGTAGGAATGCCGCCCCGGCTCCCGCCGCAGGATCGCGAGCAGGTCGGCCAAGGTTGCGATCGGGGATTCCGCGCGCACCAGCAGTGCCGTCGGCGTCTTGCCGATCGCGGAGACGAATTCGAAATCCGCGGCCGGGTCGAACGGCGCTTCCCGCATCAGGAGCGGCGCGATCAGGTTGCTGCCGAGCGATCCCGCCAGCAGCGTGTAGCCATCCGGCCGCGACCGCGCGACGGCGGCGGCGCCGACCGTGCCGGCGGCGCCGGTGCGGTTCTCGACGATGACGGCCTGGCCGAGATCCTGCGTCATTCGCTCGCTGAGCAGGCGCACCACGACATCGGTGGCACCGCCGGCGGGAAACGGCACGATGACGCGGACCGGCCGATCCGGCCAGCCAGCGCCCTGCGCCCTGGCCCGCACCGCGGGTGCCGCCGCCAGGGCGGCCGCCAAAAGGGTCCTGCGCCGCATGACCGAACCTCCCCCTGATGCGCCTCTGCCCCCGGACCAGCCCGGGGCGGGCGCCTTGTTCATCAGTATACAACGACGGATAGTCGGGGCGCACAACACGGGGGAAGCAGGCCGTCATGGATGATCTGCGCATCGTCGACGCCCATCACCATCTCTGGGATCTCGAGGGCCCGATCCGCTACCCCTGGCTGACCGAGCCGCACGCGTCGCGCCACGGCGATTATTCCGCCTTCTGCCGCACCTATCTGCCGGAGGAATACCGGCGCGACACGGCGCTGCACAATGTCGTCGCGACCGTGCATGTCGAAGCCGAATGCGACCGCGCGCAGCAGGTGGCGGAGACGCGCTGGCTGACGGAGATGCACGCCCGGCACGGCATGCCGAACGCGATCGTCGCGCATGCCTGGCTCGACCTGCCGGAGACCGAGGCGATCCTGCGGCAGCACTGCGCCTTCCCGCTGGTGCGCGGCATCCGGTCCAAGCCGCTGACCGCGGCCGGGCCGGGCGAGAGCGTGCGCGGCCAGCCGCGCAGCCTGCAGGACGAAGCCTGGCTGCGTGGTCTCGGCCTGCTGCAGAAGCATGGCCTGTCCTGGGATCTCCGGGTGCCGTGGTGGCATCTGGAGGAAGCGGCGGAGGTGACGCGGCGCTATCCGGACCTGCCGGTGGTGGTGAACCACACCGGCTGCCTCTGGGACCGCACGGAGGCGGCCTTCGCCGCCTGGCGGCGCGGCATGCGGGCGCTGGCCGCCTGCCCCAACGTGCATTGCAAGCTCTCCG
>DASYDR010000214.1:0-40490 GCA_036499545.1 Roseomonas sp. | reverse complement strand
CATCAGGAAGGGCATCTGCTCGTAGCGGCCGAGCCCGCCATGCTGGCCGCAGCCGAGGCGATCGGGCTTGCCCTGCGCCGGCAGCGCCGCGGCGCTGGAACCCGGCACGCCGAAGGCGTTCGGCGCATCGGTGCTGCGCATGGCGATGGCGCAGAGCAACCCGCCGGTCGCGGCATGGCCGATTTCCGCCAGCTCCGTGCCGGCCAGCACGCGATCGGCCCAGGGCTGGGCGCGCAGCAGCGCGAGGATGGCCGGCGCCTCCATGGCGCGGTCGGGATGCAGATAGACCAGCGCGCCGGTGCCGTTGGCGACCGAGAGCAGGCTGTCGTCCTCCGCGTCGCGCTTCAGCCCGGCGCCGATCAGCACCGCTTCGATGTCCACCACCTCGGTGACCGTCTGGTGACCGTGATCGGAACAGGCGATCAGCAGGATGTCCTCGCCTTCGGCGCGCCGAGCCTCGACGGCGTCCCAGACCCGCGCGAAGGCGGCGTCGGCGCCGGTGATGGCGGCCTGGCAGGCGGGGGAGCCGAGCGGGCTCGCATGGTGCATGTGGTCGGGCTCGCCGAGCCAGAGCACGGCCAGCGCCGCTTCCCGCCCCGCCAGCGCATCGTCCAGGAAGCGCGTGGTCAGGCGCGCGTCGCCGGCGGTGTCGAGGGTGATGTCCGCGACTGCCTCGGCGCCGTCCAGCGGCCGCAGCCCGGGCGCGAAGGAGCAGGCGCGGTGGAAGACCCAGCCATGCCCGTCCGGATCATGTGCCCGCGCCGCGCCGGGGGAGACGTTGCTGAACACCATCGCCTCCCGCCCCGCGCCCGCCAGCCGCTCCGCCAGGGTCGGCATGGCGAGGCTCTGGCCGGTGACGCGGCGCTTGTGGTCCATGAAGTCGGGGCGGCCGACATCGTGCGGGACGAGCCGGCCATCCTCCATCAGCGCCACCGAATTGCCCTGCAGCCCGTGTCGGGCCGGGTAGCAGCCGGTCGCGAAGCAGGCCGAGACGACCCGGGTCGCGGAGGGGAAGACCGAGCGATGCGCCGCGAAGCTGGTCGCGGCATCGGCGAAGGCGTGCAGCCCGGGCGTAGCCTCCGCCCCCAGCAGGTCGCGCCGGAGCCCGTCCAGCACGACCACGACGACGCGGCGGGTCATGGCGCCACCGTGCCGTTCAGGGCGGCGTCGAAGATGTCGTAGTTGCGCGGCATCGGATGGGCCTCCCGCCAAAGGGGGTCGAGCGGTTCGGAGAGCAGGAAGGGCACGCGCCGCTCGGCCAGGCCGCCATGCGAACGCAGGCGCTCGCCCGCGAGTTGGGTCAGGTCGTGCTCGGCGGCGCGGGCGCCGAGTGCCACGCCGCGCGCGCCAATGACGGTGACATCGCCTTCCATCGCCGGTGCCAGGTCGAACCGGGCGCAGGCCTCCTCGCCCGGCAGCACCAGGTCGAGGCCGGGGATGGTGGCCAGGAAGGCGATGGTCTCGGCGATCGAAGGGCCGCCCTGCGCCAGATGCACGCGGACGAAGCCGCCGAGCGCGCCGTGGTGGCGGACGAAGGGGTCGGTGATCGGGCAGATCACCCGGGCGGCGCCGGCGCCGAAGCGGGCATCCAGCAGGTCGCCCACGAAGACGATGTTGGGCCGCCCGTCCGGCAGCGCCATGTCGGTCATGCCGTGATCGGCGGTGGCTGCGACCAGGCAGCCGGCATCGGCCAGGGCGCCGAGCCGGGCGTCGAGCGCGCGCAGGAAGGCCCGCGCTTCCGGGCTGTCCGGCGCGTGGCGGTGCTGCACATAGTCGGACAGCGAGAGGTAGAGCAGTCGGGCGCGGCCGCTCTCCAGCAGCTTCAGCCCGGCATCCAGCACGAAGAGCGACAGATCGGCCGAATACTGGTCCGGCGCCCCGCGCCCGACCAGCGCGGTCAGGTCGCCGATGCCATGGGTCTCCGCCCGGGCGGCATCGGCGCGCTCGGCCGAGACGGCGAGGCCGCAGGGTCCGATCGGCAGGCCCTTGGCCAGGGCGGCGCGCAGCTTGTCCTTGGCGGTCACCACCGCGACCGGCACCCCGGCATCGGCCATGGCCGACAGGATGGTCGGCACCCGCAGCTCGGCATCGCCGGTGACCATCACCGTCTCGCCGGTCGTCCGGTCGAGGTAGAAATTGCCGGAAACGCCGTGCCGGGCCGGCGCCACCCCGGTCACCAGCGAGATGTTGTTCGGATTGGTGAAGGTCGGCATGGCGGCCAGCGCCTCGCCGGCGAAGCCGGCGCGGGCGAAGCGCGCGAACGCCGGGAGCTCATCCGCCGCGAAGCCGGCCGCCAGATAGGCGGGGTCGCAGCCATCGAGGCAGATGACGGCGACCGGACATCTGGGCAGCCGGTAGTCGCGGCCATTGACGGAGACCGCGGATCGGGGGGAGAGAGGGCTGTCCCCGGTCCCGGTGCCTTCGGATTGCGGATGCTGCAGCAGGGTCAAATGCCTATGTCCCGTCGAGACGTCGCCAGGGTCTGTAGCGGCATGGGGCGGGGCGGCGGAAACGACTTCGCTTCGCGATCCCGGCGATGCATTTTCCGGCTGTCACGAGATCGTCTTTTTTGTGTCCTGGAGGCTCCACAATGAAGCCCGAGGCGCGCCGCCGGCTGCCGCCGCTCCGCATGATCGCGACCTTCGAGGCGCTGGCGCGGCTCGGCTCCCGCGCCGCCGCGGCGGCGGAGCTGAACGTGACGCTCGGCGCGGTCGGCAAGCAGCTTCGCGCCCTGGAGCAATGGGTGGGCACGCCGCTGTTCGAAGGCGATGCCCGCGATCCGGTCATGACCCTGGCCGGCCGCCAACTGGCCCAGGCGGCGACCGCCGGCATGGACACGATCCTGGCCGGGCTCGAGCAGATCTCGCCTCGCACCGAGGCGGTCGAACTGCGGATCCTGGCGCCGGCGACCTTCGCGATGAGCTGGCTGATGCCGCGGCTGCCGCGGCTGGAACGCGCGGAGCCGCGTCTGCGGGTCAGCGTGCGCCCGACCCATACCGGGGAGGATTGGCTGCCGCTGCCGCATGACGCGGCGATCCGCCGCGACGGTTTCGTGCCGGCCGGCTACGCCGCCGAACCGCTGTTGCGGGAAGAGCTCACCGCGGTCGCGTCACCCCAGCTCGACACCGCGCGCGCGGCGCCGGACACCGTGCCGCTGCTGGAAAGCCGGTCCCGGCCCGGCGACCTCGACCGCTGGCTGGCAGCCGCCGGGGTGGAGCGGCTCGGCCTGCCGCGCCGCAGCTTCGCGCATTTCTATATCGCCTATGAGGCGGCGCTGGCCGGGGAAGGGGCGCTGGTGGCGCCGACGCTGGTCACGGCGGCGGATGTGAAAGCCGGGCGGCTATCGGTGCGCTGGCCGGAGATCACGGTCCCCGGCGTCAGCTACACCTTCGTCCACCCGATCGGGTGCGGCATGCGGGACCGCGTCGCACCCTTCCTGATGTGGCTGCGCGGCCAGCTCGCGCAGCCCTGAGCGTCCGGTGACCGGAGGGCCGAAAGGCCCGGAGGTCTGAATCGGACGCTCCCCTGACAAGGGTCAGAGTTCCGCGCGGACGATCGCGGCGCCGTCGGCCATCGCCTTCAGCTTGCCGAAGGCGCGGTCGCGCGGCAGGTATTTCATGCCGCAATCGGGCGCGACCACGATGCGCTCCGGCGGCAGTACCTTCAGCGCCTGGCGGATGCGGTCGGCGACGATCGCCGGTGTCTCGACCTCGGTCGCGCTCAGGTCGAGCACGCCGACCATCACCTTCTTGCCCGGCAGCTCGCGCAGGATCGCGAGATCGAGCTTCGGTTGCGCCGCTTCGATCGAAATGGTTTCGGCGATGCTGCCGGCGAGTTCCGGCAGGAAGGAATAGCCGCTCGGCTTCTCGTCCACCATCGCGGCATAGCCGAAGCACAGGTGCACGACGGTGGAGCCGGCGACGCCCTGGAAGGCGCGGTTGATGCATTGCACGGCGAAGCGGCGCGCTTCCTCCGGGAAGGCCTGCATCCAGGGCTCGTCGAGCTGGATCACGTCGACGCCGGCGCGCTTCAGGTCCAGGATCTCCTCGTTCAGCGCGATCGCGTAATCCATCGCGAGCTCGGCCTCGTCGGCGTAGAACTCGTTCTTCGCCTGGCGCGTCATGGTGAAGGGGCCCGGCAGGGTGATCTTCAGCGCATGGTCGGTATTGGCGCGGGCGAAGGCGATGTCCGCGACTTCCACCGCGCGGGTGCGGCGGACCTTGCCGGTGACGCGCGGCACCAGCGTCATCTTGCCGGTGCGGCCGATCACCTCGCCCGGCGTCACCGGGTCGATGCCCTCGAGGGAGGAGGCGAAGTGGTTGGAGTAGCTCTCCCGCCGCATCTCGCCATCGGTGATGATGTCGATGCCGGCCTTCTCCATGTCCCGGATCGCGAGCAGGGTGGCGTCGTTCTTGGCGTCCTGCAGCAGCGGCTCGGCGATGTTCCAGATCTCCGGCGCGCGCACGCGCGGCACCATACGGGTGCGCAGCGCGGCCTGGTCCACCAGCCAGGATGGCTGCGGATAGCTGCCGACGACGGTGGTGGGCAGCAGCGGAAGGGTTTTGTCGGTCATGGCAGGGTCTCTCTGGCGGACAGGCGGAAAGAAGGTCAGGCAGCGACGGGCCGGCCGCGCGCGGCGGCGGGCGTCCGGCCCGTCACCGCGCGTTCGAAGCGACGCATGGCGAAGTCGAAGATGATGCCGAGCAGCAGCACCATCAGCACGCCGGCGAAGACGCGCGGGCTGTCCAGCACCGTCCGGTAGGAAGTGATGAGATAGCCGATGCCGGCGGCGGCGGTGAGCATTTCCGACACCACGACGGCGACGATCACCAGCGCGCCGCCGAGCCGCATGCTGCCGAGCACGGTCGGGACAGCCGCCGGCAGCATGACATGGCGTACCCGCTGGCTGAGCGTGGCACCCATGCTGCGCGCGGTGGTCAGCAGCTGCGGGTCGATGGTCTGGATGCCGGCGGCGGTGCCGAGCAAGGTCGGGAAGAAGCCGTAGACGGAGGCGAAGGCGATCTTCGATTCCGGCCCGATCCCGAACCAGGCCGTGAAGACCGGATACAGCACGATGATCGGCATGGCGTAGAGGGAGGAGAAGACGGGCAGCAGGATCTGCCGCGCCTTGGCCACGCCGCCCACGATCGCCCCGGCCAGGATGCCGCCGCCGACCGCGAAGACCAAAGCGACGGCGACTTCCGACAAGGTGACGCCGAGCGCCGTGGCGTAGATGTGCCAGTCGGCGATGCCGACGCGCAGCGTGTCGCTGAGCGCCGGCAGGAACAGCGGCGGGATCAGGCCGGCGCGGGGCAGCACTTCCCACAGCACCAGCAGCGCGGCGCCGATCAGCCAGCGGATGACGGAAGGGCTCATGGCACTGCCTGCCCGCGGATCTGCTGCCAGATCCGGTCGCGCAGCGCGCCGAATTCCGCGGTCGCCATCATCTCATAGGTGCGCGGCCGCGGCAGCGGCACCTCGATCCGGTCGATGATGCGGCCGGGGCGGGCCGACATCACCAGCACCTCATCGGCGAGATACACCGCCTCGCTCAGGCTATGGGTCACGAAGACCACGGTCTTCGCGGTCTTCGACCAGATGCGCAGCAGCTCCTCGCCCATCGTCATCCGGGTCTGCTCGTCGAGCGCCGCGAAAGGCTCGTCCATCAGCAGCACCGGCGGGTCCTGCACCAGGCCGCGCGCGATGGAGACGCGCTGCTTCATGCCGCCCGAGAGCTCATGCGGGTAGCGGCTGCCGGCATCGCCGAGGCCCACCAGCTCCAGCATCGCCTGGGCACGCGCCAGCCGTTCGGCCTTCGCGACATGCCGCAGCATCAGCGGGAAGGCGACATTCTCGACCGCGGTCAGCCAGGGGAACAGGTTGGCGTCCTGGAACACCACGCCGACCCGGTTGGGATCGGGGTCGAGGATCGGCGCCCCGGCGCAGAGGATTTCGCCTTCGGTCTGCCGGCGCAGCCCCGCCATCATCATGAGCAGCGAGGATTTGCCGCAGCCGCTCGGCCCCACGATCACGGTGAAGCGCCCGGCGCCGACCGTCAGGTTGATATCGTCCAGCGCGCGGGACGCACCGCCGCGTGCCTGGTAGGTGTGGCCGAGCCCTGCCACCTCGATCATCGGCTGCACCGCCACCGGCGGATGTTCTAGCTGCGCCAATGGCTGCATCGCTTCTCGACCCATCGTATCGTCTCATTGGCCAGCACCGCGACCGTCGCGATCATCAGCACGCCGGCGAAGAGCTGCCGCATCAGGAAATTCTCGCCCCAATTGGCGATCTGGTGGCCGATGCCGGTGCGGGATGCGTACATCTCCGCCAGGATCACCGCGGTGAAGGCGAAGATCACCGCCAGCCGCAGCCCTTCCAGCAGCACCGGCAGCATGCTCGGCAGGTAGACATGCCGGGTGACCTGCAGCCGCGACGCACCGTAGGAGCGGGCGACCAGCAGGTGGTCGGCGCGGACCGAACGCACCGCCGCCGTCGCGCTGAGCATGACGATCAGCAGCGTCGATGCGACCCCATAGGCGACCTTCTGTCCGAAGCCGATGCCGAAGGCGAGGATGAACATCGGCAGGAAGATCGATTTCGGGATGCTGAACAGGAAGAAGATCAGCGGATCGAAGATCCGCGCCAGGCGCGGGCTTTCGGCCAGGATGATGCCGAGCACGACGCCGCCCGGCACCGAGATGAGGACGGAGACGACCAGCTCCAGCGCGGTGGTCGCCAAGTCCCCACGCAGCGCCGGGCGCTGCAGCAGCTCGCCCAGCGTGGTCAGCACCAGGCTCAGCGGCGGCAGCAGCTCGTCATCCACCCAGCCGAGGCGGGGCAGCCCTTCCCACGCGACGAAGATGGGCGCCAGCAGCAGCAGGCGCCACAGCAACAGGATGCCCGGCCGCATCAGCGCGTCGGGTTCGGCGTGAACCGGGTGACGAAGACTTCCTCCACCGGCGCCAGGTCGGTCATGCCGCCGAGGGCCGCGAGTTCCAGCGACAGCGCGATCTGCGCACGGTCCAGCGCCCCGTCGGTGGAGAGCTTCAGGATCGTCTCCTCATATTCCATGGCCGCGATCTCGGCGGGGATCTCGTTGTTCTCGGCGATCAGCGCGATGGCCGGCGCGCGGTTGCCGCGTAGCCAGGCGAGGCCGCCGAACAGCGCGTTCACTGCGCCCTGCACCGCCTGCGGCTGGTCCTGGATGATGCGGTCGGTGGCGATCCAGCCGGCGGTGCAATGCGGCGGCACGGCGGCGCCGAAATCGATCAGGCTGCGCGCCTGGTTGGCGCGGATCAGCTGGAAGCTCAGCGGCGAATAGATCACCGCGGCATCGAGGTTGCGGGAGCGGAGATTGGGCACCAGCCCGCCGCCGCCGACCGGCACGCGGGTGAAGGCCAGGCGGCGATCCTGTGCCGTCCACTGCGCCAGCAGGTCGGAGCCGGAGCCACGGGAGGTGATGCCGACATTCTTGCCGGCGATCTGCGCCACTTCCCGGATCGGGGAATCGGCACGCACCATCAGGTGCCAGCCGAAATAGCCAAGCGAGGCGCCGGCCACGAGCTTGGAGCCGACGCCGCGGCGCAGCCCGGCCGCGACCAGGGAAGGCGGGTCGAGGATGATGTCGGCAGCACCCGCCGCCAGCGCTTCGAAGGCTTCGGCGCCGCCGCGGTAGATGGTCATCTCCCCCTCCAGGCCTTCCTTCTGGAACAGGCCCTGCTGGGTGGCGGCCAGGGTGATGATGGTCGGCCAATAGGCCTTGGTCGGCACGCCGATCCGGATCTTCGGGCGGGCCTGGGCCAGGGCCGGGCGCGCCAGGCCAAGTGCCGCGATGCCGGCACCAAGGGCGCGGCGTGACAGGGGGCTGCCGCGCCGGGCGGTGCTGTTCTTCGTCATTCTTGTCTCCTTGGCCGCGGCTTCCCCGCCCGACCGTGGTTGGCGATCGGACGGCAGGTCTCCTGGCTCACGGGTCGACACCATCGGACCTGCCTTCCCGGATCCTCGGATCCAGTGGCGCATTCCGCAAGCCGCCGATGGCGGGCCGGAATGCTCGGGCCGATGGCTCTCCGCTGACAGTTGCGGGGGCAGCTGCCGAGTTGCTCGGGGGACCGGGCGCACGGCATTCCCTTTTCACCCGCTCCCGCGGGACCATCCAGACATAATGATATCTTTATCGGCTTGGGCCGACAAGAGAGTGAGCGCTCAGCCCTTGGTCCGGTTGGCCAAAGCCGCCAGCCGCTTTTCGGCGGCACGCTGGGCCACCCGTTCGATGGCGCGGTAGTCGGCGACCAGATTGCGGCCGGCATCGGTCAGCACCGCGCCGCCGCCGCGATAGCCGCCGGGGCTGGCTTCCACCGCCGGGGTGCCGAGCAGGGTCTTCAACTCATCGACCAGGTCCCAGGCGCGCTTGTAGCTCATGCCCAGGGCGCGCCCGGCGGCGGAGATCGACCCTTCGCGGTCGATCGCCTCCAGCAGCTCGATCTTGCCGGGGCCGATGCGGCCCTGGGGCAGGTCGATGCGGAGGCTGAGCAATCCGGTCGGCGGCGGCGCGGCGCGGGGCGGGCGAGTCATGCAACGACCCTATCACCGCACGCCGCCGATCGGGCAGGGCTGATGGCAACGGCACGTGCACTTCGCGCGTGCCGGGCGCCCGAACGGGCGCCGCCGGCAGTCCGGCGTGCCGCCGCCGGCGTCCTTGAGATCAGTCGATCCCGACCATGACGTCGGAGGCCTTCACGACCGCACTGGCCTGCATGCCCGCCTTCAGGTCGAGCTCCTCCACCGCTTCGTTGGTGATGGCCGCCGTCACCACGACGCCGTCGGCGAGCTGGATGCGGACGTGGGCAGTGGTTGCGCCCTTGGTCACCGAGACGACGGTGCCGGGCAGGATGTTGCGGGCGGAGAGCTTCATGGCGCGGATCCTTGAGGGGATGACGACGATATCGGCGCGGGTAGCCCGAAAGCCACGGACTTGACCAGCGCCCAGAGCGGCTGCCCTGGCCGCAGCGCCAGCCGCGCCACGCTGTCGCGGGTGACGCGGGCCAGCAGCGGCGTCGGCCCGATCACCAGGCGGAGGAACAGCTCCTCCGGCGTGGGCGCCGGCGCGATCGCCTCCAGCACCGCCGGCAAGACGTTCTGCATCGACAGGCCGCGCGGCGCCTCGGTCGCCACCGCCACGTCGCGGGCACGGAGCCGCAGGCGCAGCCGCGTCTCCACCGGCTCGGGCCGCAGCGGCACCAGCAACTCGCCCCCCGCGAAGCCCAGCCGGGTCAGGCCGCGGTCCGTCTCATGCGCCAGCACGCGGCAGCCGACCAGCACGCCGGCATCGCGCCGCGCCGCCAGCGGCAGGTCGGTGCGGGCCGTCAGTGCCTCCACGCCGCCTTCCGCCAGCACCCGCCCGGCTTCCAGCAGCACCAGCCGGTCGGCCAGCGCATCCACCTCATCCAGCGCATGGGTGACGTAGAGGATCGGCAGGCCGGACAGGTCGCGCAGCCGCGCCAGGAACGGCAGCACCTCCGCCCGGCGCGCGCTGTCGAGCGCCGCCAGCGGCTCATCCATCAGCAGCAGGCGCGGGCGGGACAGCAGGGCGCGGCCGAGCGCCACCCGCTGGCGCTCGCCGCCGGACAGGCGGGCGGGGCGGCGGCCGAGCAGATGGTCGATGCCGAGCAGGGCGACGACCTCGGGAAAGCCTGGCCCGGTGGCGCCGCGGGGCGCCCGGCGTTCGCCGTAGCGCAGGTTGGTCTCGACGCTCAGATGCGGGAACAGCCGCGCTTCCTGGAATACCAGGCCGAAGCGCCGGCGCTCCGGCGACACGAAGACGCGCGCGGCGGTGTCCAGCAGCGCCACCCCATCCAGCGCAACCCGCCCGGCCTCCGGCCGCAGCAGGCCGGCGACGGCGGCCAGGATGGTGCTCTTGCCGCAGCCGGAAGGACCGAACAGGGCGGTGACGCCGGCGCCATCGGCGGTGAAGGCGGCGTCGAGCGTGAAGCCTTCCTGCGCGAAGCGATGCCGCAGCGCGACCTGGAGCACCGGGCCCTCAGCCCCGGCCGAGCAGGCGATGCATGCGCCGCGCGACGAATTCGGCCAGCAGCAGCCCGGTGATCGCCAACGTGAAGGACACCAGCGCCAGCCGCCCTGCCACGGCCTCGCCGCCGGGCGTCTGGGTGGCGCTGTAGATCGCCAGCGGCAGGGTCTGGGTTTCGCCCGGGATGTTGGAAGCGAAGGTGATGACCGCGCCGAATTCGCCGAGCCCGGCGGCGAAGGCGGTGACCGCGCCGGCCAGGATCCCGGGCGACATCAGCGGCAGGGTCACGGTCAGGAAGCGATCCAGCGGCCCGGCGCCGAGGGTCCGCGCCGCCGCCTCCAGCCCGGTATCGACGCTCTCGAGCCCGAGCCGGACCGAGCGCACGATGAGCGGGAACGACATCACCGCGGTCGCCAGCGCGGCGGCTTCCGAGGTGAAGACCAGACGCACCCCGAACCACTGGTTCAGCGGCGCGCCGATCGGCCCGCGGATGCCGAACAGCATCAGCAGGCCCCAGCCGACGACGACCGGCGGCACCACCAGCGGCAGGTGCACCACCGCATCCAGCAGCACCCGCCCGGGAAAGCGCCCGCGTACCAGGAGCCAGGCGATCAGCACCGCCGGCAGCAGCGAAACCAGCACCGAGCGGGAGGCGACATCGAGGCTGAGGCGAACCGCCTGCCACTCCTCGCCGCTCAGCCAGCCCGGGTTCACCGGGCCAGGGCGAAGCCGAAGCGGCGCCAGGTCTCGGCAGCCTCGGGGCTGGTCAGGAAGGTCAGGAAGGCGCGCGCCTGGGCGTTGCCTTCGGCGCGGCGCATCAGGGCGAAGGGATAGGTGATCGGCGTGTGGCTCTCGGCCGGGAAAGTGCCGACCACGCGCACGCCCTGGGAAGCGGCGGCATCGGTCGAATAGACGATGCCATAGGGCGCCTCGCCACGCTCCACCAGCAGCAGCGCCGAACGGACGCTGTCGGCACGGGCGAGCCGTGGCGCGATCGCATCCCACTGCCCCATCCAGGTCAGCGCCGACTGGGCATAGCGGCCGACCGGAACATGCGCGGGGTCGCCGGTCGCGATGCGCCCCTGGGCGCCGAGCAGCGCCGCCAGGTTGGTGTCGCGGGCCAGTGTCACCGGCCGCGCCTGGTCGGCCGGCGCCACCAGTACCAGCGCATTGCCGATCGGGCTGATCCGGGTCGCGTTGACGATCAGGTCGCGCTGCTGGACGTAGTCCATCCAGGGCTCGTCGGCGCTCATGAACAGGTCGGCGGGCGCGCCCTGCTCGATCTGGCGCGCGAGGGTGGAGGACGCGGCGAAGGACAGGCGCGGCGCCGGGTTGCCGCGCTGCTGCCAGGCCTGCCCGAAATCGCGCAGGACGTCGGTGAGGCTGGCGGCGGCGAAGACGGTCAGCGCCTCCTGCGCGCGGGCGGGGATGACGGTGCTGGCCGCCAGAAGGGCGGCCCCGGCGATGGTTGCGAAAAAGCGGCGGCGCATGATGCTGTCTCCCGGCCTCGTCATATGCATCGGGAAATAGCGGATCGGGCGGTGCCGGTCCATCGCGGCCCGGGTCCTCCGGTCACAGCAGGCCCGGCAGGACCTCGGTATAGAGGCCGCGGCCGGCACTGATATGGCTGCGCATGCGCGCCTCCGCGGCTTCGGCGTCCCCGGCTTCCACCGCTTCCAGGATGGCGGCGTGCTCGGCCAGCACATTCTCCGACCGGGTGGGCGCCTGGCGGGTCAGGTAGCGGTAGCGCTCGAAGGCGAGCAGCACCTGCTGGTGCAACAGCCGCGCCGGGCGGTTATCGGCCAGCCCGCGCAGTTCCTCGTGGAAGTCGATGCCGACGGCCAGCGCCAGGTCGGCGTCGCCGATCGCCTGCACGGCACGGAGCCGTTCATGGATGCCGCGGAGCTGGGCCGGGTCGGCCTCGCCGCGCGCCACGCGCTGCGCGGCGGAGGCGGCGAAGAGTGCCTCCAGCGCTTCCCGCGTCATCGACAGGTCCAGCATGTCGCGCATCGAAAGCTGCGCCACCCGCAGCCCGCGGGAGGGCTCGCGGACCAGCAGGCCGAGGGTCTCCAGGCGCCGGATCGCGTCGCGCAGCGGCGTGCGGCTGACGAAGATGCCGGCCGCGAGGCCTTCTTCGGTGACGGTGCTGCCCGGCGCGATGGCGCCATGGCTGATGGCGCGCCAGACATGCTGGAAGGCGAATTCCGCGGCGCTCGGCGTCGAACGACGCCGGCGCTCGTCGAGGGTATGGGCGGCGGGATCGAAGGTCATGAGCCAAGACATACGCAGCGACGCCGGCGCCGCCAAGAGATGGCGCAGGGCGTCGATGTTATCCGACCTCCCTGGAAAGCGTCGAAAAAGCCGATCTTGGCGCCATTTGGGACGAGGACCCGGGCCGCCCGTGCTTCGTGCGGGATTCCGGTATGCGATTGTTGATGAGTTCTTTTTGAAGACAGAAAGCAATCCCTCCCTCCATGTCCCTCCCATGAAATCGGAGTGGCGGGCGGCGGCCGCAACCATGTGGTGGCGCCAGGTGGCTTGCCTCGCGGCGGCCGCGGCGGTCGTATGCCTGTCTACACGACAGGGGAGAGACCACGATCGCGGCAGGGACGGTTCTTGCGCGGCGCCGGCTGGGCGGCAGCGATCTGGCGGTGGTGCCGGTCGGGCTCGGCTGCATGTCGCTTTCAGGCGCCTACGGCGCGGCGGATGATGTTGCCTCGGAAGCGCTGATCCACGCCGCGATCGACCGCGGCGTGAACCACTTCGACAGCTCCGACATGTATGGCTGGGGCCATAATGAGACGGTGGTCGGCCGGGCGCTGCGGGCGCGGCGGGCGGAGGTGGTGCTGGCGACCAAATTCGGCCAGACCAAGCGTGACAGCGGCCCGAACGGCGTCGATGGCCGCCCCGAATACGTGGCCGAGGCCTGCGAGGCGAGCCTGAAGCGCCTCGGTGTCGAGGTGATCGACCTTTATTACCAGCACCGCGTCGATCCCGCGGTGCCGATCGAGGAGACGGTCGGCGCCATGGCGCGGCTGGTGGACCAGGGCAAGGTCCGCTTCCTCGGCCTGTCGGAAGCGCGGCCGGAGACCATCCGCCGCGCCCATGCCGTGCACCCGATCGCCGCCGTGCAGACCGAATACTCCCTGCTCTATCGGGAGGAGGCGGAGGAGACGCGGCGGACGACACGCGCGCTCGGCATCGGCTTCGTGGCCTATTCACCGCTGGGACGCGGTTTCCTGACCGGCGCGATCCGCACGCTGGAGGAGGTCGATGGCCGCCGGGCCGCGCATCCGCGCTTCCAGGCGGATAACTTCGCCGCCAACCGCCGCCTGGTGGAACCGGTCGAGGCCATGGCGCAGCGCAAGGGCTGTACCCCGGCGCAGGTCACGCTGGCCTGGCTGCTGGCGCAGGGCGATGATGTCGTCGCCATCCCCGGCACCCGCTATCTGCCGCGGGTCGAGGAGAATCTCGGCGCGCTGCAGGTGACGCTGAGCGCGGAAGAGATGGCGTCGCTCTCGGTGGCGATCCCGGCGGGCGCCGCTTCCGGCACGCGCTACCCGGCCGCCGGCATGGCGGCGGTCTACGTCTAGGCTACCAGCGCTCCGGCCCGGGCGCGGCATCCTGCAGCGCCCGGGTATAGGCGTGGCGCGGTGTCGCTGGCCGCATTGTGGAATCCGTCTTCGAAGCCGATCTGCAACGCCATACGGAGGCAGCGCGCGGCGACCTGGCGCGCGCGCTGCGGCGGCTGAAAGAACTCGGCATCGTCACCCGCAACTGCGGTCATGGCTGGCGCTTCACCCCCGGCCTCACGACCACCGAGGAACGCGCCGCTGCCTACCGCTTCCGCATCGTGATGGAACCCGCCACGCTGCTGGAGCCGGGCTATGCCCTGCCGGAGGGGTTCCCGGCGGAGATGCGCGCCGGCTATGGCGTCTTCCTGGACGGGGCCTGGCACAACAGCCACGCGATCGCGTTCTTCGAACTCAACGCCGCTTTCCACGGCATCGTCGCCGCATCTGGCAACCGCTTCTTCATCCAGGCGACCGAGCAGCACAACCGGCTGCGGCGGCTGATGAACTATGACTGGCATCTCGGCCAAGCACGGGTCCACCAGAATGCGCGAGCATCTGGCGATCGTCGATGCGCTGGAAGCGAAGGACCTGCCGGCCGCCTCAGCGGCGCTGGCGTGGCATCTGCGCGACGCCGCGGCACTCGGCGACAAGCTGGCCCGGCTGCGCGGCGCCGTGCCCAAACCTCACCCACTCCAGGAGACGCCCGCATGACTGCCGAATCGCGCCCGAATGCGCTGACTGAGAGCTTCTGGATGCCCTTCACGGCAGCCCGCGGCTTTCGCGAGCACCCGATGCTCTTCGTCGGCGCTGAGGGTATGCACTATATCGAAGCCGGTGGCCGCCGCGTGCTGGACGGCATGGCCGGGCTCTGGTGCGTCAATGCTGGCCATGCGCATCCGAAGATCGTCGAAGCGATCTGGGCCGCGGCCGGGTAGCTCGACTTCGTCTCCTCCTTCCGCATGAGCCATCCAGATTTGTCGGCGATTCCGCCTCAAATCATCACGCGCGAATACTTCCCGGGCTGATGGCGTTCCGTGAGAGAATGGCCGCGTCCTGATGGCTACCGGGCATGCGCCGGTGCGTCGGCGCATGTCGTCCCGCCCAGGATCGCAACCAGGAGACGACCATGGCCAAGGGTCAGAAACGCAACAGCCGCGAAGCGAAGAAGCCGAAACAGACCAAGCAGCCCAAGGCCGCGGCCGCATCTTCCTTCCTCACGCCACGGGCAACGACCGTCCCGCCAGCCAAGAAAAGCTGACGGCGCGGCTCGTCACGATCGGCTCATGCGCGGTCGGGGGACGCCTCAGGCGGCGTCTTCCGCGCCACCGGCCGGCATGTGCTCGCCCACCATCGCCTCGGTGGTCATCAGCAGCCCGGCGATCGACGCCGCGTGCTGCAGCGCGGCCCGCACCACCTTGGTCGGATCGATGATGCCGGCCGCAACCAGCTCCCGATAGGTGCCGCTCTGCGCGTCGAAGCCCCAGCCATATTCGGCCCGGCGCAGGACCTCGCCGGCGACCACTGCGCCATCCTCGCCGGCATTTGCGGCGATCTGCCGCAGCGGCGCCTGGATGGCGCGGCGCAGGATCTCGACCCCGAAGGCCTGATCCCGGTTCGGCGCGTTGAGCGAAGCCAGGATCAGGCTGGCGCGCAGCAGGGCGACGCCGCCACCCGGCACGATACCCTCGGCCACGGCCGCGCGCGTGGCGTGCACCGCATCGTCCACGCGGTCCCGGCGCTCCTTGACCTCGACCTCGCTGTTGCCGCCGACCCGGATCACCGCGACGCCGCCGGCCAGCCGGGCCAGCCTTTCCTGCAGCTTCTCGCGTTCGTAGTCGGAGGTGACCTCCTCGGCCTGCATCCGGATCTGCGCGACGCGCGCCTGGATCGCATCCTTGGCGCCCGCGCCATCGATGATGGTGGTGCTCTCGCGATCGATCCGCACCCGCTTCGCGGTGCCGAGCTTCGCCAGGGTGACATCCTCCAGCCGGTCGCCGGTCGCCTCGGTGATCACCGTGGCGCCGGTCAGCACCGCGATATCCTCGAGCATGGCGCTGCGTCCCTCGCCGAAGCCCGGCGCCTTCACCGCCGCGACCTTGAGGCCGCCGCGCAGCTTGTTCACCACCAGGGTCGCCAGGACCTCGCCCTCGATATCCTCGCTGAGGACCAGCAGCGGCCGCCCCGATTGCGCCACCGCTTCCAGCAACGGCAGGAAGACCTGCAGCGCGGAGAGCTTCTTCTCGTGGATGAAGATATGGGGGTCTTCCAGGTCGACGGTCAGCTTCTCGGCATTGGTGACAAAATAGGGCGACAGGTAGCCGCGGTCGAAGCGCATGCCGTCGACCACTTCCAGCTCGGTCTCCATGCCTTTCGCTTCTTCGATGGTGATCACGCCTTCCTTGCCGACCTTCTGCATGGCGCTGGCGATCATGGTGCCGATCTCACTCTCGCCATTGGCCGAGAGGGTGCCGACCTGCGCGATCTCGGCCTCGGTCGCGATGCTGCGGCTGCGCAGCACGAGTTCCGCCACCACCGCGGTGACGGCCAGATCGACGCCACGCTTCAGGTCCGTCGGATTCATGCCGGCGGAGACCGCTTGCATGCCCTCCCGCAGGATCGCCTGGGCCAGCACGATCGCCGTGGTGGTCCCGTCACCGGCGATGTCCTTCGTCTTCGAGGCGACCTCGCGCACCAGCTGCACGCCCATGTTCTCGAAGCTGTGGGGCAGGGTGATTTCCATCGCGACACTGACGCCGTCCTTGGTGATGCGCGGCGCGCCATACGCCTTGTCGAGCAGCACGTTGCGGCCCTTCGGCCCGAGCGTGACCTTCACCGCCGCGGCCAGCGTGTCGATGCCGCGTAGCATGCACCGGCGTGCATCCTCGCCGAAGCGAATGGTCCTGGGAGCCATGGGGTCTGTGTCCTGATCAGCGTGAAGGGGTCGGCGTGGGGCGCGCATCGGCGCGGGGCGACACCCTGCCGCGCAGGGACGGCACTCCCGGCAAATGGGGCGCGGGCGCGATGATTACAAGCTGGGAACGGAGCGCAGGATCGCGGCGAGCCGCGCAGCCCAGGCCGCGATCGTGGAATCGGCGAGCAGATCCTGCCGGACCTCGATCAGCGCCGCCGGGATGCCACGTGCATCGCCATGCACGGGCACGGTGTAATGCTCGGCCGTATCGATGCGGTAGGGTTCATTGTCGCCGACGATCAGCGATGGATCGGCGCGCAACCCGGCGAGGAGATGCGCGCCGAGCGCGGCCGCTGCCGCGTAGAGCACGCCTGCGTGCCAAGGGCGCGTGATGCCATGAAAGACCGGCGTGAAACTGTGCACGCCAATGACCATGCCCGGCCGGCCCGCCCCCGCACGCTCATCGAGGATGCCGGCGACGCGCGCCTGGAAGGGGCGAAGAAGGCGGCCCGGCGTCGCGGGGCCTCGGCACGGCTCAGGCGCTGGTTGCCGGGGATATCGGTGTCTTCGCTGCGCAATGGAATGCTGGACGCCACGCCCGGCGGACGATTGCAGTCGATCATCAGGCGGGACGTACGGCATAGCACCAGCGGCGCATCCAGCCGCCGCGACAGGTCGCGTGCAAGCTCCGCCGCACCGATATCCCAGGCGATATGGCGGCCGAGGTCCGGGGGCGCCAACCCCATCCCCGGTAGCCAGGCGGGATGTACTTGAATGCATGTTCGCAGACCGGCAGGCAGGATGCGCGCCCGGCCGGATTCAGCACGGTGACCGGCGCGACCCTGGCTATGACGCGACCTCGTCGGTGAAGACGCTGAAGCCGGACAGCGTGCAGGGCCCGAAGGTGGTGACGATGGCGACGTCGGTGGCATCGCGGCCCCGCGCCATCAGGATGCGCCCGATGCGTGGCGTGTTGTTGCGCGCGTCGAAGGTGTGCCAGCGATCGTCGAGATAGACTTCGAACCAAGCGGCGAAATCCATGGGGCCATAGGGTGGCGGTGTACCGATATCACCGAGGTAGCCGGTGCAGTAGCGGGCCGGAATATTGACGCAGCGGCAGAGCGCGATAGCCAGATGTGCGTAGTCGCGGCAGACGCCCCGCTGTTCCGTGAAGGCTTCCGATGCGGTGCGGGTGGCGCGCGCATGCTCGTAGCCGAAGGTGATGCGCTCATGCACATAGTCGCAGATCGCCTGCACCCGGGCCCGGCCGGTAGCGCCCTGGCCGAACAGCGACCAGGCGATGTCGGACAGCCGATCGGTGTCGCAGTAGCGGCTGCCGAGCAGGTAGACCAGCATCTCGTCTGGCAGCTCCTCCAGCCGGCGCTGCCAAGCGGCGGGGGCCACGGGGTCGGGCGTGCCAGAATCCTGCACCAGCAACCGTGTCGTGATGGTCGACCGGCCCGCGGGTGCGACGATGCGCGTGCACAGGTTGCCGAAACTGTCGCTGTAGTCCCGCGCCGCCACTGGCGGATCGAAGCGCACCTCGTGCGGTCCGATCAGGTCCGGTACGCGCGACGGGTGTGGGCTGATCATCAGCAGCATCGGCGTCGGTTGTGGGCAATCATAGACGATCTGGCAGCCGGCGCTGATGCGCATGGGGGATTCCTCTTTGGGGCCGGCGCGCTCAGGCTACGGCGGGATCGGTGGTGACGCTGACATCCACGGTCATGCCGAGTTCGTCGGATGGGGAAGCCAGTCCAGGTCCCATGCAGGGGGCAGGACATGGCGGTGGTTGCGGGCAATGGCCACCCGGATCAGGTCCTGGTGCAGACGATGCCATTGGTCGGATCCAGCTCCACCCGGCCGGCGCCTGGGATATAGACGCGCAGCCAAGCATGCGTCGCACCGCCGCCGACGCGCCCCCGCGTTCCGGCACGTAAAGATAGCCGGAAACGAGGCGCGCCGCGAGGTCCAGCGACCGCAGCGCCTTGATCAGGAAGACCGCGAAGTCGCGGCAGGTGCCGGTTCCGATATGCAGGGCCTGGAGCGGGAACTGCACGCCTCGCTCGGTACGCGCGATATAGGCGAAGCGCTGCCGCACGGCATGAGTCGTGGTCTTCGGCAGTACCCTCGTATCGGTCGGCCCGTCGCGCCAGAGGAAGCCGCGCGCCCAGGCTTCGACTTCGCGATCCGGGTCCGGCTACTGGCGTTCGATGGACCGCGCGAGGTCGGGCATGCCGTCGACGTCGTAGGCGAATGGGTAGATCTCGGCGCAGCGCTCGACCGGGAAATCGAGGCTGTTCATCCGCGCGTGGCCCAGGCGGATGGTGCTGTCGAATCGCAGTTGCGGCGCCCGGGCGGCGAAGCGCGCGGCGCCGACGCTGTTGCCGAAGACGTCGTGCAGCCAGCGGCTATCGACGGGCGCCGGCGTGATCACCAGCCGGGCGTCGATCAGTCGCCGATCGTGGCCTTCCCGGGGCCGGAACATCATCCGATGCTCGCCGAAGGCGACCGGCTGGCGGTAACGATAAGTGGTGACATGGTGGACCGAGAGGATGTGCATTCGCGGGCCATTCAGCCCGAGGTCCCCGTCATCGCCTGCGCCTGCGGCGCCTGTTGCGCCACAGCCGGGGCGCCGGCTGGCGGCAGGTCATCGACATCCTCGGCCCAGATGCTGAGCAGGCCGAGCAGACCGCTCCTGCGGGCATGCAGCTTGGCCAGGGCGATGGCCTCGATCCGGCCGCGTGTCTCGATGAAGCAGCGCAGCAGCTCGACAGGTTTGACGTGGCGGTGGCTGCTGAGCTCCTGCAAGGCGCCGATGGAGATCGCGCAGGCGTAGCGTTGCCCGCCATCCTCGATCTCGAATAGGGCGCGCCGGCCATCCCAGCGTGGGTGCATCAGGCCGGAAGTCACGGGGGAGGTAGTCATGGGCTGCCGCTCCTGTCTGGGGGGATGGCGGTGGTCGCGGGCCGAACCGCATCGGCCGCCAGGGCGGCTTCCAGCGCCTCCGGTTCCACCGGGATCATCTGGATCAGGGCGCCGCCGCGGGTCGGGCGCCGCGTGATGGTCGTCGCTACGCGGCGATAGGCCGCGAAGGAGAGGCCTTCGATCAGCGCCTCCTCGGTTTCGACGATATACGCCCCGGCAGGCTGCATCTCGGTCCATCCCTCCAGGCGGAAGGGATGGCCGAAGACGATGTCCTCGCGCCGGGTGCGGACGAGCATCGGTTCAGCCCGCGAGCTTGGTGGAGCAGGCGTAGGTCACATCGGAATCGACGGTGGTGGCACCTGGCATCATGGCGTGCTGACGGGCCAGGTCGCTCCTCGCCTGCCAGCTGAGGCCGCTGGTGACGGCGCCGGTGGCACGCGCCCGCTCGGCGCAGAAGGATGCCTGCTGCTCGACCATGCCGGTCCGCGCCGCCGCCTGCGCGGTGCTGGCGCGGATCTGGAAGCCGGCGATGCCCGAGATGATCGGACCGGCGATCAGGCCGATCACGAGCCCCATGGCGACGGGCTTTGTCGTCGCCCACCTTGCCGCCATTGATGCACGCATGGTCGCTGCCTGGCCGCTCATGTCGCTATCCTCCCGCGCCGGGGATGAGCCAGGGCCGCCGCTACCCCGCAATGGAGCCGGTCCGTCCTATTTCATCGGTATCAGGGATGTCCTTGCGCCAAAGAACGATATGGTGACGAGCCGACGGCAATACATCGGCTCGCACCAGAATCATGAAATATCGGAGAGCTGATGGCAGCGGGGCGATACTGCGTTGCCCGCCGCATCCTCGCGCCATGGCCGGGGCCCGGGCCGCATCGGGGTACGCGCTATGCCGCCGCGCCGCGCTTGGCGCATGATGTCCCGGTGCGGGCCCTATGCCGCCACGCCTGCTCGAGGAAACGTCCCATGAGCGTCATCGCCGCCTTCATGTACGAGAACGGCCACAAGGCCCGCTCCGTGGCCATCGACGAGCCGAGCCCCTGCGGTGAAGACAAGTCGAAATTCGTCTGGATCGGGCTGCTCGAACCATCGGAGGAGGAGCTGCGGACGCTGCAGGAGCAGTACGACCTGCATCCGCTCGCGGTCGAGGATGCGCTGAAGGCGCACCAACTGCCGAAGGTCGATATCTACGGCGATCAGCTGTTCGTCGTGGCGCGCACCGCGCATCTCGACGGTGATCACATCGCCTATGGCGAGACGGCGGTCTTCGTCGGCCACAACCACGTTATCACCGTCCGGCACGAATCGGCCCGCACCCACAGCGCGCTCCGCAAGCAGCTCGAGGCCGCGCCGAAGATGCTGGCGCACGGCGTGGACTATGTGCTGCACGCGGTACTCGACTTCATCGTCGATGGCTACCTGCCGATGGTGGAAGCCATCGAGGAGGAGGTTCTGGCGATGGAGCAGCAAGCGCTCGATGCCTTCCTCGACCGCGAACAGGTGGCGCGCATCTTCACCCTGCGCCGCCAGCTCACGCGGTTCCAGCGCATCCTCGGGCCGATGGCGGAGGTCTGCGGCAAGCTGACCCGCCTGGAGATGCCTTGCATCGATCCGGATGCGCGGCCCTATTTCAGCGACGTGCTGGATCATGTCCGGCGCGTGCAGGCGATGGTGGACGGGCTGCGCGAAGTGATGAATTCTGTCTTCGAGGTCAGCATGCTGCTGGAACAGCAGCGCCAGGGCACCATCACCCGACAGCTCGCCTCCTGGGCCGCGATCCTGGCGGTGCCGACCGCGATCGCCGGCATCTACGGCATGAATTTCGAGAACATGCCGGAGCTGAAGACCGAATACGGCTACTACATCGTCGTCGCCGTCATCGTCGTGTTGTGCAGCGCGCTCTTCGCGCTGTTCAGGCGGGCACGCTGGCTCTGATACCGGCCAGCCTTCCGGCTGCCTCGGTATGATCCGCGGCCGCATGGCCGGCGGACACGCGCAGTTGCACTGACGGCGCGCCGGGCCCGGGTTGCGCGCGACCGGCCCGTTGCGGACAATCCGCCGCTTCCTGCAGCGTCGAAGCCATGACGGAGCCCGCATGCCGTCCAGCCTGTTGCTCTCCCTGCTGATTCTGCTGGCCGCCTGCGCCCCGCGCGGGGCGGAGGTGGCGGCCGACGCCAAGCGGCGGCTTGTCGGCATGAATGCGGATGATCTGCGGGCCTGCGCCGGTATCCCGAACCGAACGCTGCGTCTGGGCGACGGTTCGGAACTGCTGTCCTATGAGCAGCAGAACGGCAATGTCGGCGGATTGAACATCACCGTTCCGGTGGTCGGCGGCGGCTTTCGTCTGGCGGGCAGCGGGTCCTATTGCCATGCGCTGTTCCGCGTCTCGGACGGCCGCGTCGCCAGCCTCGCCTATACCGGCGACAGCGACGACATCCGCGGGCAGGACGGTGTCTGCGCCCCGATCGTGCGCGGCTGCCTGCGCCAGCTCGACAACGCGCCGGGGGACACCGGCGCGCCCGGGGCGGAGGCGTCGCCGCCCTAGCCGATGGAGTCCCAGGCCGCCCGGGTGATGCCGCCGATCGTGGCGAAGGATGCGACATAGCCGGGCATGCCGTCCGGCATCGTCTCCGGTACGAAATCGGTCATCGCGGCGATGATGAAGATCGGCTTGCCGTCGCGGAACACGATGCCCGCATCCATCCGGCCGCGGCGGCCGCGACCGGTCTTGTTCGCGACCTTGGTGCCGTAGGGCAACTGCGACGGCATCAGATTGCGCAGCACCTGCCAACTCAGGATATCGAGCGCGAGGGCGCAGAGCGCGGTGCTGCTGCCGAGCGTCGCGGCGGTGGCGGCATCGGTGGTGCCGCGCAGGATCAGGTCCAGCAGCAGCACCTGGTCGGCCGGCGTGGTCGCGGCGGTGGCGTCGACCGGGTGGTCCCAGGCGAGGCCGAGCGGCGGGATCAGCCCGCGATGCCGCGTCCGCGTCATGCCGATCGCCGCGCAATAAGCGTCCATGACGCCATCGCCGAGGTGTTCCAGCACGAGCTGGGTGCAGACATTGTCGCTGGTGATGATCATGTTCACCAGCGCGTCGCGGAAGGGAATGACGCAGCCGGGCGTCATGTAGCGATAGGTGCCGGAAGCCACGTCCTTCTGGTGCCGCGCTTCGACGGTCACCGGGGCCATCAGGTCGATCCGGCCCTCATGCACCGCCTTCAGCGCCGCCATCAGGATCGAGATCTTGCGCACGCTGGCCGAAGGCACCTGCACATGGCCGTCGCGATGCGCCTCGGCGCCGGTGGTCAGGTCCTTCAGGAACCAGCTGGTCCGGAACGGCTGCGCATCGCAGATGGCGTTCATCCGGTCGGCCAAGGCTTGCATCATGATCCTCCAAGGGGTCGCGCCGCCCCGTACGGGCGGATCATGCGCGGCCATCGGCAGGGCGTCGATGCTGCCTGGAAGATTTTCTGGCAATTGGCCGCCATTCTCATACGAGCTGCGCGCGTTCCTTTCCCGGGCCGGGCGGTGACGGCCCGCTACTCCATGGCGATGCTGTGGTCCGGCGCCGCGGCGGGGCTGTCCGGCCGGCGCAGCAGCAGCAGCAGCGGCATGACCACCAGCGACAGCACCATCAGCAGCTTGAAGTCGTTGATATAGGCGATGATGGTCGCCTGCTCCGTCACCATGTCATCGAGCGCGGTCCGGCCGGCGAGCGTGGTTGGGTCCAGCATCTGGTGCACCGCCGGATACTGCCAGATGCGATGGAAGGGCGTCAGGTAGCGGCCGATCTCCTCGTGGTTCACCTGGACATTCTCGGTGACCAGTGCCGAGACCACCGAGATGCCGACCGCGGAGCCGACATTGCGCGACAGGTTATAGAGGCCGGTGCCGTCGCCGCGCTGATGCGCCGGCAGGGTGGAGAAGGTCACGGTGGTGAGCGGCACGAAGAGGAAGCCGAGCCCGGCACCCTGGATGAAGCCGGTGACGATGATGGTCCATTCCGAGACATCGGGCGTCCAGCCGGTCATGTCGTCCATCGCCCAGGCGGTCAGCAGCAGGCCGATGGCCAGCAGGATCCGCGTATCCACCTTGCCGATCAACCGCCCGACCAGGAACATGCACACCATGGTGCCGACGCCGCGCGGCCCCATCACGATGCCGGCGGTCACCACCGGATAGCCCATCAAGGTCTGCAGATAGGGCGTCATCAGCGCTAGCGAGGCGAGGTAGGTGATGCCGACGATGAAGATGAACAGCATGCCGACCGAGAAATTGCGGTCGAGGAAGAGCTGCGGGTTCACGAAGGAGGTGCCGCGTCGCGCGGTGAAGGTGTGCACTAGGAAGATGTAGAAGGCCGCGGCCGCGACCACCGCTTCCAGGATGATCTCGCCCGAGCCGAACCAGTTGAGTTGCTCGCCGCGGTCGAGCACCAGCTGCAGCGCGCCGATGCTGACACTGAGCGCGCCGAAGCCGAGCCAGTCGAGCTTGGCCAGCCGGTTGAGCGGGGTCTCGGTCACGAAGGCGGTGATGCCGGTAAAGGCCAGGATGCCGAGCGGCACGTTGATGTAGAAGACCCAGCGCCAGCTCAGATTATCGGTCAGCCAGCCGCCGATCACCGGCCCCAGCACCGGCCCCACCATGACCGAGACGCCGAACAGCGCCATGGCGGCGCCGCGTTCCTCCGGCGTGTAGATGTCGAGCAGGATGGACTGCGACAGCGGCACCAGCGCCGCGCCGAAGAAACCCTGCAACAGGCGGAAGGCCACGATTTCGACCAGCGACTGCGCCAGGCCGCAAAGGACGGAGGCGATGACGAAGCCGGCGACCGAGATCAGCAGCATGCGCTTGCGGCCGAAGCGCCCGGCGAGCCAGCCGGACGGCGGCGTCATGATCGCCGCGGCCACGATATAGGAGGTCAGCACCCAGTTGATCTGGTCGGCGCTGGCCGAGACGCTGCCCTGGATATAGGGCAGCGCGACATTGGCGATGGTGGTGTCCAGCGCCTGCATGATCACGGCCAGGATGACGCAGGCGGTGATGGCGCCGCGATTGGCGACGGCGGGCGTGGATGCGGCGCTAGTCATGGCCGCCGCCGAACAGGCCCTGCAGGAACAGCGGCACCCCGCGCGGGCGGCCGGTATCGACCGAGACCACCACGCTCATGCCCGATCGCAGCTGCGGCAGGCCGGCCGGCGTCTCGATCCGCACCCGCATGGGAATGCGCTGCACCACCTTCACCCAGTTGCCGCTGGTGTTCTGCGCCGGCAGCAGGGCGAAGCTGCCGGCCGAGGCCGGCGCGATGCTATCGACCGTGCCGTGCCAGGTGGCGCCCGGATAGGTGTCGACCGTCACCGATACCGTCTGGCCGGGCTGCACATTGGTCAGCTCGGTCTCCTTCGGATTGGCGTCGATCCAGACATGGTCGGTCGCGACCAGGTTGAAGGCCGGCGTCGCGGCCGCCAGGTACTGGCCCGGCTGCAGCGACGGCACGTTGGTCACCACGCCCGCGATCGAAGCGCGCACCACGGTGTGCGACAGCTGCCGCGCCGCCTCGTCCCGCTGGGCCACGGCATCGACGTAGCGGGGATGCTGCTCGATCGCGATATCCGGATTACCCGCCAGGTTGGCGACGATGCCGGCGAGCTGCTGCGTCAGCGACGCGACCTTCTGCCGCGAGGATTGCAGGTTGCGCTGCGATTGCTCCAGCGTGACCTCGGAGGCGACGCTGCGGGCCGCGAGCTGGCGCTGCCGTTCGACATCGCGGATGTAGTAGTCGACATCGACCTGCGCCTGGCCGATCTGCGCTTGCATGTCGCGATAACTGGCCTTCAGCGCGTTCAGATCGTTGGTCACGATGCCGATCTGCGCCTCGGCGCGGGCCAGGGCGAAGCGGAAGGGCGCGTCGTCCAGCCGGAACAGCACATCGCCGACCGCGACCGTCTGGTTCTCCCTGACCGCGATCTCCTTCACGATGCCGGAGACATCGGTGGAGACGCCGACCATGTCGGCATGGACATAGGCGTTCTCGGTCGACATGACGCTGCCGCCGGTGACATAGGCGTAGCCGCCCGCCACCAGCGCGACCGGCAGCAGCAGGAACAGCAGCGGCCGCAGCCAGCGCCGCCGCCCGCCGGCGGGCGGCGCCGGCGCGCCGGGCGGGGGCGTCTCGCGCGGGGCAGGCGGCGGCGCCTCCGGGGCGTCGACGTCATCCGTCCTGGTCTTCAGGGTCGTGCTCATCGCTATGCCTCAATGGCCTGCGGCGGCGCGTCATCCTCGATGGGGCGCTCGCAGGCTTCGATCAGGTTCTTCTTCATGGTGGTCAGCATGCCGAGGAGCTGCGCGCGCTCCGCATCCGTCAGGCCTGCCAGTGCCTCCTGGCGGGTCGCGTCGCCCAGGACACGCATCTGCGCGAGGATCGGATGGGCGGCCCCGGTCAGGTACAGCAGCCAGATCCGGCGGTCGGTCGGGTGCCGCCGGCGCTCGATCAGCCCGCGGGCCTCGAGCTTGTCCAGGATGCGGACCAGCGTGATCGGCTCGATGTCCAGCAGCTCGGCCAGGCCGCCCTGATGAATGCCCTCATTGGGCATCAGATAGGCCAGCACCTGCCACTGCGCGCGGGTCAGCCCCAGCCCACGCGCCCGCTGCTCGAAGCGTTTGCGCAGGACGCGGGCGACGTCGTTCAGGAGGAAGCCGAGGGTGGGCTGCGGATCGGGCATGGGGCGGGGGCCGTCGACTCTGGCCATGCTTGTTATAAGCATGCTCATGATGAGGAACATAATGCTCCGCGCGCCGATGCGTCACCGATCTGTCGCATGGCTCCCCCGCCGAACCGGCGGGGCCGGTCGCCGCTTGGATCGGCCGCGGCGGCGCCCCATTTCGTCAACCGGGCCTTGGAATCCTTGTGGTATGGACGGCTTATGCTTCGGCACTTTCAGGTGAAATCCGATCAACCCGCAGCCCGGCCCGACCCGCATCCGCCGGCCCGCCAGGCGCGGTTCCCCGACCAGGTCCGCGGCGCCCTGCGGCTGCTGGAAGGGGCGCTGGCGCGTAAGGGCGCCTTTCCCGCGGCGCAGCCCGCGGCGGTGTCCTCCGGCGCGCTGATCGCCGCTTCCTACAACGTCCATAAATGCGTGGGCGTCGACAAGCGCTTCGATCCCGGCCGCATCGCCAGCGTGATCGGGGAGCTCGGCGCCGACGTGCTGGCGTTGCAGGAGGCGGATCGCCGCTTCGGCCGCCGCACCGGCCTGCTCGATCTCGGCGCGGTCGAGCGCCGCACCGGGCTGCATCTGGTTCCGGTCTCCTCGACCCCCGGCGGGCATGGCTGGCGCGGCAATGCGCTGCTGGTGCGCGGCGGGCATGCGACGCATGTCCGACGCTTGGCGCTGCCCGGCGCGGAGCCGCGCGGCGCACTGATCGTGGAGCTCGAATTCCCGGGCGCGCGGCTGCGCGTCGTGGCGGCGCATCTCGGCCTGTTGCGGCGCCATCGCATTCTGCAGGCGGCGGCGATCCTGGCCGCGATCGCCGAAGGCGATCCGATGCCGACGCTGCTGCTCGGCGACTTCAACGAATGGCGCCCGGGCATCGCCTCCTCTCTGTCGGTGCTGGAGCCTTTCTTCGGCCCCTTCGGGCAGCCGCAGCCGAGCTTCCCCTCGCGCCTGCCGTTCCTGGCGCTGGACCAGATCCTGGGCCATCCGCACGGCCTGGTGGCGCCGCCGCAGGTGCATGACAGCCCGCTGGCGCGCCTCGCCTCCGATCATTTGCCGCTGCGCGCGGAGATCGACCTGGCCGCGGCCGACGCGGCGATGCGGGCGCTGGTGGCGGCGGCATGAGCAGCGCCGGAACCCTGCCGAAGCCGGGTTCCCTGCCGGGGCAAGCGATCGCCGGCCGCATCGGGCTGCTCTCCGATGGCATCAGCGCTTTCGTGGCGCGGGCCGCTTCGGCGCGCGCCGCGCAGCGCAGCCTCGATCTGCAGTACTACATGTGGCACAGCGACCTGACCGGCCAGCTGCTGGCGCGAGAGGCGCTGCTCGCGGCCGATCGTGGCGTCCGCGTGCGGCTGCTGCTCGACGACATGTATGCGCTCGGGCGCGAATCCGACCTCACGGCGCTGCATGGGCACCCGATGATCCAGTTGCGGCGCTTCAATGCCGCCAGCTGGCGGCGCTGGGGGCGGCTCAGCCTGCTGGCGGAGATGCTGTTCGGCAACTGGCACCTGAACCGGCGCATGCACAACAAGGCCTGGATCGCCGATGGCGGCCTCGTCATCTGCGGCGGGCGCAATATCGGCGACCGCTACTTCGACGCCGCCGGCGATTTCAACTTCCGTGACCTGGACGCGGTGCTCGAGAACATGCCGGCCGCCAAGGCGGGGGTGGTGTTCGAAGCCTATTGGCGCAGCCCGCTCGCGCGGTCGGTCAGGCGGCTGCGCATCCGCTCCGGCCGGCGCGCGCTACGCAAGTTGCGGGCCAGCCTCGAAGCCGTTGCCGCTTCGCCGGAAGCGGAGCCCTTCCTGGCGCGGCTTCGCGAAGCGGAGGCGGCGCGCCGCCATCGGTTGCCGATCGCGGAGGACGCGATCCGCATCCTGGCCGATCCGCCCGACAAGGCGCGCGGCCTGGCCGGCAGCGCGGTGATGCCGGCGCTGGCGGAGATGCTCGGCGCCGCGCAGCGGCAGGCACTGCTGATCTCCCCCTATTTCGTCCCCGGGGAGGCTGGCGCGGCGCGGCTGGTCGCGATGGCGCAAGCGGGCGTGCGGGTGGCGGTCATCACCAATTCGTTGGCGGCGACCGATGTCGTCGCGGTTCATGGCGGCTATGCCCGTTACCGGGAAAGGCTGCTGGCGGCCGGGGTCGAGCTGTATGAGCTGAAGCGCAGCGCGGAGCGCTCGGCCGGCATGTTCGGCTCGCGCGGCGCCAGCCTGCACACCAAGGCGCTGATGATCGATGACGGCCCGGTCTTTGTCGGGTCTTTCAATCTCGATCCGCGTTCGGCCAATCTGAACACCGAAATGGGCGTCCTGGTGCAGCACCCGGCGCTGGCGCGGCTGGTGCGCTGGCATCATCGCCGCCTGGCCGATGGCGGGCGGAGCTGGCGGGTGCGGTTGACCGCGGCAGGCAGGCTCGCCTGGGATGACGGCGCGAAGGTGCTGGTCGGCCTGGAACCCCACGCCTCGCCGGCGCGCCGGCTGATGGCCTGGTTGCTGCGCCGCCTGCCGATCGAATCGCAGCTCTGATCCAGGGATGGGCCGCCTCATGCCGGCCAGCCTATCGGCTGGTTCGGCATGATATCAGAGCGAAGCGGTCATCCCCCATCGCGCGCTCAGCGCCGGGACGCGCCGGACGCGGCCATGGATCTCCTCGAAGGAGGCGATGCTGCCATCCCAGAAGCCGTCGATCAGGTCGCGGTTGACCATCACCCAGGCGGAGACCTGCTCGAAATCCGGCTTGCTGAGGCCACCGCTGACCTGCATCACCATCGGCTCCACCGTCAGCACCGTCAGCCGGTCGGCATCGAAGCGGGCGCCGGGCGTCACGCCGACCAGGGGGCTTTCCGGCCCATGCCCGCGCCGCAGCCAGATCACCTGCTGCAGGCCGGTCACATGGGAGCGGAGGCTGATCGTCTCCTGCGTCGCGCCGCTGGCGGGCGCCGGCTGCGCCGGGGCCTGCTGCACCGGCACCACCTGCGCCGATGCCGGCCGCGTGGGCTCGGGCGCGGGCGGCGCGGCCTCCGGCATGGTGAGGTCGAGCTGCGCGGGCGCCGCGGCCGGCGGCGGCGCCGGCGGCAATGGCTGCGCGGCGGGGGGCGCTTCCTCGGCCTGCACCTGCGGTGCGGGCGGCGCTTCCGGCTCCGTGGTGACCGGCGGCGCCTCGGGCGCGGCGCCGACATTCGCCTGCGGTGCCGCATGCTCGGCGCTGACGCCGTCATCATCGACCGCGAGCGAGATCGAGAGATCCGCATCGAAGACCTGGCGCAGCGCTGCCTCGAAGGCGGGCCGGAATGCCCCGCCATCCTGGGATGCGGCGCCGAAGCGCTTCAGCAACTCGTCCCAGCTCGTGGTCACGGTGGTGCCGGCCACCTGGCGCTGCAGCACCCGCCGGATCCAGGCATAGGCATCGAGCGCGAGCGGCGCATCCCGCAGGGCTTCGACGATGCGGCGGTCGAGCGGCACCGCGTGGCCGGTGAGGCTCGCGAAGAAGCCGCTGTTCAGGCGCAGGCTCGGCCGCCAGGTGGCATTGGTGCTGCGCGGCCGGCTGCGCGCGTCGAAGACCGTCAGCGCCGCCCCGCCATCGAGCGAGACCGTGATCTTCGCGGCCAGCAGCCGCTCCACCTGCTCCGCCAGTTCCCGCGCCTTGGCTTCGACGCCGAGGCGCACCGCGAGCACGACATCGCTGCCGCCGAGCTCGACGACGGCGCTGTTGGTGCGAAAGGCCTGGTCGCAGATATGCAACAGCGCGAGGCGCAGCAGCGGGCCGCCCGGCAGCGGATGGCCGGTGGCACCCGGCTCGATATGGATGGCAACGCCGCCGGCGTCGCGCTGCCAGGCGGCGCGCGGTGCACGGATCGGCAGCCCCACTTCGCAGAAGGCGGCGTGCAGCCAGAGGATGGTCTCAGCGGATGGCGTCGCCGCAGCATCCACCGCTGTGTCGCGGGGATCGATATTCAGGCTCATGTCACGGGAGCTTTGGTTCGGGCGAAACGCTGACCGGCGATCCATACAGCGGACGGCGTGCAGGGCTTCAGGTCACGCTACGTCTGCGGGAATAGACGGCATCGCAGAGGCAGGCAAGGGTGTCGGTTCCGCGTCAGCGCCGATCGCGGCGGGACGCACCTGACTTGACCGTAACGACCCGGGCGGCATGCCGTGTGGGTGACTGTGCCGGAAGCGCTGCCCGGCCGGTGCTGCCGCGCTCCCGGCCCGGGATGGTCCGCCGGGCCGGTGCCCGCGCGATTCAGGCGTTGCGCCAGGCCCGGTGCAGCACGGCGGCAGGACCTTCGCCGAACAGGTGCAACGCCTGGCGGTATTGGCCCGCACCGGTTTCCAGCAGCCGTTCCGGCCGCGCCGCCGGGGCGCCCAGCATGTCGTGGCCGACCATGGATGGCAGCGGCGGCAGGCCGAGCAGCCCGAGCATGGTGGGCGCCAGGTCGATCAGGCTGACCGGCCGTGCCTCGGTCTCGCCCGCGGCCCGGCCCGGCAGGCGCAGCGCGATCAGATTGGCCATCTCCGCGCGGTTCAGGCCGCCATGCATGCCGCCGCCGAGCGGCAGGTCCGTGCCGGCGATCAGGGACACGCCGGGCAGGCCGTAAGGGTCGGGTGCCTCGCTGGAACGGAGTTGCGCCACCACCGCCGGCGCATGGGGATGCGCGGCGCCGAGCAGCGCCAGGTCGAAGCTGCCAGGCACCGCGCCTTCGACGCCATTGCCGCCGAGAGTGAAGAGCGGGCCGCACCAGGGCTGTTCGCGCAGGAAGGCGACCAGGCGCTGCAAACGCGCCGCATCCGGCTCCCGCTGCCAGAAGCAGCAGGCGGTGCCGGGATAGACCGTCAGATCGTCATGCAAGGTGCCCAGCGCCACGCCGAAGCCCGCTTCGCCCAGATGCTCGGCCAGCGGCAGCCGTTCGGTCACCGCGATATGGCCATGGTCGGACACCGCCAGCACCGCGGTCTGCGCGCCACCGTCGGGCGCCGCGCGCACCGCCTCCAGCACCCGCGCGAAGGCGGCGTCGGAGGCGGCGAGCGCGGCGCGGGTGCCGGGGCCGTCGAGGCCGAGATAGTGGAAGCTGGTGTCCGGTTCGTTCAGCCAGAGCACCGCGATGTCGGGCTGCGCTTCCGGCAGGGCGACTTCGGTCAGCACGCGCGCGCCGTAGTCCATCATATCGGCCTGCGGCAGGCTCTTGGCCGGCGGCGGGCCAAGCCGCGCCACGGCGCTGTCCCAGGCGGCCGGCGTCTCGGTCGCGGCGCGGCCATGCACCGAGAAGACCCAGGAGCCATTGGCCTGGGCGCGCGGATCCAGCAGGAAGGCGCCGCCGGCCGAGCCGGTATGCACGATCGCCAGCCGCTTGCCCGCGGCGGCCAGCGCATCGGCGAAGCGCGGCGTCGCGACGAAGCCCGGGCCATGCGCCGCGACGGCGGCGCGCAGGTCATCCGGCCTGGCGGTGTCGAGCAGCCGGTCGCCGCGCACCGCACGGTCCGGGAAGGCGTTCTGCACGATGCCGTGCACGGCAGAAGGCGCACCGGTGCCGATCGCGCTGGCACAGACCCGGGTGATGGATGGGAAGACCGAGGAGGCGCGGGTGTAGCGCCGCGCCTCGCCCAGGAAGGCGGACAGCGCCGGCATGCGGTCCGGCGTCACGACATCCGGCCGCAGCCCGTCGAACACCACCATCACGATGCGCGTCACGCGCGATTGGTCGTTCATGTCCATGGTCCTGGTCAAAGACGCGGCGGGCATCATTCCCCCATCGCGCGGGTCGCGAAAAGCCGCCGGCTCCGGGACAGGCCTGGCCGCCATTGCCGAACGGCTCTCACCCCTGGGCGAGGGCGGCGTTGAAGGGGCCGAAATCCAGGTCGAGCGTCTGCCCCGGCGTCCAGCGCAGCGAACGCCGCTTGCCGTAGAACTGGCCGGAGGTGTGCAGCACCACGCAGGGCGGGTCCTCCACCATGATGATCTCCAGCATGCGGCGATGGATGCGCAGCCGCTCCGCGACATCGGTGGTGTCCTGCAGCCGCGCGCCGAGCGCGAAGTATTCCTCGTTGCGCCAGGTGCCGGTCATCTGCGGCGCGGTGCCGGCCGGGCCGAACTCGCGCCAGGCATGGCCGAGCGGATCCGGCATGATGGCGGTCGAGGAACTGTCGAAGAGCGCGTGGATCGGCTTGCGATAGATCTGGGAGAAATTCTCCTGCATCTCGATGCGGACGTTCAGCCCGACGGCGCGCCACATCTCGATCATCGCCTGCGCGCCGGAAACCTGGTTGGGATAGTAGTTCGGCAGCAGCTTGTAGGTGATCGGCTGGCCATTGTAGCCCGCGGCGCGCAGCAGCGCCCGCGCCTGGTCCGGGTCATGGTCCAGCGCGGGGAAATCGGCGACATAGGCTTGGCCGTAGCTCGGCAGCTGGAAGCCGTTCGGTACCGGCAGCCGGTTCTGCCACAGCGCCTCGATCAGCAGGCGCCGGTCGAGCGCCAGGCTCAGCGCGCGGCGCACCCGGGCATCGCGCAGCACGGGGTCGTTGGTGTCGAGCTGCAGGTAGCGAATGTTCTGCACCGGGCCGCCGGCGACCTGCAGCTCCGGCCGCTTTTCGATATCGGCGAACTGGTCCGGGGCCAGATCGGTGATCAGGTCGACCTCGCCCGCCAGCAGCGCGTTGATGCGGGACGAGAGCTCGGGGATCACGCGATATTCGACGGCGTCATAGGGCGGCCGTCCGCCCCAATAGGCGCCGTGCGCGGTGAGCGAGACATTGCGGTCCAGCCGCTGCTCGACCAGGCGATAGGGGCCGGTGCCGATGGGCGCCGCGGTCCAGCGTTCCCAGGATCCGGCCGCTTCGAAGGCGCGGCGGCTGGCGATTTCCGACGCCCAGGCGGCCAGCCGCTGCTCCAGCAGCGCGTCATCGCCCTTGGCATGCACGATGATCTCGTGCGGGCCGATCACCTCGGCGCGTTCCACCCGCTCCAGCGTCTGCATGGACACGACCTGCCCCGCGCGGCCCGGGCCCAGCAGGTGGTCGGGGCTGAAGGAGAAGGCGACGTCATCGGCGGTGAAGGGGCTGCCATCCTGGAACACCACGCCTTCGCGCAGCGCCACGCGCAGGCGGCGGGCGTCGAGCCTTTCCCAGCGCGTCGCGAGCGAGGGGCGCAGCGCCATGCCATGGGCATGGTCGAAGGCGATCAGCGTGTCGAAGATCTGCGGCACCACGCGCCGGGTCGCGGTCTGGTTGGACAGCACCGGCTCCAGCGATTGCGGGAAGCCGGACATGCCGAGGGTCAGGCGCCGCGGCGCGGTTGCCTGCGCCGTGGCGCGGCCGGGCAACTGCGTCGCGGCCAGGGACATGGCGGCGGTGCCGAGCAGGCGGCGTCGCGCCGGGGCATGGGGCGCCATGGCAGTTCTCCTTGTCAGTGGCGCGTCCGATTCAGCCCCTCGGGCCTTTCGGCCCTCCGGTCATCGGGCGCTCAACTCTGTGCAGGCGCCGGACCTTAGGCGGGGTCCGTGACGGGCCCGTGACGCTTCCCCGATGTCGTCGTGACTGATTGCGTTCGATTTTGTCCAATAAAGTCCGGATGTCGCGGAGCTGTCCTTTGATGCGGACGCATCCGGACAGTATGCAGGCGGCCATGTTCGATGGTCGCCGCCGGCAACGCATCCTGGAACGCCTGGCGAGTGCCGGCGAGGTCGAGGTTTCGGTCCTCGCCGCCGAGTTCGGCTGTTCGGCGAAGACGATCCGCCGCGACCTGGCGGCGCTGGCGCGCGGCGGGCATCTCATGCGCCAGCATGGCGGCGCCATCGTCGCGGCGGCGCCCGACCTGCCGCCGGTGCTGCGCCGCGCCGACCGCGACCGCCAGGCGAAGGAGCGCGCGGCGGCGCTGGTGCCGGGGCTGGTGCCGGCGGGCGGGCTGGTCTTCCTGGGCGGCGGCTCGACCATGCTGGCGGTGGCGGCGCGGCTGCGCGACCTGCCGGCTTCAGTCGGCTTCGTGACCATCATGCCGGATATCGCGCAGCTGCTGGCGCATGACGGCCAGCATGAGGTGCATCTCGCCGGCGGCCGCCTCAACCCCGCCAACCGGACGGTCGAAGGGGCGGAGGCACTGCGCTTCCTGGAGCCGCGTCGCTTCGACCTGGCGCTGATCGGCGCCAGCGCCATCGACGCCGAAGACGGGGTGATGGGCCCGAGCGCCGGGCATCGTGACCTGGCGGAGGTGATACGGCGCTGCGCGCGGCGCCTGACGGCGGTGGCCGACGCGTCCAAATTCGGCCGCGCCGACCGCTACGCGCTCTATGGTTTCGAACGCATCGAAGCGGTGGTCACCGACCGCCCGCCGTCCGATGCGATCATCGCCCGGATGCGCGCCGCGGGCACCGCCCTGCTCATGCCGGAGCCCGCTTAGTCCAACGTATAGCGCGCGTAGAACATCCCGCGCGCCTCGTTGAAATCGGCGGAGCGGTCGAAGCGCAACAGGCCGCCGAGGCGAAGCTGCTGCGTGATCCGGTATTCCAGGTCACCGCGCAGGCCGATGACCACGCCGCTCTGGCTCTGGCCGTCATAGCGGGTGCGCAGCGTCGGATCGCTCCCGGCCCGGGCTTCCAGGCTGGCCTGCAGCCCCGCGTCATTGGGGAAGTAGGGGGAGGAATCCTCGCGGAAGGATGCGAAGCCGAGGCTGGCGCCGAGCCGCCAGGACAGGTCGCCGGACCGCACGCGCCAATCGACCGGGATGCTCACCGCCGTATAGCTCTGCGGGCTGAAATAGCCGCCCTGGCCGAGGGTGAAATAGCGCAGGTTCCGCTGGTAGCCGAAATGCGTGACGTCGAAGCCGGTGGTCAGTTCCTCGTCCGGCCGGCTGATCACGCGATAGGCCATGCCGGCGCCGATCTCATAGCGCGTGTTGTCGCGCACATTCTCGCCGTCGAAGACCGAATAGCCGCCACCGGCATAGAAGCTCGCGGCGCCGGAGGTGAGCTCGAACTGCGCATGGCCGCCATTGCGGATCACATTGCCCCAGCGGAGGCCGGATTGCCGGTCTTCCATGCCGGCCCAGGACAGCACGCTGTCATTCACCGACCGCCGCTCCCCGGTCACGCGCAGGCGCAGGTTCGGCCCCAGCGCCGGCGCCACCTCGAGCCCGCCGAGGATGGTGGTGTTGCGGAAGCCGATCGGCGTGGACGCGATGTCGGCGGAAAAGTTGTCGCGCCGATAGGCGATCTGGAACCCGACGCCGCTCGCGGAAGGATTGCCCGGCGTCGGGCCGCCTGTCGTACCGGCCAGCGCATTGGTGCCGAAGCGGCGATTGGTGTCGAGCGCGCGGTCGATGCCGCCGGCATCGATGGTCACCGGCGTCGCACGCAGGGTCACGGCGCCACCCGCCGCCGGCAGCCGTGCTTCGGTCGCCGCACCGATCTCGGTCAGGCGGTCGAGGCCGCCGGTGCCGCTGCGCGTCCGCACCTCCGGCAGGAAGGCCAGCTGGGACGCGGTCTCGTCGCGCAGCCGCTGTGCCTCCCGCGCGATTTCGGCCGCCAGCGGGTCGCCCGTGGGCGTCGGCGCCGCGGCCGCCACGGCATTCGGCCGGAAAGGGTTGTCGGACAGGCCGGCCACGCGGACCGGCGCGGCCATGCCGCCGCCGGTCGCCGCGCGCCGCTGTTCGGCCGCCAGTTCCAGGCTGCGCAACGCGCGGCGCGGATCGCCGGCGGCACGCGCGACGCGCGCTTCCATCAGCGACACCCGCGCATCGGATGGCGCGAGCGCGCGCGCCTCCGCGACCAGCGCCTCCGCCCGGCGCAGGTCGCGGGCGCCGATCGCGGCGTCGATCGCGGTGCCGCGGGCATCGAGGTTGCGCGGGTCGCGGGCCAGCAGCGTCTCCGCGATCTCTCCCGCTTCGCGCGGGCGCTGCGCGCCCTGGTAGAGGCGGGCGAGGGCGGCATTGGCGGCGGGGTCGGTCGGATCGCGCGTCAGTGCCGGGCGCAGCGCTTCGAACCCCGCGGCCTGGTCGCCCTGTTCGTTCATCCGGTCGGCGGTGCGGATCGCGGCACCGGCCTGCAGCGCCACCGCCTGCTGCCGCTCCTGCGCGGAAAGGCGGGAATCGCTCGCCAATTCGCGCCCGATCGCACTGGCCTGCTGTTCGAGGCCGGCCGCCACCATGGCGCTGGCGATGGCCAGTCGTGCGGCCGGGGTGCGGGCACGGTCCGGCAGCAAGGCGATCCGGGCGGCGTCTTCGGCGCCGCGCGCGTCGTTCAACTGGCCGAAGCCGCGGATGACGGCCGCTGCCTGCGCGCCGCTCGGATCCGGCCTTGCGGCGATCGCCAGCAGCCGCTGCCGCCCTTCGAACATCCGCCCGCTGGCGGCGGCGGACACCGCGGCTTCCACCTCCGCCGAGACCCGGGCGCGCGCGGCCAGGGCCGCCATTTCCGGACTGCGGCCGCGCGCCGGCACGCGGTCGAGCCAGGCGGCGGCATCGGCCAGCCGGCCCTCGCTCTCGGCGAAGAGCGCTGCGGCGAAGGCGGCATCGGCGCTGCCGCCCCGCAGCGCCAATTCCTCGACGATGGCGCGGCCCTCGGCGCCTTCGCCCCGGCGCGACAGCAGCCTGGCCAGATCGAGCCGTGCCCAGGGATCGGCGGGGTTGGCCGCGACCGCGCTGCGCAGCAGGGCGACCGCCGTCGCCGGATCGGGCGCCATGGCGGCACGCGCCCGCAGGCCGGCGGTGGCATTGCCCGGGACGGCTTCGCCGCCGCCGCCGCCGCCGCCGCGCGGCAGCCGGCGCTCGATCTCGGCCGCTTCGGCGACACGGTCCTGACGGCGGAGGGCGCGGGCGAGCCCGGCCTGCGCCGGGTTGGAATCCGGCCGCCGCGTCAGGGCGGCACGGTAGGCCTCCTCGGCGCTGCGGCCATCGCCGCGACGCAACAGCAGGTCGCCGAGCGCGATCTGCGCGTCCGCGGTATCGGCCAGCTGGCGTGCGGCGGCGCGGCGCAGCGCGGCCTCGGCGCCCGCCGCGTCGCCGCTCTGGGCCAGCCGGCGTCCCTCGGCCAGGTCGAGACCATAGCTGGCGCCGTCCAGCGCCTGCCGCCATTGACCGGCGCGATCGGGGGCGGCGGTGATCGCGCGCTGCAGCAGGTCGCGCGCCTCGGCTGCGCGTCCTTCCCGCAGGCGCACGATGCCGAGGCCGCCGAGCGCGTCCGGATCGGACGCGTCACGGGCCAGCGCATCCTCGAACTGGCGCGCCGCGTCGCGGGTCTGGTTCGCTTCCAGCAAAGCGAAGCCGCGCTGCCGCTGCTCCCCGGCCTGGGTCGCCAGCCGCCGCGTCGGATCCTGCGCCTCGGCCAGCCGGCCGCGCACCGCGGCATCGTCCGGATACTGTGCCAGATAGGCCTGGAGCTGCGGCACGGCATCCTCGGTCGGGCCGGCCCAGAGCACGGCCTGGCGCCAGGCCTGCTGCGCCGCCGCCGCCCCTTGCGGCAGGCGCGCCAATGTCCGCAACCGTTCGATGCCCTGGTTGCGCGTCGCGGCCTGCCAGGTCAGCGCCTGCGCGTAGGCGAGCTGGGCGCGGCTGTCGGATGGCGTGCGGCGCACCACCCCCGCGAGCCCCGCGAGGCCGGCGCGATTGCCTTCCTCCGTGCCGGCCAGGGTACTGTAATATTCGACCGCGAATTGCTCGGGCGGAGCGCCGCCGCCGAACAGGGTCCGGTAGCTGGCGACCGCGTCGCCGCCGCGTCCGGCCTGGGCCAGCCGCCGGGCCTCGGCCAACGCCTCCGGCTGGATGGCGCCGGCCCGCGTGGCGCTCTCGACGCCGGCCAGCCGCGGGTCGTCCCGCGTCGTCACCTGCCGCAGGCGGGAGGTGAGCGTCTCGGCCGCCGCCGTATCGCCGAGCTGCAGCTGCACCTGTGCGGCGCCGGCCAGGGCCGCGGCGTTGTTGGGCTCCACCGTCAGCACGCGCTGGTAGCGTGGCAGCGCCAGCTCCGGCCGGTTCTGCTGCCGCCAATAGTCGCCCTGGGCGATCAGGGCGGCGATCGCGCCATCCGGGCCTGCGCTCGGCTGGGCCATGGCGCCGCCGCTGAGAAGCAGGGCGGCGCCGCAGAGCAGGCGAAGGCGGTGTGTCATGATGCCTTCCCGCGCAGGCGGCGCGCCGTGCGCCGCCGCAATGCCCAATGGATCGGTGGCGCCAGGACCAGCGCGCAGCCGAGGGCGGAGAGCAGCAGCAGGTCCCAGCGCCCGGCCAGGTAATATTGCGGCCAGAGCCAGAAGGGCAGGCTGCCCACGGTATAGGTGTCGCCGGCCTGGAAGCTTTCGACCGTGTTGTCGTTGAGCAGCGCCAGGTCGCCCTGGATGCGCGGGACCAGGGTCGGGTTGCGGAGCGCGGCCGCCATCGCCTCCACGCCGCCGGGCGTGGCGCCGGAAATGATGACGACTGAGCGCCCGGGCTCTCCCGGATGTTGCAGCCCGATCATGGTGCCGACCAGCTCCGGCGATGCCGCCAGCAGGGCGGAGGCGCGGTCGCGCTGCCCGCGGCGGGATGGCGGCAGGAAGAGCTGGCGGAACTGGCCGAGCGCGTCCGGCAGCGCGACGGTCAGCCGGTTGGCTTCCATCTGGATCGGCCCGTCCCCCATCAGCGCGGCGATCGCCGGTTGCCGGTTGAGGGCACCGATCACCAGCAGATCCTTGTCGCGCGTGGTCTGCACCTGGCCGGGGCGGATCACGGTAAGGCCGGTCGCCGGCAGGCCGACCAGGGCGGCCATCCGCCCGGTCACCGACAGGAAGGCTGCGATTTCAGCCGAAGTCGGACGATCCGGCAGCACCGCCGCCGTCTCGGACAGATCGGCCAGGCGCGTGAAGGGGAAGCCCGAGGAGACGAAGAAGCCGAGATTGGGCAGCTGCGCGAAGCGATGCGCGCCGGAGATGTCGACGGTGCTTTCCGGATCGATGGCGGCGCGGACATCACCTGGCACCGCGACGCAATTGCCGCGCGAAAGCGGGCGCATGTCGAAGCGGAGCTGCAACTCGTTATCGCCGGACAGGATATAGGGTGGGATGCCCACTTCGGCCTGGGAGGTGCGGCCCTGGATGCCCAGCCAGCGCGCCGCGACGTCGAGCGGCCACACGAAGTCCCGGTCGCGCAGGGTGAAGGATCGCACGAAGCTGTCCGAGACCGCGACGTCGAGCCGGGCGGCCGCGAGGTCGAGCAGCGGCGCCGGCGGCGTGCGGTAGCGCAGTGACACCGGCAATTGCCCGCCGCGCCCGACATAGAGATCGGGCGCGGTGCGCAGCGGCACGCTGATGGTGCCCGGCGCATAGCCATAGGCCTGCAACTCGTTCGGGTCGACCAGTTCGCCGAAGCGCACCGGCCTGTCGGTGTGCAGCCAGCGCGGCGCGTCATAGGGCGCGCGCGGTGCGGCGTCCGCCGTGTCGACCTCGACGATGGAACCGGTCAGCGTCGCCTGGCCGACCGCCAGCGCGGTCGCCGCGCGCGCCGCCTCCGCCGGCGTGCGGCCGCCGATCACCAGCAACTGCCCCTCGGCGTCGTTGGGATTGGGAATCAACGCCAGAGTGGGGCCGTTGAAGCGGGGCAGGTCGAGCCCCGGCACGCCGGTCTGGCTGGTCGCCATCACGATGCCATGGCCGGTCGGCGGCGCGCCGGCTGCGACCGGGAAGGAAGCGCCGCGATAACCGGCACGCACCGCGAACCAGGATGCCGCGATCGCCGCGGCGCGCAGTAACTCGGGCGGCGAGGATTCCTGCACCACGAAAGGCAGGACCAGGGCGGTGCGCAGCTGCCGGGGATCGAAGAAGGGCTCGGGCAGACGGGCCAGGTCCGGCGGGATCGGCAATCGCGCCATGGTGAGATAGACGGTGGAGAGGTCGCTGACCGTCGCCCAGAGCAGCCCCGACAGGGGATCGTTGCATTCCGCGGCATAGCGGCCCGCGAAGCGGAAGTTCAGCCGGTTGACGTCGGCGAAGGCGAGCGGGTTGAGCGTGAATTCGGTCGGCCCGAAACCGGGGCGGCCACGCTGCGGCTGGACCACGCCGACGAACTGGTCGTTCAGCGTCACCACGATCTGGCTGAGTTCCGGGATCAGCGCCGGGGAAATCGCGCCGTTGATCACCAGCCGGGCGCCGGTGACGACCTCATCGGCGCGGGTGCCGAAGACGATGCCCTGCAGATCGGAGGTCCCACGGAGCTGCATCGGGCCGCGCAACCCGCCCTGGCGCAGCGTGAAGGTCAATTGGCGGCTGCTGCCGGATGGCGCCACTGGTGCAGCCGCTTCGGGTGGCGCGGCGGCGGGCGCTGCCGTGGCGGGTGCCGCCGCCGCCGGGGGCAGCGGCACATCGGGCTCCGCCGCCGGGGCCGGCAAT
>DASYDR010000213.1:0-7113 GCA_036499545.1 Roseomonas sp. | reverse complement strand
GCGCCGATCCGATGATGACGCCGGTCGCGGTCTATCGCCAAAGGACCTCCAACGACACCAAGGGTTTTCCGTCCGACCGGCGCTTCTGGGAAAGCGTGCTGCCGGTCTGCCATTTCGACGGCCGGACTCTCGCCGCGATGGAGATCCACCCGGTGACGCTCGGCCTCGGCGAGGCGGCGCATCGTCGCGGCCGCCCGCGGCTGGCGACCGGCGAGGAAGGTGCAGGCATCCTGCGGCGCTTCGCCGCGCTGTCGGAACCCTTCGGCACGCGGTTGCGCCTGGATGGCGACCGCGCCTGGCTCGATCTCGGCGGCTGATCGCCACCGCCTGAGGCAAGAATCAAGAAGACACGCCGGGGAGGCGCGGCCGCACCGTCCTTTCGGAGCGCTCTCCATGCCATCCCTCTCCCGCCGGGCCTTGCTCGGCTCCGCCGCCGCATCCCTCGCCGCGCCGCGTCTCGCCGCCGCGCAGGATGCGCGGGTGCTGCGCTTCGTGCCGCAGGCCGATCTCGCGGTGCTCGATCCGGTCTTCACCACCGCGTCCGTCACCGGCAATCACGCGATGATGGTCTTCGACACGCTCTACGGCCTGGATGAACGCTACCAGCCGCAGCCGCAGATGGTCGCCGGCCATGTCGTCGCCGATGACGGGCTGACCTGGACGCTGACGCTTCGCGACGGGCTGAAATTCCATGACGGGGAGCCGGTGCGCGGCCGCGACGCGGTCGCCAGCATCCGCCGCTGGGGCGCCCGCGACATGTACGGGCAGGAAGTGCTGGCGGTCGCCGATGAGATCGTGGCGCCGGACGACCGCACCATCCGCTTCCGTTTCAAGCACCCCTTCCCCACCTTGCCGATGGCGCTGGCCAAGGTCGGGCCCTCGGTGCCGGTCATCATGCCGGAACGGCTGGCGGCGACCGATCCGGCACGGCAGGTGACGGAGATGGTGGGCAGCGGCCCCTTCCGGTTCCTGGCCGATGAACGCATGGCCGGCGCACGCGCCGCCTATCAGCGCTTCGACGGCTATGTGCCGCGGCCGGATGGCACGCCGAGCCGCAGCGCGGGCCCGAAGCTGGTCCATTTCGATCGCGTCGAATGGACCATCATCCCGGACCAATCGACCGCGGCCGGCGCGCTGATGGCGGGCGAGGTCGACTGGCTGGAGACGGTCACCAGCGACCTGGCACCGCTGCTGTCGCGCGGACGCCGCAACAGGGTCGGCTACTGCACCGACTATTACTCCACCATCCTGCGCTTCAATCACCTGCAGCCGCCCTTCGACAATCCGGCGATCCGCCGCGCCCTGCTCGGCGCCATCGACCAGACCAGCTTCATGCAGGCCGCCTATGGCAGCGACCCGGCGGCCTGGCACGCCCATGTCGGCTGCTTCAGCTCCGACTCGCCGCTGGCCAATGACGAAGGGCTGGACATGCTGGGCAATCCGCCGGATTTCGCGAAGGTCCGCCGCGACCTCGCCACCGCCGGCTACAAGGGCGAGCGCGTCGTGCTGCTGCAGGCCGATGACTACCCGACGCTGAAGGGGCTGGCCGAGGTCGCCGGGCAGGCGATGCGCGATGCGGGCATGAATGTCGACGTCCAGAACGGCGACTGGGGCACGGTCAGCCAGCGCCGCGCCAATCGCGAGAGCCTCGATCGCGGCGGCTGGAGCGCCTTTTGCACCGGCCTCACCAGCACGATCGATCCCGCCGGCCATCTCGGCCTGCGCGCCAATGGCACCCGCGCCTGGTTCGGCTGGCCCGACAGCCCGCGCCTGGAAACGCTGCGCCAGGACTGGTTCGCCGCCCCGGACCTGGCGGCGCAGCAGCGCGTGGCGCGGGAGATGCAGCGGCAGACCATGATCGACGTACCCTTCATCCCGCTCGGCGAGTACCGCGGCCTGCAGGCCTATCGCGCGGATCTCACCGGCTTCGCCGTCGGCGCCCCCTACTTCTGGGGTGTCAGGAAGGGGTGATCGTCGTCCTCAAGCGCCGGCGCCGGCATCCGCCGGCTCGGCTTCCGCGCTGTCAGGGCGCGTTGGACGCGACTGATGGTCGCGCGCGGGGCCGCATTCGCGGCCCCGGTCTGCATCGGCTTCGCCTCGCAGCCCGCTGAGACCAGTGGCGGCCTGCGGCCGCGGCTTGCTGGAAAGGCGCCTGGTGTCAGGCGCGATGGAGCGTGAGTAGCGCATCCACCGCGCGTTCCAGTTCGTCGAGCGTCCGGCATGGCCGCGCCAGGCGGCAGAACGGCAGATAGCGCCGCATGTCGGAATCGCCGGTGCCCCAGAGCGCGGGGTGCTCCGGGTTCAGCCACGCCACCTGCCGCGCGCGCCGCGCCACCGCGTCCAGCGCCTCGACCTGCGGCGGCGTGCGGTTGCCGCGCCCGTCGCCCAGGATGACCACCGTGGTCTGGCGATCGACCTTCGCCATCTTCTCGAACCCGACCAGGGCGGTGCCGTAATTGGAGGAGCCATTGCCGTGCTCCGCCAGGATGCGGGCGATGGCGACCTCGGCGGGGCCCTGCTGCAGCGCGGCGGTGACGTCGATCGCGTCGCCGGTGAAGACGAAGGCCTGCAGGTCGCGCACCACTTCCCCCAGCGCATGCAGGAACAGCAGCAGGAAGCCGGCGAGCGCGGAGACGGATCCGCTGACGTCGCAGAACACCACCAGGCGCGGCCGCGACACGCGCTTGTGCCGCCATTGCCGCAGGAAGGGGATCGCCTCCCAGGCCATGTTCCGGCGAAGCGTCGCGCGCGGGTCGAGCACGCCGCGCCGCGCCACGCGCCGCCGGCGGCCATGCCGCACCGCGAGCTTCTTCGCCATGCCGCGCACGATCGCGCGCATCCGGGCCATGTCGCGCGGCGGAATCGCGGCCAGCCGGGCGCGGCGCAGCATCTCCTGCCGCAGCGCCTCGGTCTCGCCGCGGGCGAAGAGCAGCAGGTTGCGTTCGGCTTCCGCCCGCGCCTCGGCGCGCAGCATGACGAGGCCTTCGGCCAGGCGCGCGCCATCCTCGCTGCCGTCGCGCGCCGCGACCTCCTCCTCCAGCGCGCGCAGGCCGATCGCGTCCAGCATGCGGCGGGCGAAGCCATTGACCTGGGTGAAGACGCGGATGCGGGAAACGCCCACCGCCTCCCCCGCTTCCGCCATGGCCTGGGTAAGGCCGGCGCGATCACCGTCCAGGATCATGCGCCCGAGCGCCGAGCCGCCATCGCCGCCGGTCGCCTCGCCACCGCTGGCCGGCGCTTCGGGCATGCGCGGCGCAGGTGCCGCCATGGCGGGCTGTGGCGCGAAGAAGAGCGCAAAGGTCTCGTCGAAGAGGCGCTTCTCCTCCGCGCTCTTCGCCACCACCAGCGCCAGCGCTTCGCGCAGGTCGTCGCGATCCGTGGGCCCGACCAGCGCGGCGGCGGCGAGCGCATCCAGACTTTCCGCTGTCGAGATGCCCAGCCCGGCGCCACGTGCCGCCCTCAGCAGAGACAGGACCGTTCCCTCGCTCATGAGTGGTCCGGCCGCTTCAGGCGTCCGGCCCTCCGGCCATCGGGCGGGCTCATGCCGGCAGCGGCATGCCGCCTTCCGCGTCACGCCGGGCCTTCAGCGCCAGGCCAGCGAGCTCCGGCGCCGCGGCGGCGATATCGGCCTCGTGCTTCAGCAGCAGGTTCAGGGTCTCGCGCACCAGATCGGGGTCCAGCGCCTCGACATGCAGCAGGGTCAGCGCCCGCGCCCAATCGATGGTCTCGCTGACCGAGGGCAGCTTCTTCAGGTCGAGCGCGCGCAGGCCCTGCACGAAGAGCACCACCTGGCGCAGCAGCAGGGCGGAGATCCCCGGCAGGCGCGCCGCGACGATGCGCGCCTCCAGCGCCGGTGCCGGCAGGCCGATATGCAGGTGCAGGCAGCGCCGCTTCAGCGCATCGCCCAGCTCCCGCACGCCATTCGAGGTCAGCAGCACGATCGGCGGAACGGCGGCGCGGATGGTGCCGATCTCCGGGATCGTCACCGCGTGATCGGCCAGCAGTTCCAGCAGGAAAGCCTCGAAGGCTTCGTCGGCCTTGTCCACCTCGTCGATCAGCAGCACGCAACCGGCCGGCGCCCGCAGCGCCGCGAGAAGCGGACGCGGTTCCAGGAAGCCTTCGGAGAAGAACAGGTCGGAAAAACCGTCAAGCTTCGCCAGCGCCGGCTCCAGCCCCGGCGCGTCGCCGAGCAGCGGGCCGATCCGGTCCTTGAGGATCTGGGTATAGAGAAGCTGCTTGCCGTATTTCCATTCATAGAGGGCACGGGTCTCGTCCAGCCCCTCATGGCATTGCAGCCGGTGCAGCGGCAGGCCGCGCCAGGCGGCGATGGCGCGGGCCAGTTCCGTCTTGCCGACGCCGGCCGGGCCTTCCACCAGGATCGGCTTGGCCAGGCGTTCCGCCAGCCACAGCGCCAGCGCGATCGGGCGCGCCGCGATATAGCCGGTGGCGGCGAGGCCCGCGGTGACATCCTCGATGGTCGTGGTGGCGTGGCTGTCCAAGCGGCATTCTCCCTGCCGGCAGTTTCGGCGGCGGGGGGCCTGCTGTCGAGTGGACGCGGGGCGCCCAGGGCTTTATGCCGGGCGACCCATCCGAAAACGCGAGTGCCAGGCCCATGACCCCCGCCGAAATCGCCAAGCTCCAGACCCATCTCCGCCAGCTCCTGGGCAACCAGAAGATCGCGCTCGATCCGCCGAAGCGGAAGAACCAGTCGGTGGAGCTCCGCGTCGGCGACGAGTTCATCGGCACGGTCCACCGCGACGATGAGGATGGCGAGGTCTCCTACGCCGTGCAGATCGTGGTGCTGGGCGAAGACCTCGAATAGGCCAGGTCTGCCGCCAGGCGCCGGCCGCCGGGCCGGCATCCGGTCCCGTCACGATCCCGTGGGACAACCCGGCATCGATGACCGCGTTCCCTCGGCAAGCAGCCGAGGGAAAACACCATGCCCGATATGGAACCCCGCATCGCGCGCATCTGGCGCGGTCGGACCACCGCCGCCAAGGCGGAAGCCTATTCCGTCTACCTCTACGAGCACGGCATCCGGCCGCTGGAGGAGAAGGCGCTGGCGGTCGAGCTGTTTTGCGAGGATCGCGGCACGGAGGTGGAGTTCGTCACCATCTCCTATTGGGAGAGCATCGAGGCGATGTCGCGCTTCGCCGGCCCCGATCCGCGGAAGATCCATCACCTGGACCGCGACCCGGATTTCCTGATCAGCCTGCCGCGCTCGGTGCAGGTCCTGCGCATCCTGACCAACCGCCGGCCGCAGAGCGTGATCAGTTGAGGTGGGCGCACCGAAAGCCGTGAATCACGCGAGCCAGCAAAGCCCCGGCCCGACGTGCACTATGGCGGCAGCCCTTCCGGCAGTGGCTCCAGGTCGACGCCGACTGACAGCGTATGCGCCCCGCCGCCGAGGATCACCCCGCGCACCGGGCTGACATCGCGGTAGTCCCGCCCCCAGCCCAGCACCACATGCTCATCCCGCACCACCAGGTCGTTGGTGGGGTCCAGATCCACCCAGCCATGCGCCGGGCCGAGCCAGCAGCCGACCCAGGCATGGCTGGCATCGGCGCCGATGCGGCGCTTCTCCCCCGGCGGCGGCCGGGTGCGGAGATAGCCGGAGACATAGCGGGCGGGCAGGCCGAGCGCGCGCAGCCCCGCGATCATCAGATGGGAGAAATCCTGGCAGACACCGGCCCGCGCCGCCAGCACGCGGGAGACCGGCGTCGCGATATCGGTGGCCCCCGGGCGGAAGGCGAAGTCGCGCCTGATCCGGGCATTGAGGTCCAGCAGCCCGGCCAGCACCGGCCGCCCTGCCGGGAAGCTGGATGCGGCATAGGCGCCGACGGCGGCATCGGCCGGGGCCATCGGGCTCGGGTAGAGGAATTCGGTCGCCTGCCAGGCACCCTCCCCGCCATCCCGCGCCATTGCGGCGACATGGTCCCAGGCCGGGGTCGCTGCCGCGGCCGGCGGCGCGGCGAAGCCGACATCGACCACCGCTTCGGCCGTCACCTCGAACTCGGCATGCGCGGCTTCGAAGAAGAGGCGGCCCACGGGATTGCCGAAATGGTCGAAGCCCGTGGCCAGCCGCGCCGGCTCCGGCCGGGTGTGCAGCGCGGCGCGCAGCACCCTCTGGCCCGGCAGCGCCCGCGGCTGCAGGTGCAGCACATGCGCCGCGAGGTCGACCGGGCTGGCATAGATGTAGCGCGTGGTATGGCGCAGCCGGTAGATCACGCGGCCCCCTTCATGGTGGCCAGTTCGGCGCCGAGCGACCGTGCCTCCGGCAGCAGCGCGAACCAGCGCCGCGCGATGGTGTCCGACAGTTCGCCCAGGCTCTCATGCATGGCGGCCAGCCGCGGCGTCAGGGCGATCGCCGCCTCCGCCTGGCGCGGCGCCGCGGCCACTTCCCCGGCCATCTTCCGCGCTTCGGACAGGATGGCGCCGATCGCGGCCGGCAGGCTGGTGTCCTCGGCGCCGCCGAGGCTCGCCAGCGCATCGCGCATGGCGAGGAGTTGGAAGGCCAGGCCGCGCGGATTGCCCTCCTCCGCCAGCACCAGGTCCAGCACCGGTGCCGGCTGCAGCACGGTGACGTAGCGGCTGCGATAGGTGATGACGGAATCGCGCAATTCCAGCGCCAGGCGAAGCGCGGGTTCCAGCCGCGCCGGCTGCGTCGCCGCCAGCGGCTCGACCAGCAGGGTCGCGAGCTCGATGGTGATCGCCCGCGCGCGTTCCAGCCGCCGCCCGAGATCCAGGAACAACCGGCCGCCGCCCTGCACCATGTTCTCGGCCGCGAGACCGGAGACCATGGCGGCGAAGACCAGCACGCCGCCCAGCGCTTCGGAAAGCCGCGCCAGGGCACGGGGATTCTCCCCCCGCCCCGCCGGCACCGCGCGCAGCGCCGCCTGCAACTCCCGCAGCGCGTGGTTGGAGGCGGTGTACATCTCGCCGGTCAGGCGATCGCGCAGCAATTCCATCATGCGGCCGACCTGGGCCGCGAGTTGCGGCAGCGCGCCATCCTGGCGCAGCAGCGCCAGCAGCGCGCGCGGGAAACCCGGCGTGCCGACCGCGCGCGCGCCTTCCTCGTCGATCAGGTAATAGGCGCGCAGGCAGGCGGCGAGC
>DASYDR010000212.1:0-17726 GCA_036499545.1 Roseomonas sp. | reverse complement strand
CGCAGCCCGTCGAAACGCCCGGCGATACGGGTGCCGCCGTTGCGCCCGCCGGTCATGCTGACGCTGCCATCGCTGCCGATGCGGTCTTCGATGGCCTCCGCATCGCGCGCCGCCATCGACGCCACGCCATTGCGCACCGTCACGCTGCGATCGCCGCCGGCGGCGCAGCCGCTCCGGTTGCCGGCCTCCGGGGTCATGCTGCCGCGCCAGTCGCCTTCGAAGCCCGCCTGCGCGAAGGCGGCGCCCGTGGTCAGAAGGGTGAGCGCGAGTAACAGGCTGCTGCGCCGCATGGCATGGCCTCCGTCAGATGGTTGTCCTGGCGGTGGCGATGATACTGTTCCGGATACGAAAATGAAGTGATGTTCACGCTTCGGTGTGTGCCGGGCAGCGTTTCCGGCGTCGGCTCGGCGGTGCGTACCCGGCCGCTGCCCGGCCCGGACCGTCTGGAGCAATTTCCGTTCGCTTTGGCTCACTTCAAATGCTCTAGCCCTTTGTTCTTGCGAGCATCTTCGCCCGTTCAGATGATTCCATCTGAACGGGATCTACTCTAGCGCATCCGCACGGCGCGGAGCTCCGCCGGGTCGTCGGTGACCGAGAGCACGCCGTGCCAGGGCCGCTCCGGGTCCGGATAGGGGGCGATCATGTAGATCCGCGCCACGGTGCCGGGACCGGTCGCCAGCCAGCGCCGGGTGGTGCCGCTGACCGACTCGCTTTCGTTCAGCAGCGTCGTGGTGAAGCCGGCTTCCCGCAAAGCGGCCAGCCCGGCGGCGAAGCCGGGCGCGATCTTCTTGGTATCGGGGCCGGACAGCATCAGTTCGCAGCGCCGCGACTCGGTGGCCACGAACAGCCCCTCGGCATCGCGGCCGCCGCGGATGCGCGCATCGCCCGGGCGGTTGCGCTGGATGTCGCGGATCGTCTCCTCGCCGGCGGCGCGGAAACCGCGCTCCGCCGCGCGCGCATTGGCGCCGGTGAAGTCCAGATCGCTGCAGATCGCGAAGAACAGCGCCGTGGCGCGCTCCGTCGCATCCTGCGGCAGCGTGACCTGCGGTTGCGGCGGCGCCGGCGGCGCGCCGCCGCAGCCGCCGAGTGCCAGCAGCGCCGCCAGGGTGGCGCCGGCCAGGCGGGGTCGAGAAACAGTGAACAGCATGCGCGCCTCCTTACGGGGGCGCATAGTCTGGCGGCAGGCCACCGCGCGCGCCAGGGGGCGGCGCGTGACAGCCTGTCCCCTGGAACGCGAAACGCCCCGCCGTTGCCGGCGGGGCGCTCCTGTCCGGGCTGAGCGGAATGCTCAGACCGAGTAGTACATCTCGAACTCGACCGGGTGCGGGGTGTGCTCGAAGCGATAGACTTCGGTCCACTTCAGCTCGATGTAGCTCTCGATCTGGTCCTTCGAGAACACGTCACCGGCCAGCAGGAAGTCATGGTCGGCCTCGAGCGCGCCCAGCGCCTCGCGCAGCGAGCCGCACACCGTGGGAATGCCCTTCAGCTCCTCCGGCGGCAGGTCATACAGGTCCTTGTCCATCGCCTCGCCCGGATGGATCTTGTTCTTGATGCCATCGAGGCCGGCCATCAGCATGGCGGCGAAGGCGAGGTAGGGGTTCGCGGTCGGATCCGGGAACCGCACCTCGACGCGCTTCGCCTTCGGGTTGGTCGCGTAGGGGATGCGGCAGGAGGCGGAGCGGTTGCGGGCCGAATAGGCCAGCAGCACCGGCGCCTCGAAGCCCGGGATCAGGCGCTTGTAGGAATTGGTCGAGGCGTTGGTGAAGGCGTTCAGCGCCTTGGCGTGCTTGATGATGCCGCCGATGTAGTAGAGCGCTTCGTTCGACAGGTCGGCATAGCCATTGCCGGCGAACACCGGCTTGCCAGCCTTCCAGATCGACTGGTGGACATGCATGCCCGAGCCGTTGTCGCCATAGATCGGCTTCGGCATGAAGGTCGCTGTCTTGCCGTAGCTGTGGGCGACGTTGTGGATGCAGTACTTGTAGATCTGCATGTGGTCGGCCTGGGTCACCATCGGGCCGAACTTGGTGCCGAGCTCATGCTGCGACTGCGCCACCTCGTGGTGGTGCTTTTCGCCGGCGACGCCCATCTCGATCATGGTGGACAGCATCTCGGCGCGCAGGTCGACTTCGCTGTCGACCGGGGCGACCGGGAAGTAGCCGCCCTTCAGGCCCGGGCGATGGCCCATGTTGCCTTCCGGGTAGTCCTTCATGCTGGACCCGGGGCCTTCGATGCTGTCGAGCTGGTAGGTGCCGAAATTGCCGCCGGTGCCGAACTTGACGCTGTCGAAGATGAAGAACTCGGCCTCCGGGCCGAAGAAGGCGGTGTCGCCGATGCCGGTCGACTTCAGGTAGGCCTCGGCCTTCTTCGCCGTGCCGCGCGGGTCACGGTTATAGAGCTGGCCGGTCGAGGGCTCGATGATGTCGCAGATGATGATCATCTGCGGCTTGGCCGAGAACGGATCCATGCAGGCCGTCGTCGGGTCCGGCATCAGGATCATGTCGGACTCGTTGATCGCCTTCCAGCCGGCGATGGAAGAGCCGTCGAACATGAAGCCGTCCGTGAACACGTCTTCTTCCATGGTGGAGACGTGCTGGGCGGTGTGGTGCCACTTGCCGCGCGGATCGGTGAAGCGCAGATCGATATACTCAACACTATTCTCCGCGATCATCTCCATGACCTTGGAGACAGCGCTGGGCGCTGCGGCGGTGGGCTTCTTGGCCATCGTGTGCGGTCCTGTTCCCCTGGTGCCCCTGCGGGGCGGTGGTCCCGATTGCATGTGCGCGGCCGCGGATCGGTCATCCACGGCCTGCCCCGGCTCCGGCGGCGGGCTTCCCCGCCTGCCGGCCAATCTGGAACGGGGCCGCCCCATGCCCTGGGGCGTCGCGCCGTCCCTCCGCGCCGCGCCCCCGCCAGTCGGGGCGTGCGTGGAAACTCAATCTCGCCGGGCCGTCGCCCGGCTGCCGCCGCGGGACGTCAGACCGCGTCCTCGCCGCGCTCCCCGGTGCGGATGCGGATCACCTCGGCGATGTCGGAGACGAAGATCTTGCCGTCGCCGATGCGCCCGGTGCGCGCGGCGGCCTGGATGGCCTCGACCGCGCGTTCCAGCATGTCATCGGCGCAGACGACCTCGATCTTCACCTTCGGCAGGAAGTCGACGACGTATTCGGCGCCGCGATACAGCTCGGTATGACCCTTCTGACGGCCGAAGCCCTTGGCTTCGACGACGGTCAGGCCCTGCAGGCCGATCTCGTGCAGCGCGTCCTTCACCTCGTCGAGCTTGAAGGGCTTGATGATGGCCTCGATTTTCTTCATCGGCTCCGTTCACCGGCGCGCATGCGGGCATGCCGCACGCCGGCCTCCTTCCTCCCGAGGGTCGCTGCCGCGGGGTGGAATCCCCGGCGGCCGGGCCACCTGGCCCGCGCTCCGAACGTCGCATACGGCATGCCGCGACGACCCTGAGGCCGGATCGCTGGCGCGCCGCCGCTTCGCTCGCGGCGTTGGGCCGGTATCGCATGCGCGATGGAAGGGCTTCAATCGGGCTGCCTCGGGAAAAGACGGCTGCTGATACCATGGGCGATTGATTTGCAGGCAGTTTGCCCAATTGTTGGGCACTGCGATGTCGGCCGGGTTGCAGGCCCGAAGTCCCGGCCGCATGATGCACATGCTTCGCAACCCTTGTTTCATGCAGGACGCCACCGGCCCATGCAGCCGCAGAACGCGCTTCTCTCCGCCACCGGCACCACGATCTTCACGGTGATGAGCGCGCTCGCCACCGAACACGGCGCCATCAACCTTGGCCAGGGCTTCCCCGATTACGACGGGCCCGAGGATGTCATCGACGCCGCCGCGGCGGCGCTGAAGGACGGCCGCAACCAGTATCCGCCGCGGACCGGCGTACCGGAACTGCGCCAGGCCGTCGCCGCGCACAATGCACGCTTCTACGGAATCGATGTCGACGCGAATGCCGAGGTGGTCGTCACCTCCGGCGCCACCGAGGCGATCACCGCCTGCCTGATGGCGGTGCTGAACCCTGGCGACGAATGCGTGCTGATCGAGCCGCTCTATGACACCTACCTGCCGGTCGTGAAGCTGCTCGGCGCCATCCCGAAGCTGGTGCGCCTGACGCCGCCGAAATGGGAGCTGCCGCGCGCCGAACTGGCCGCGGCCTTCGGGCCGAAGACCAAGGCGGTCCTGCTCAACACGCCGATGAACCCGACCGGCAAGGTCTTCACCGCCGCCGAACTCGCCTTCATCGCCGATCTGTTGGAACGCCACGACGCCTATGCGATCTGCGATGAGGTCTATGAACACCTGACCTTCGATGGCTGGAAGCACATCCCCCTGATGACGCTGCCGGGCATGCGCGCGCGCTGCATGCGAATCGGCAGCGCCGGCAAGACCTTCAGCCTGACCGGCTGGAAGATCGGCTACATCACCTGCGACCGCAGCCTGGCGGCCAACGTTGCCAAGGCGCACCAGAACCTGACCTTCACGACGCCGCCCAACCTGCAGCGGGGCGTCGCGGTCGGGTTGATGAAGGACGGCGCCTATTTCACCGGCCTATCCGAGCATCTGCAGCGCAAGCGGGACCGGATGGCGGCGGGCCTGGCGAAGCTCGGCTTCGGCGTGCTGCCGACCCAGGGCAGCTACTTCATCACCACGGATTTCCGACCGCTCGGCTTTAATGGCGATGATGTCGCCTTCTGCCGCGCGATCACGCTGGAGGCGAAGGTGACCGCGATTCCGGTCACCGCCTTCTACGCCAGCGAACAGCCGCCCAGCCACTATGCCCGCTTCGCGTTCTGCAAGAACGACGCCCTGCTGGACGAGGCGCTGGCGCGGCTCGGCCGCTGGATCGAGCAGCGCCGGTCCGGCAGCGCCGCCGCCGCCGGATAAAGCGGGAAGGACCGCCGGTTTCGCCAAGACCCACAGTTGACGTCGTGGCGCGCCGGCTCTATGTCCCCGCCCCTGTGTGGCGGCCTTAGCTCAGCTGGCAGAGCGTCGGCTTGTGGTGCCGAATGTCACGGGTTCGAGCCCCGTAGGTCGCCCCATTCTTTCCCTTGAGTCCCTTGACGAAACCGGCATCCCGGTGCGCCCTGTGCCCCGACGCAGGAGGGGACATTCATGCAAATCAGTCTCGCGGGCCGCACGGCCCTGATCACCGGTGGCTCCAAGGGCCTCGGCTTCGCCATGGCGCGCGCTTTCGCCGAGGCGGGCGGCGCCGTCGCCATGGTCGCGCGCGGGGAGGAGGCCTTGAAGGCCGCCGAAGCCAGGCTCCGCGCCGAGCTGCCGGGCGCGAAGGCCGCCGCCATCTCCGCCGATATCAGCACCGAATCGGGCTGCACCGATGCGGTGCAGAAGGCGGTCGCGGCACTCGGGCCGATCGACATCCTGGTCAACAATGCCGGCACCTCCCAGCGCGGACCCTTCCTGCAGGTCAGCGACGAACTCTGGCAGGCCGACCTGGACCTCAAGCTCTTCGCCGCCATCCGGCTGACCCGCGCGGTGATGCCGGGCATGCAGGAGCGGCGTTGGGGTCGCATCATCAACGTGCTCAATATCGGCGCCAAGGCGCCGTCCGGCGAAGGCGCGCCCACGGCCGTCTCCCGCGCCGCCGGCATGGCGCTGACCAAGATCCTCTCGCATGAGGGCGCCAAGCATAATGTGCTGGTGAATGCGCTGCTGGTCGGCATCATCGAGAGCGACCAGTGGGTGCGCCGTCACGCCTCCGAGAAGCGCAACATCACCTGGGAGGAATGGAAGGCGGAGCAGGGCAAGGCGGTGCCGCTCGGCCGCCTCGGCAAGGCCGAGGAATTCGCGGCGACCGCGCTGTTCCTCTGCTCGGAAGGCGGCGGCTACATCACCGGCACCGCGCTCAACGTCGATGGCGGCCGCAGCCCGGTGGTCTGATACCGCGGCGCCTCCCCGTGGAAGGCGATCGCGAACGGGTCAGCGACAAGGCTCGGCGGTCTTCACGCCGAGCCGGCCTAAAAGACTGGCGGATTGAGAGCAGCGTACCGAATTAGTAACGTTCCGGTCACGGATATGTGTTAGGGTGTTGCCTGCCGGTTGCCGGCCATCGGCCCCGATCCCCGGGATCGGGGCCGGCGACGCCGAACCGGAGCCCCGCCCGATGGCCTTCTACAAGCCCAATGCCGGCTATAAGCGCGACCTGCTGCGGCCGGGCGACATCTTCATCAACACCAGCACCTTCAAGCCGGCGCATTGCGGCATCGTGGTGGATGGGCTCGACATCATCCACGCCACGGGCAAGGGCATCGTGAACACCGATATCGATCTCTGGGGATCGGAGGCGGAGGTGTTCCGGCCCGCGCCCGTGCTGACCTCGGCGGAAGCCGGCCAGGTCACCAACATCGCGACCGAGATCAAGGCCAGCGCGACCTACGGGATCACGCGCGCCGGCATCAAGAGCACCTTCAGCACCCACAATGTCGGCGGCGGCACCCGCGAAAGGCTGAACAAGTACCGGGAAAGGCTCAAGAACGACCAGGGCGTCGTGAAGCACGTCTATTGCTCCGAGCTGGTCATCCTCTGCTACCAGCTTGCCTGGATTTCGGGCGACACGGTCAATGAGGGGCATCGCCTCTTCATCCAGCTGGACGGCAAGCACACTTGGCCGAGCACGCTGCGCCGCTACCTGAAGGGCAACGGCAACTGGGCGTTCCTGGGCGAATACGCGGCCTGACGCGCATCTGCCCTGCCCGACAGGGCATCCGGTGGGAGTAGGCCCCTCCCGGCCCGCATGCTAACGCGACCCTTCGGATGATGGAGGGACGCATGGCGTTGAAGGTCGGGATCGCGGGTCTGGGCGCGATCGGTCTGCATCTGGCGAAGGCGCTGGACCGCGGCGTGGATGGGTTGGAACTCGCCGCCGTCGCGGCGCGCGATCATGCCAAAGCCGCGGCGAATCTGGCCGGGTTCGCGCGCAAGCCCGCCATCACCTCGCTCGCCGGCCTCGCCGACGTCGCCGATATCGTCGTGGAAGCGGCGCCGGCCGCGGTGTTCGAGGAGGTGGCGACGGCCGCCATCGCCAAGGGCCGCATCTTCGTACCCTCCAGCTGCGGCGCGCTGCTGCCGCGCATGCATCTGGTCGAGGCGGCCAGGCGCAGCGGCGCGCGCATCATCGTGCCGACCGGCGCGCTGCTCGGCCTCGATGCCGTGCGCGCGGCGGCGGAAGGCGAGGTGGAGAGCGTCACCATCGAGACGCGCAAGCCGCCGGGCGGCCTGGCCGGCGCGCCCTATCTCGAGGCGCACGGCATCGATGTCGCCGCCATCACGACCAAGACCCTGGTCTTCAAGGGCAATGCCTTCGACGCGGCGCAGGGCTTCCCGGCCAATGTGAACGTCGCCGCCGCCCTGGCCCTGGCCGGCATCGGGCCGGAGCGCACCATGGTCGAGATTTGGGCCGACCCGTCGGTGACCCGCAACACCCATACCATCCGGGTCGAAGCCGCGGCCGTCCGCCTGACCATGACGGTCGAGAACGTGCCGAGCGAGGAGAACCCGCGCACCGGCAAGGTCACGCCGCTGTCGATCCTGGCCTGCCTGCGCGGCTTGACCTCCACGCTGAAGGTGGGAAGCTAAGCGCTTTCCCGGGCGGGAGAGCGTGCATGACCCTCGTCATCCACAACGCGACCATCGCGACCGGCGATGACGAGGACCGGGTGCTGCATGGCGGCGCCATCGCGATCGAAGGCGGCCGCATCGCCGCCCTCGGCGACGGCGCGGCGATCCTGGCGGCGCATCCGGCAGCCGCGCGCATCGACGCCGGCGATCGGATGGTCCTGCCCGGCTTCGCCAATATCCACACCCATCTCGGCCTGACCCTGGCGCGCGGCGTCTTCGAGGACCTTTCGCCGCCGCACCAGCCGCCGTTCTGCGGCGGCCTGTCGCCGATCCCGCTGCCGCGGCTCTCGGTCGAGGAGACGGCGGTGATGGTGCAACTCGGCGCGCTGGAGGCGATCCGCAGCGGCACCACGGCGCTGCTGGAGGATGGCGCCGGCATCGCCGGCTATGCCGGGCCGCTGGCCGCCACCGGGTTGCGCCTGTTGCTGGCCGAGCGTGCCTGGGACCGCAAGGGGGCAGGCATCGGCGACCCGGGCCCTTTCGTCGCGGATGAAGCGCTGGGGGAGGCGGGGCTGGCGCGCATCGCCGCCCTGCATGCTGCCTGGAACGGGGCCGAAGGCGGCCGCGTCACCGTCGGTGTCGCCGCCTGGGCGCCCGACATGTGCACGCCCGCGCTGCTCGGCAGGCTGCGGGCGCTGCAGCAGAAGCTCGACTGCGTCTGCACCATCCACCTCAACCAGATCTGGGGCGAGGTCGCGGCGGTCGAGGCGCATCGCGGCATGCTGCCGACCGAGTATCTGGAGAAGACCGGCTTCCTGCACGACCGGCTGATCGCGGCCCATTGCCGCTGCATGGCGCATGCGGAGGAACGCCTGCTCGGCCGCGCCCGCACCTCGGTCGCCTTCAATTCCGCCATCGCCGCGCGCCGCGGCCTGTCGCCGCGGATCTCGGTGCTGCAGGCGGAAGGCTGCAATATCGGCATGGGCACCGACAACATGGCCGAGGACATGGTGGAGGTGATGCGCACCGGCCTGTTCATGGAGCGGATCCGCCGCGCGGATGGCCGCGACCCCGCGCCGGAACAGGCACTGCGCTGGGCGACGCGCAATGGCTACCGCGCCATGGGTGTCGCCGATGGCGGCTGGCTGGCGCCGGGCAACCGTGCCGACCTGATCATGATCCGCACCGATCGTGCGCATCTGGTGCCCCGGCTGCGCCCGGTTTCCGGCTTCGTGCACCAGGGCCAGGCGAGCGACGTCGAGAGCGTGATGGTGGACGGGCGCTGGATCATGCTCGACGGCCGCGTGCTGACCATGGACGAAGGCGCCGTCATCCGCGAAGCGGAAGCGATCGCGCGCCGCGCCTGGACCAGGCTCTTCGCCGAGAATCCCGGGATCGCGGTGCCGGCGGGTTTCATTCCGCTGGAATGATTGCATACAAAGCGGCGGGCGCGCAGACTGCGCGCCTTGGGAGACAAAACGCCGGTCCAGTCAAGGAGCCGCCATGTCCCTTCGCCGCCGTCCGCTGCTGCAGGCCGCACTCGCCGCGCCCGCCTTCCTCTCCGCCGCGTCGCGCCAGGCCATGGCGCAGGACCCCCGCCGCGTGCTGCGCAGCGTGCCGATCGGCGACCTGCGCGCGCTGGATCCGATCTGGACCACCACCTACCTGACCCGCAACCACGCCTATCTGGTCTGGGACACCTTGTTCGCCCTGGACGCGGAAAATCGCCCGCAGCCGCAGATGGTGGCGGATTGGGAGACCTCCGGCGACGGCCTCACCTGGACCTTCCGCCTGCGCGACGGGCTGCTCTGGCACGACGACACGCCGGTGACCGGCGCCGACTGTGCCGCCTCCATCCGGCGCTGGGGTGCGCGGGATGGCATGGGACGCGCGCTGATGGCGGTGACCGAGGCGCTGGATGCACCCGATGCCCGCACCATCCGCCTCCGGCTGAAGCGCCCGGTGGGCTTCGTGCTGGACGCGCTCGGCAAGATCGACAGCAACGTGCCTTTCATGATGCCGGAGCGTCTGGCGCGCACCGATCCGTTGCAGCAGATCCCGGAGATCATCGGCTCAGGGCCGTTCCGCTTCGACCGTGCCACCTGGGTGCCGGGCGTGAAGGTGGTCTATGAGCGCTTCGCCCGCTATGTGCCGCGCGGCGAACCGCCGAGCCAGGCGGCCGGCGGCAAGGTCGTGAAGCTCGATCGCGTCGAGAGCGTCTACACCCCCGATTCCGCGACTGCCGCCAACGGCCTGATCACCGGCGAGCTCGACCTGCTGGAAAGCCCGGCGCCCGACCTGGCGGGGCTGCTGCAGCGTTCACGCGACGTGGTGGTCGCGCCGAACGACCCGCTCGGCTACCAGCTCTTCCTCGTCTTCAACCATCTGCACCCGCCCTTCAACCGGGTGGAGGCGCGGCGCGCGTTGATGAGCGTGATCCGGCAGAACGACTTCATGCAGGCGACGGTCGGTGATCGCAGCCCGTCGCGCGAATGCGCCGCGGTGTTCGGCTGTTCGCCGGGCGAGGATGCGCAGTTCGATGCGCTCGGCTGGCCACGGCAGGATCGTGCCGCCGCGCAGCGCCAGTTCCGCGACAGCGGCTATGACGGCCGGCCGATCGTGGTCATGGATCCCGGCGACAACGCGACGCTGCACCCGGGCGCGCTGCTGCTTGCCGATGCGCTCCGGCAGCTCGGCGCCAATGTCGACTTGGTCACGATGGACTGGAGCGCGCTGGTCGCGCGCCGCGCGTCCCGCGCCGCGCCGGCGGAGGGCGGCTGGAACTGCTTCGTCACCAACGCGACCATCACCGGCATCGCCAACCCGCTGCTCAACACCTTCGTCGGCAATTGCGAGACGGCCTGGTTCGGCTGGCCCTGCGACCGCCGCGTGCCGGCGTTGACCGAGGCCTGGGCCTTCGAAAGCGATCCGGCGAAGCAGCACCAGATCCTGCTGCAACTGGAGCGCCTGCACATCGAGGCGGCGACCCAGGTCCCGCTCGGCCAGTACCGCAGCCTGATCGCCTATCGGCGCAACCTGCGCGGCCTGATCAACGGGCCGGCGCTGTTCTACTGGAATATCGAAAAGGTCTGATGCCTGGCTGTCGGCGCGCAGGCCTGGTGCGGCGGTTGCGCGCCGGACAAGGGCCCCGCGCGGCGAAGCGCGCGGAATGACGGCCCGTCACGCCCTGTCGCAGGCGCCGAGGAGGATGAGCGCCAGCGCCAGATCCTCCGCCACGGTCTGCCGGTGCAGCCCAAGCCGGCGGGCCGCCAGCAGCCGCCGCGGTCCGGGCAGCCCCGGCAATTCCGCCGCCGCGAGGGCGAGGCGCCGCGCCTCCGTATCGAAGCTCGCCGCCTGTGCCGCCAGCCCGCGCCACAGCGCGGCGGCCCGGATCAGGAAGGCGCCCGGCTTCGCGGTGAAGGCGTGCCGCAGGCGGACAAGATGGGATGCCGAGGCGCCGACCTGATTGCCGCCATGCTGGCGGTAGAGCAGGGTCGGTTCCGCGCCATAGCTGATCCGGGCGCCCAGCGCGGCCAGGGCCGCATAGCACCACCAGTCGAAGACCACGCCGGGCGGCGCCGCCAGCGCGGCCAGGCGCCGTGCCGCCTCGGCGTTCAGGATGGTCGTGCAACCGGTGGCCATGTTCTGGACCAGCGCATTGCGCAGGCCGAGGCGGCGATGCGCCGGCGGGGACAGGCCAAGCGGCTGGAGATCGGCATCCACGATGCGTTGTCGCGCGCAATGCATCGCCGGTCCTGGCTCTGCCTGTACCGCATGCAGCCCGCGCGCCAGCTTCTCCGGCAGCCAGATGTCGTCCTGGTCGCAGAAGGCGATCGCGTCGCCCGGCGGTGCCGCCTTCAGCAGCGCGGCGAAGCTGCCGGCGGAGCCGAGATGGCCGCGCCCGTCCTGCAATTGCCGGACACGGCCCGCGGGCTGGTTGGCCGCGAAGCTCTCCATGATGCCGGTGCTGCCGTCGCTGGAGCCATCATCGCGCCAGAGCAGCCGCCATTCGGCATGGGTCTGGGCCAGCAGGCTGTCGAGCTGCGCCTGCAGGAAGCGGTCACCATTGTAGACCGCCAGCAACACCGTCACCGGCGGCGGTGCCGAGCGTGCGGCGTCGAAAGCGTTGCGGATGACTGGCGCCGGAAAGCTGGCGCCTGGGACGGACACGGGCGGCGATCCTGATTGCTACGGCCACGACGTAACGCGCGGCGTAACATGATCACCCACCGGGCGCATACCGGTGCGATACGGTCCCTCGCCGATAATCGGCAAAGGACCGTCGATGGCGTTTCAGGCGGCCAGCGCCCGCTCCCCATCCAGCGTCGCGGCCACGGCGTGCACGGTGGCGGCGATGCGCACCGCGGCCTGCACGGCTTCCTTCGAGAGGCCGCCATGCAGCACGACCTTCTCATGCGCTTCCATGCACATGCCGCAGCCGTTGATGGCCGAGACGGCGAGCGACCACAGCTCGAAATCCACCTTCTCGACGCCCGGCTTCGCCATGACGTTCATCCGCAGCCTGGCCGGCAGGTTCGGATAGTCGCCGCCCACCAGATGGGTGAAACGGTAATAGACATTGTTCATGCCCATGATGGACGCCGCCGCCTTGGCCGCGGTCAGCGCCTCCGGCGACAGCTTCGGGGCGAATTCGGCGCTGATGGCCTGGATCACCTGCGCGTTGCGGGCGGCGAGGGCGGCGGCGACGAAGGTGCCGGCGAGTTGCTGCTGCGTCAGCACCGGCTCGGTGGCCAGGCTGCCGAGATTGAGCTTCAGATCCTTGGCATAGTCCGGCAGCGCATTGCGCAGGGCCTCGAGCGACATGGCGCGATCCTCTGGTTGGGCGGTGGCGAAAGCGGGTGAGGGGAAGCGGCCCGCGGGCCGCTTCGCCGCACCCCCGCATCAGGATGCGGGGGATCGGGGGCGCCCGGAGGCGCCCCCGACAGGCTCAGGCGGCCTTGGAGAACAGTTCCTGCGGCTTCAGCACGTCGCGGCCTTTCTCCCAGTTGCAGGGGCAGAGCTCGTCGGTCTGCAGCGCGTCGAGCACGCGCAGCACTTCCTGCGGGTTGCGGCCGACGTTCAGACCATTGACCGAGGCCCACTGGATGGTGCCGTTCGGATCGACGATGAAGGTCGCGCGCAGCGGCACGCCGGCGTCCTTGTCGAGGATGCCGAGCGCACCCGACAGCTCGCGCTTGATGTCGGCCAGCATCGGGATCGACAGGTCGCGGATGTCGTCGTTGTAGACGCGCCAGTTCAGGTGCACGAACTCGCTGTCGGTCGAAACGCCGTAGACCACCGCGTCACGATCGGCGAATTCGCCGGATAGCTTGGCGAAGGCGGCGATCTCGGTCGGGCAGACGAAGGTGAAGTCCTTCGGCCAGAAGAAGACGATCTTCCACTTGCCCTCGTCGGTGGTGGAGTTGATCTCGGTGAAGGACACACCCGGGCCGCCAAGGCCCTCGGGGCCGGCCTTCACGGCGGTGAGCGAAAAGGCAGGAAAGCTGTCGCCAACGGTCAGCATGCGAATACCCCCGGGAGGTTCAGTTGCGATGCGCCCGGTATGGCGCGCTGCAGCAAAAGGTGCCAATGAATAGTTTTCGTCAAAATCATCGGAAAGATCGATGAAGCCGCTTCCAGGGGGCCACCTGCCCAGCCCCCAACAGCTCCGCTACCTGGTCACCCTTGCCGATACCGGCCATTTCGGCCGGGCCGCGAGCGCCTGCGGCGTCACCCAGTCGACTCTGTCGGCCGGGGTCATCGCCCTCGAACGCCAGCTCGACGCCGCCCTGCTGGAGCGCGGCGGCGCCAAACGGCCGGTCTTCACCCCGCTCGGGCTCGAGATTCTGCGCGAATCGCGCCGGGCGCTGGCGGCACTCGAAGCCGTGACCGAAGCCGCCGCGACGGCGCGTGACCCGCTCTCCGGCCCGCTCCGCCTCGGCGTCATCCCGACCATCGGTCCCTTCCTGTTGCCGCGCCTGATGCCGGCCCTGCGGGCCGCCTTCCCGCGCCTGCGCCTCTGGCTGCGGGAGGACCTGACCGACCGGCTGCTGGATGGCCTGGCCGCCGGCCGGCTCGACCTGCTGCTCCTCGCCCTGCCGGTCGCCGCCGGCGATGCCGAAACCCTGGCGATCGCCGAGGACCCTTTCCTCGCGGCCCTGCCCGAAGGCCACCGCCTCATCGATCGCGACCGCATTCCCGTCGCCGCGCTGGGTGGCGAACGCCTGCTGCTCCTGGAAGATGGCCACTGCCTTCGCGACCACGCCCTGTCCGCCTGCGGCCTGCCCGGCGCCGCGGCGACCGATGGTTTCGCCGCCACCTCCCTGCAGACGCTGGTGCAGATGGTCGCCGGCGGCCTGGGCGTGACCCTGCTGCCGCAACTCGCGATCGATGGCGGCGTCCTGGCCGGCACCGGGGTCGCCCTCCGGCCGATCGAAAGCGATGCGGCGGTCGGCGGTCCCCGCCGTACGCTCGGCCTCGCCTGGCGCGCCCGCAGCCCCCGTGCCGCCGAATTCCGCGGCCTGGCGCCGGTGATCGCGGCCGCCATCGAGGGGTAGCGCCGTCCCGGAAAGGCGGGGCGTTCCCCGAAGGAGCAGCTATCCCCGGGCCGCCCAGAACATCAGCCACTTCGCGGGCCAGGCCCAGACGATGCCGGCCAGGGCGAAGAAGGCAATCTGCAGGGTCCAGTGCAGGTGCAGCACCAGGTCGGCCAGGATCAGCACGGCGGCGACATAGAGCAGGAAGCCGAGGATGCCGGCGATGCTGGCGATGGCGATGCGGGACATGGGACGCCACATCGCATGGCCAGCCTGGCGCGCCAAGCAGGCGGGCTTGGCATCACCGGGCCGAGCGGGCAGAAGGCGCGCTTCTTTGCAGCGGGACGCCATGCCCATGACCGAACCTTTCGACCTCAAGGCCCATATCCGCGGCATTCCGGATTTTCCGAAGCCCGGCATCCTGTTCTATGACATCTCGACCCTGCTGCGGCACGGCCCGGCCTGGCAGGCGGCGGTGGCGCAACTGGCGGAGCGGATCCGGCCCTACAAGCCGGATGTGCTGGCAGGGATCGAAAGCCGCGGCTTCCTGGTGGCGGCGCCGCTGGCGCTGGAACTGGGGCTGGGTTTCGTGATGATCCGCAAGCCGGGCAAACTGCCAGGCCTGACGATCGGGCTGAACTACGCGCTGGAATACGGCACCGACCGGGTGGAGATGCAGGCGGATGCGGTGCCGAAGGGCGCACGCGTGGTGGTGCTGGACGACCTGCTGGCGACCGGCGGCACCATGGCCGCCTGCATCAACCTGCTGCGCCAAGCCGGCGCGGAGGTGCCCTGCGCGGCGGCGCTGATCGAACTGGCCTTCCTCGACGGCCGCAAGCGCCTCGACGTGCCGGTGGAGACGCTGGTCCGCTACGAGAGCTGACCGGCGCCGGGCCGGCGGCGGATCATCCGGCCAATGCGGCCGGCTTCGGCCCCCCCGCCATCCAGTCCAGCAGCTCGACCGTATGCACGGCCGGCGTGGTCCCGCCGCCGAGCTGGGTCAGGCAGCCGATATTGCCGGACGCGATCACATCGGGCCGCAACCGGGCAATGTTGCCGAGCTTGCGTTCCTTCAGCCGCCCCGCGATCTCCGGCTGCATCAGGTTGTAGGTGCCGGCGCTGCCGCAGCAGAGATGGCCCTCCGCCGGCTCCTTCACCGTGAAGCCCGCGGTGTTCAGCAGCGCTTTCGGCTCGGCGGTGATCTTCTGGCCATGCTGCAGGGAACAGGCGGCATGGTAGGCGACGGTCAGGCCCGGCGCCGCGCGGCTCGGCTTATAGCCGAAGCGGGTCAGCACCTCGCTGATATCGGCGGCCAGGGCGGAGACCCTGGCGGCCTTCTCCGCCAGCGGGCCGGTGCGGAACATGAAGCCGTAATCCTTCACCGTGGTGCCGCAGCCGGAGGCATTGACCACGATGGCGTCCAGTCCTTCGCCCGCGATCTCCCGCGACCAGGCTTCGATATTGACGCCGGCGAGCCGCATCGCCGGATCATGATGACCCATGTGGTGGTCGAGCGCGCCGCAGCAGCCGGCACCCTTCGCGACCACCACCTCGATCCCCATGCGGGTCAGCAGGCGGATCGTCGCTTCATTGATTGCGGGTGACAGCACCTGCTGCGCGCAGCCGGCCAGCAGCGCCACGCGGCCGCGGCGCGGACCTGCCGCCGCATGCACCCGCGCACCTTCGGTGGCGGAAGGGGAGGGCACCTGGCCCGGCGCCAGCCGCAGCATCGCCCGCAGCCGCTGCGCGGTCATGGAGCCGCCGGGCACCAGCCCCGCGAGCGGTCGTGCCAGCGTGGCGCCCACCAGCGCCAGGCGGAAGCGGAAGGGGTGCGGCAGCACGAAGGACAGCACGCGGCGCAGCAGGCGTTCCGCCAGCGGCCGGCGATAGGTCGTCTCGATATGCTGCCGGGCATGGTCGACCAGGTGCATGTAGTTCACGCCCGACGGGCAGGTCGTCATGCAGGACAGGCAGGAGAGGCAGCGGTCGACATGCTTCACCACCTCCGGCGTCGCCGGCCGGTCATTCTCCAGCATGTCCTTGATCAGGTAGATGCGCCCGCGCGGCGAATCCAGCTCGTCACCCAACAGCACGAAGGTCGGGCAGGTCGCGGTGCAGAAGCCGCAATGCACGCAGGTGCGCAGGATGCGGTTACTCTCCGCCGTATCGGGATCGCGGAGCTGATCGAGGGTGAAATTGGTCTGCATGGGGCCCTGGCGCTTCGGCCACAGGATAGGCGCGGCGGAGCCGATCTGAGAATGGGCGGTCATGGCCGATCGCGCCGATGGCCCGGCCCGGATTGCGGCGGTGCCGCAACACATCCGGGCAAGGCATTGGAAACACCGCGAAATACATCGCCTTGTTCCTGCCTTCTTCTCGCCCCGCCGAGGACGCGCCCGCAGCCTCCCATCGCAGTATCGAAGGCCATGGGAGGCCCCGCGATGGATACGACCCGGACGACCGAAGCGACGGCGGCGAAGACCCGGCCCCAGCCCTGGGCGGCGCCACTCTGGCCCGCCATCCTCGCTGCCTGGATCGGCGGCGCGGCGTCCTTGCCGCCGGCCAGCCCGAGCCCGCCGCAGCCGGCGCCGATCCGGCCGCAGGCCTGATCCGGCCAAGCGGCGGGTGCGCCCGGCCTGAAGCCGGCAGGACGATGCCGGCCGGTGCCTCGTGTCCGAACCAGCCGAGCCGTCAGCCCGCCCGCAATTCGCCTTCGGCATCGCCGGCCTGGGCCAGGCGATAGCCCAGGCCGCGCACGGTCTTGATTTCCACCTTGGCACCGACCGCCGTCAGCCGCGCGCGCAGCCGGTGCACATAGACTTCGACGGCGTTGCTTTGCGGGGCCCGCTCCAGCCCGGCCAGGCGCGCCTCCAGCATCTCCTTGGCGACCGGGCGCGGCACCGCCCGCAGCAACGCCTCCAGCACGGTCCTTTCGCGCGGCGGCGGATCGAAAGGTGCATCGCCGATGGTGATGGCGCGTGACAGCGGTTCGTAGGACAGCGCGCCGATGACCACGGGCGCGAGCGCGCGTCCGCTGCGCCGCAAGGCGGCATTCAGCCGCGATACCAACTCGGCGAGCGTGACCGGCTTGACGATGTAGTCATCGGCGCCCAGGTCGAGGCCCTCGCAGACCTCGGCCACCGCGCCGCGCGCGGTGAGCACCAGCACCGGCGGCGCTTCCGGCCGCTGCCGCCATCGGCGCACCAGGTCGAGCCCATCGCCATCCGGCAGCCCGCGATCGAGCAGCACCACATCATACTGGTAGACATCGACCGCCGCCGCCGCGTCCTCAAGCCGGGCCACGCTGTTGGCTTCCCACCCGGCCCGCCGCAGCCCTTCGCTGAGCAGCATCGCCAGCCGGCTGTTATCCTCGACCAGAAGCACGCGCATGGTCAGCCTCCGCTCCTTGCCGCGCCGATGGAGCCTCGCCGCTCCATGCCGCGAACCCAGTATTGTCTGTGGCATCGCGCAAAGCGACATCGTCTGTCACGAATGCCATGCCTCGATGGCGCGGCGGGTCCTATCATCCGGGCATGCACCCGGTCCCGCCGCCGCCGAACCAGCCCAGCCTCATCCGCCAGATCATCCTGTTCCATGTGG
>DASYDR010000211.1:0-8748 GCA_036499545.1 Roseomonas sp. | reverse complement strand
AGGCCGCCATCGACCAGCACCTGGATCTTGGCGTTCGGATTGATGGCGCGGAATTCCGGCGCCTGCACATCGGTGCGGTGGTCGACGGGGATGACCTCATAGGCCAGCCCCGCCTCCTCCGCCGCCCAGATGCAGCGAAAGGCGCGCGAGCGCGGAATGCCGTGAATGCGGAGCATGGATTTCCCCCAAGGAACGTTGCGGGAGAATGCGCTCGCACCGGCGCGGCGTGAAGCCGCGCTGATGCATGCGCATGACCTCGGAGGTAATCGATCCGCGGCGCTTTCCGCGCAGAATCCGGCCTGTCCATCACAGGCCAGGAACCGAAGCCGCCATGCCAACTCTCGCCGTCGCCAATCTGCGCCAGGTCACGCTGGGCCCCGCCATTGCCGACTACCTGCGGCGCATCGACGCGACGCTGGCCCCCTTCGAGGGCCGCTTCCTCGTCCATGGCCAGCCAGTCACCGTGCTGGAGGAAGGCTGGGCCGGGGATCTGGTGATCATCGCCTTCCCCGACCGGGCCCGGGCCGAAGCCTGGTACCGGTCGCCGGCCTATCAGGCGATCCTGCCGCTGCGCACCGGCAATGCGGTGTCGACGGCGCTTCTCGTCGACACCGTGCCGGAAAGCTATCGCGCGACCGACGTGCTGGCGAAGCTCGCTCTCGACTGAGCGAGCCTGCCGGCTGCGGTCAGACCGGGTCGCCGGTCTCCGGCGTCAGGCCGGCGGCGCGGATGCCGGCGACGGCGCAGACCTCGTCCTTGTCCGAGGCATCGCCGGACACGCCGACCGAACCCAGCACCGCGCCATCGGCCGTCTTCACCAGCACGCCGCCGGCCACCGGCACGGCGCTGCCGCCGGCCAGGTCGGACAGGGCATTGGTGAAACCCGGCGTCGCCTGGGCGCGGCGCGCCAGTTCCCGCGTGCCGAAGCCGAGCGCGAGGGCACCGAACGCCTTGCCTTCCGCGATCTGCGGCCGCAGCAGGGAGGAGCCGTCCTCGCGCAGCAGCGCCTTGCGATGCCCGCCCGCATCCAGCACCACGACGGTGAGCGGCGCCAGGCCCAGTTCACGCCCCTTCGCAAGCGTCTCGCGGGCGATGGTGATGGCGGCATCCAGCGTGATGCCGTGCTGGAAACCGGCGGGAGCGGCCTGGGCCATGAAATGCGTCCTTCGTATGGAGCCGCACTCTTGCCCCGGCCCCGCCCCTGCGTGAAGGGGTGGCCTCAGGGCGCGGTGGCGAGAGCGGCCTCCAGCCGCGCCCGCGACTGCGCCAGCAGGCGCGCGAAGATGCCGTCATCGCGCAAGGCGCGGGCGAGCGTGAGCGCGCCCTGGATGCCGGCGACTGCATCTTCCGCCAGCGGCGTCGCCATCCCTGGCGCCACGCCGCCGCGGACCAGCGCGCCGGCCAGCGCCGTGATCCAGCGCTGGAAATACCCCTGGATCGGCGCCGCGAAACGGTCCCGCGTCCCATCCAGCGCGAAGGCGCCGATCAGGCAGATCCGCCGCCCGGAGCGGAAATAGGCATCGACCGCATCCCACATGCGCGCGATCGCGGCCGGCGGCGCATCCCGCTCCAGCGGTGCGAAGACTTCGGCCGCGAACCAGGCATCGACATGCGCCAGCACCGCCGCCGCCATCTCCTCCTTCCCGCCGGGGAAGAAGTGATAGAGGCTGCCCTTCGACAGCCGCGTGCGCGCCGTGATGCCGCTCATCGACGCGCCTTCGTAGCCGAGTTCCCGGAACACCTCGGCCACCAGCGCGATCGCGTCCGGTTTCTCGAAGACGGTGCGCGTCACAGCCCGAGGTCGGAGAGGCCCGGATGATCCTCGGGGCGGCGGCCGAGCGGCCAATGGAACTTCCGCTCCGCCGCCTGGATGGGCAGGTCGTTGATCGAGGCGAAGCGGCGCTGCATCAGGCCCTCCGCGTCGAATTCCCAGTTCTCGTTGCCGTAGGAGCGGAACCACTGGCCGCTGTCGTCGCGCCACTCATAGGCGAAGCGCACCGCGATGTGGTTGCCGTCGAAGGACCACAGCTCCTTGATCAGGCGGTAATCCAGCTCCCGCGCCCATTTCCGGGTCAGGAAGTCCACGATCTGCGCGCGGCCGCGCGGGAATTCGGCGCGGTTCCGCCACTGGCTGTCTTCCGTATACGCCTTCGACACCCGGTCGGGGTCGCGGCTGTTCCAGCCATCCTCCGCCATCCGGACCTTGGCAATGGCGGTTTCGCGCGTGAATGGCGGCACAGGGGCGGGCATGGCGGCTCTCCTCGTGATAGACCGATCAGTCTTCTCTAGACCAATCAGTCTATTCAGGAAAGCCTAGCGTGTCCCGGTGATGCGGCCGCTGGCGTCGCGGGTAGTGACGCGCCCGGTGCTGTCGCGGGTTTCGGTGCCGGTGATGCGGCCGGAGGCATCGCGCATGGTCACCGTGCCGGTGCTGTCGCGGCTCGCGGTGCCGGTGATCCGGCCGGAACTGTCACGGAAGGTGCTGCCGCCGCTGCCGTCACGCGTCGCGGTGCCGCTGATGCGGCCCGACCCGTCCCGGAAGGTGGTGCCGCTGCCGCTCCGCTCCGCCGTGCCGGTAATCCGGCCGGAGCCGTCGCGGTAGGTGGTGCCGCCGCCGGTGCCGCGCTCCGCCGTGCCGCTCACCCGGCCCGAGCTGTCGCGATAAGTGCTGGTGCCGCTGCCGCCCTTCTGCGCCAGGGCGGGTGGCGCCAGCAGCGCGAGCGTGGCGCAGGCGGCCAGGGCAAGGCGCGTGATGGTCCGCATGGTCGTCCCTCCCGGTGGGATGGGATGCAGCAAAGCAAGTTCCACGGCCGCCGCGCAACGGAATCGCGCGACGGCCGGCGGGCTACATCCCGCCGATGTAGTTCGGCCCGCCGCCACCCAGGCCTTGTCGAAGCGGTCGGGCGGCGGCGGCCGGAAGCAGGCCTACATCCCGCCGATGTAGTTCGGCCCGCCGCCACCCTCCGGCGTGCACCAGTCGATATTCTGGTCCGGATCCTTGATGTCGCAGGTCTTGCAGTGCACGCAGTTCTGCGCGTTGATCACCAGCCGTGCGCCGGGCGCGGAGCCGGCCTCGACGGCGCCCTTCAACACCTGCTCCGCCTCCGCCCCCACCGCCTCATAGACGCCGGCCGGGCAATAGCGGCTTTCCGGGCTGCGGAACTGGTCCCAGTTCACGCCCTTCCATTCCGCCGGGTCGCGCAGCTTCAGATGCGCCGGCTGGTTTTCCTCGTGATTGGTGTTCGACAGGAACACCGTGGAAAGCCGGTCGAAGGTCAGCACGCCGTCCGGCTTCGGATAGGCGATGCGCGGCGCGTCCGCCGCCTGCTTCAGGCTGGCATTGTCGGCGTGGTGCGCCATGGTCCAGGGCGCCTTGCCGCGCAACAGGTAGGTGTCGAGCCCGGCATTCAGCAGCCCGCCCCAGAGACCCCATTTCGCGAAGCCCGGACGGATGTTGCGCACGCCCGCCAGCTCGGTCCAGACCCAGCTCGCCTTCAGCGCCTCGGGGTAGCTGTCCAGCACCGGCGGCCGCGCCTCGCCGGCCAGCGCCGCGGCGACGGCCTCGGCGGCCAGCATGCCGGACTTCATCGCGGTATGCGTGCCCTTGATCTTTGGCACGTTGAGGAAGCCCGCGGTGTCGCCGATCAGCGCGCCGCCCGGGAAGACCAGCTTCGGGACGGATTGCAGCCCGCCCTCGTTCAGCGCCCGCGCGCCATAGGCGATGCGCTTGCCGCCTTCGAAGAAGCCGCGCACCGCGGGATGGGTCTTGAAGCGCTGGAATTCCTCGAAGGGCGACAGCCAGGGGTTCGGGTAGTCGAGCCCGACCACGAAGCCCACCGAGACCAAGTTCTCCCCCAGCATATAGAGGAAGGAGCCGCCATAGGTGTCGGACTTCAGCGGCCAGCCGGCGGAATGCCACACCAGGCCGGGCGTGTGCTTTTCCTTCGGGATCTCCCACAGTTCCTTGAGGCCGAGGCCGAAGGTCTGCGGCGCGACGCCGTCGCGCAGGTTGTAGCGCTCGAACAGCTTCTTGGTCAGCGAGCCGCGGCAGCCTTCGCCGAACAGCGTGTAGCTGGCGCGCAGCTCCATGCCCGGCTGGTAGTCGGGGCCCTTGCCGCCATCCTTGGTGATGCCCATCACGCCGGCGACGACGCCCTTCACGACGCCATCCTCGATGATCGTCTCGGAGGCGGCGAAGCCTGGATAGATCTCGACGCCGAGCGCCTCGGCCTTGGCGCCAAGCCAGCGGCAGACATTGCCCAGGCTGACGATGTAGTTGCCGTGGTTGTTCATCTGCGGCGGGGTCGGCAGCCGGTAGGCCTTGGTCTCCGTCAGCAGCATGAAGCGGTCGTCGCCGGCGGGCGTCGCCAGCGCCGGCGGATCGTCGCGCCAATCCGGGATCAGCTCGTCCAGCGCCCGCGGCTCCAGCACCGCGCCCGACAGGATATGGGCGCCAATCTCGCTGCCTTTCTCCACCAGGCAGATGGCGGCCTCGGGCGCGAGCTGCTTCAGGCGGATCGCCGCGGCCAGGCCGGATGGGCCGCCGCCGACGATCAGCACGTCGAATTCCATGCTCTCGCGCTGTTCCGCTTCGCTCATGCTGGCCGGGTTCCTCCGCTTGCCCTTCGCATGTAGCCTCTCGCCCGCCGGCGCGGAACCCCGCCCGGCCGCTATCATGCGCAGGGTGCGAAGCGCCCGACGCATGGCGCATGGGATTGGCGGGGCGGCCACGCCGCCCGTATCAGGGGACGCATGGACGCGGAGAGCGAGGCGCTGCTCGCGGCGCTGAGGCTGCAGCTCGACTGGGGTGTGGAGGAGGCGCTGGAAGACGCGCCGCCCGACCGCTTCGCCGCGCCCGCGCCACGCCCGGCCACCCTGCCCGGGCCGGAGGAAGCGCCGGCCGCCGCGCCGCCACGGCTGGTGCCGGCGCCGATCGCCATCGGTACGCCCATCACCTCCCGCGCCACCGCGATGGCGGAGAGCGCCGACACGCTGGAGGCGCTGCGCGCCGCGATCCAGGCCTTCGACGGCTCCTCCCTCCGTGACACCGCGACCAATCTGGTCTTCGCCGACGGCGTCGCGGCGAGCGGGCTGATGTTCGTGGGCGAAGCGCCGGGCGCGGATGAGGACCGGCTCGGCAAGCCCTTCGTCGGCGTCTCCGGCCAGTTGCTGGACCGCATGCTGGCCAGCATCGGGCTCAGCCGCGCCGAGAGCTTCTACATCAGCAACATCCTGCCCTGGCGGCCGCCCGGCAACCGCACGCCGAGCGATGCGGAGATCGCGCTGTTCCTGCCCTTCATCCTGCGCCACATCGCGCTGGTGCGGCCGCGGCGGCTGGTGCTGCTGGGCGGCACCGCGGCCAAGGGCCTGCTCGGCAGCAAGGAAGGCATCACCCGCCTGCGCGGCCGCTGGCGGGAAATCGACGTGCCGGGCCTCGGCCCACTGCCCACGCTGGCGACGCTCCACCCCGCCTATCTGCTGCGCACCCCGATCGCCAAGCGCGATGCCTGGGCGGACCTGCTGCTGCTGCGCGCGACGCTGGCCGGGGATTGACCGGCGGCGGGCGCGCGGCCCCCGCGATTGTGACATTCGTCACAACGTAACGCGCCGTCGACCGATCTGCGCTCGACACGAAACCTTCGCGACTGTACCTCTGCCATCGCCATGCGCGCGCTCTGCCCCATGGCCCAGCGAGCCCATGTCATGGCCTTCGTGGCCCTGGCCGGGCTCCCGTGCTGGCTCGCCCTCCCCCAGGCGGCCATCGCGCAACGGGCCAACCAGACGACCGCGGATCGGCAGGTCCGACCCCAGGACCTGCCGCGCGGTGCCGCAACCATTCCCTTCCGCGAAGGCGCGCCCCCAGTCGCGGGCCTGCCGCAGCCGCTGCCCGAAGCGACCGCGGCCCGGCTGCGCCGCATCTTCGATTTCCAGGCGCGTGGCGAGGATGCGCGGGCGATCCGCGAACAGGCCCGCCTGTCCGACCGCCGCCTGCTCGGCCATGTGCTGGCGCATCGCTGGCTGCGCGACGGCGCCGAGAATCCCGGGCTGGACGCGCTGCGCGGCTGGCTCGCGCAGTATGGCGACCAGCCGGACGCGCCCGAGATCCACGCCCTGCTGGTGCGGACCGCCGGCCCGGATGACGCGGTGCCGCCGGCCCCCGTGGTCCGCGCCCTGTCGCCGGACGCGGAAGCCGTGCCGGTGGCGCGCCCGGCGCAGCCGCCCCGCCCGGCCGCGCCGGCCATGGCGCGCAGGGTGGACGCGGCGGCCAGCGCCTTCCGCGCCGGCCGCGACGCGGAGGCGCTGGCGCTGGCCACCACGCTCACCCGCGCCGGCGACCCCGCCGGCCGGGCCGGCTATGTCGCCGGGCTCGCCGCCTGGGGCCTCGGCGATTTCGCGCAGGCGCTGCCGCTGTTCCAGGCCGCCGCCGAAGCCGGTGACGCCACGCCGGACCAACGCGCCGCCGCCGCCTTCTGGGCCGCCCGCGCCGCGGTCCGCACCCGGCAGCCGGCGCTCTACGTGCCCTGGATGCAGCGCGCGGCGGAGGCGCCGCGCAGCTTCTACGGCCAGGTGGCGCGCCGCGCGCTCGGCCTCGATCCCGGCTTCGGCCGCACGCGGGAAGCGGCGGAGCCTGGCGATGCCGCGCGGATCGCCGCGATCCCCGCCGGCTGGCGCGCGCTGGCGCTGCTGCAGGTCGGCCAGCGGGCGCGCGCCGAAGCGGAACTCCGCCGCCTCTATTCGCGGGCGGAGCGCAACCCCGACCTGTTGCGCGCCCTGCACCAGATCGCCTCCCATGCCGGGCTGCAGCATCTGGCGGGCCAGCTCGCGCAGCGGCTGCCGGGCGCCGAGCCCGCCGCCGTCGCGCAGGCCGTGCCGATGCCGCGGCTGTCGCCGGAAGGCGGCTTCCGCATCGATCCGGCGCTGCTCTATGCCGTGACCCGGCAGGAATCGAATTTCGAGCCGACCGCGATTTCCCGCGCCGGCGCGCGCGGCCTGATGCAGCTGATGCCGGAAACGGCGAGCCTGATCACCAATGACCCGACCCTGGCCGGCGACGCGGTCGACCGCCTGCACGAGCCCGGCCTGTCGCTGGAACTCGGCCAGCGCTATCTGCTGCTGCTGACCCGCCAGGAAGGCGTGGAAGGCAATCTGATCCGGCTGCTGGCGGCCTATAATGCCGGGCCCGGCAGCGTGCTGCGCTGGCAGCCGGCGACCGCGCATCGCGACGACCCCTTCCTCTATATCGAAGCGATCCCCTTCGATGAGACGCGGGATTTCGTCCGCCGCGTGCTGTCCTTCTCCTGGGCCTATGCGGCGCGGCTCAGCCTGCCGGCGCCGAGCCTCGATGCGCTGGCCGGCGGCGCCTTCCCCCGCTTCGCCTCCACCCAGGACATCCTGGCCATGCTACAGCGGAGCGAGGCGCGCTGACTTTGCGCCGGTGGCCGGGCGGCCCACATTGCGGGCAACAGCCCGGAGCCAGCCCGATGCCGATCGACGAAAGCCGCGCCTTCCTGCCCGTGAACATCGCGGTGCTGACCGTCAGCGACACCCGCGACCTGGCCACCGACCGCTCCGGCGACACCCTGGCGCAGCGGATCGAAGCGGCCGGGCATCGCCTGGCCGCCCGGCGCATCGAACGCGACGAGGCGGATGTCATCGAAGCCGTCCTGCGCGCCTGGATCGCGGATCCGGTGATCGATTGCGTCATCACCACCGGCGGCACCGGCATCACCGGCCGCGACGTGACGCCGGAAGCCTTCGCCCGGGTGCTGGAGAAGGAGATCACCGGCTTCGGCGAGCTGTTCCGGATGCTGAGCTACCAGAAGATCGGCACCTCCACGATCCAGTCCCGCGCCATCGGCGGCGTCGCCGGCGGCACCTACCTGTTCGCCCTGCCGGGCTCGACCGGGGCCTGCAAGGATGGCTGGGACGATATCCTGGTGCATCAGCTCGACGCCCGCTTCCGGCCCTGCAACCTGGTCGAGCTGATGCCGCGCCTGCAGGAGAATCTATAATTTCCTCAGGCGCCGGCGGCCGCATGCGCGGCCTTGGCTTGCGCGCGGTCAGGGCGCGCTGGCGGCGGCTGATGGTCGCGCGCGGGGCCGCATGCGCGGCCCCGGAGCATCGCTGCGCTCGCCCCGCAGAGTCCAGTGGCAGCCTGCGGCCGCGGGGTTGTCGGGCGCGGGGTCAGCGCCCTGCCGCGAGGAAGCGCTTGGCCATCTCGCCATAGAGGGCGCGGCGGCAGACCAGCTTGGAGGCACCGAAGGCGAGCAGTGACGTGGCCATCAGCGGCACCGCCATGCCGGGCGCGCTGTTCATCTCCAGCACGATGACGGCGGCCGTGATCGGCGCCTGCACCACGCCGGAGAAATAGGCGACCATGCCGAGCAGCACGAAGGTGCCGCCCGGCACGCTCGGCAGCAGCGCGGCCAGCCAATGCCCGAAGCCCGCGCCGATGGCGAGGGAGGGCGCGAAGATGCCGCCGGGAATGCCGCTCAGATAGGAAATGATGGTGGCCAGCATCTTCCAGAGCGGGAAATCGGCGGTGAGCCCAGGCCTGCCTTCGACCAGCAGCCGCGCCTGGTCATAGCCGGTGCCATAGCTGGCACCGCCGGAAGCCCAGCCGATCAGCGCCAGCAGCAGCCCGCAGACGATGGCGAACAGCACCGGCCGGTGCAGCGCCAGCCGGCGCACCGGTGCCGGCAGCAAGCGCGGGCCATGGATCAGCGCGCTGCTGAACACGCCGCCGGC
>DASYDR010000210.1:0-13451 GCA_036499545.1 Roseomonas sp. | reverse complement strand
CTGGGGAAGGCGGCGCCTTCCCCAGGGCGCAACCTCAGCGCGGCCGCGGCGTCGTCCGACGAGGTGCGGGCGTTGTCGGCCGGGCGGCCGGGGTGCCGGGCGGGGTGGTGCCGCCGGTCTTCGCAGCCTGCTCGCGCAGGTCGGCGATGGTGGCGCGGTTGGTGACCTGTTCGGGGTTGGTGCGGACTTCGACGATGGCGGGCTTGCCGCTGGCCAGCGCGCGCTGGACGGCAGGGACGAAGTCTTCGGTGGTTTCGACGATTTCGCCGTGGCCGCCGAAGGCTTCGATGAACTTGGCGAAGTCGGGGTTGGTCAGCGCGGTGCCGGAGATGCGGTGCGGGTAGGTCCGCTCCTGGTACATCCGGATGGTGCCGTACATCTGGTTGTTGAAGACCAGGATCACCAGGTTCACCGCGTGGTGGAAGGCGGTGGCGATTTCCTGGCCGGTCATCAGGAAGCCGCCATCGCCGACGAAGCAGATCACCGGGCGCTCGGGAAAGGTGATCTTGGCGCCGATGGCCGACGGCACGCCGTAGCCCATGGCGCCATTGGTCGGGCCGAGGAACTCCTGGCCTTCCTTCACATGGGTGAAGCGGGTCGGCCAGGTGGCGAAGTTGCCGGCATCGGTGGTGAAGATGGTGTCGTCGGGCAGCACCTTCTCGAGTGCCTGCAGGGCGCGGGCGAGATTGAGCGGCCCTTCGTAGTCGGGGGCTTCGGCCTGCTGCAGGCGCTGGTCATGCAGCGCCTGGCGCCAGTCGGACCATACGGGATTGGCGACCGGCCGGCTGGATTGCGCGGCGCCGGCGAAGGCATTGAGATCGCTGACGATACCCAGCGCCGGGCGATAGACCCGGCCGATTTCGGTGCGTTCCTGGTGGACATGCACGATCGGCGTGGCGCCGGCCATATCGAACAGGGTGTAGCCCTGGCTGACCGGCTCGCCGAGGCGGGTGCCGATGGCCAGGATCAGGTCGGATTCCCGGGCGCGGGCGACGAGGCCGGCATCGGCGCCGACGCCCAGATCGCCGGCGAAGTTCGGGTGGGTGCCGTCGAACAGGCCCTGGCGGCGGAAGGAGACCGCGACGGGCAGGTCGTTGGCGATGAGGTATTCGGCGATCGCCTTCTTGCCGTTGGGGGTCCAGCCGGAGCCACCCAGGATGGCAAGCGGGCGCTGCGCCTTGGCGAGCATGGCGGAAAGGCGTGCCATCGCCTCCGGCGCCGGATGCGGCGGCATCACCTCGGCGGGGCCGATATCGGGCACCGTCACCTGGTGCTTCTGCATTTCCTCGCTGATCGCGACGACGACCGGGCCGGGGCGGCCGCTGACCGCGACATCGAAAGCATGGGCGATGATTTCCGGGATGCGCCGGGCATCGTCGATCTGGATCACCCATTTGGCGATGGGCGAGAACATGCGGCGGTAGTCGACTTCCTGGAAACTTTCGCGATCGGTCTCCTCGACCGGGATCTGTCCGACGAGGAGGACGAGGGGCGTGCTGTCCTGCTGCGCCACATGCACGCCGATCGCGGCATGGCAGGCGCCGGGGCCGCGGGTGACGATGGCGACGCCCGGCCGGCCGGTCAGCTTGCCATGCGCTTCGGCCATGTGCACCGCACCGGCTTCGAACCGGCAGGTGACGAGTTGCAGGTGGTTGCGGACAGCATAGAGGCCATCGAGCAGGTCGAGATAGCTCTCACCGGGGACGCAGAAAGCATGCGTCACGCCCTGGGCCACCAGCGCATCGGCCAGCAGCTTGCCGCCGCTGCGCGCCTGCGCGACCCGCTTCACCTCGTTCATCCACGCTCCCCCTGCCTGACCGGCGAAAACGCGGGACGTTAGCGTCACACTTGGCTGTCGTCACGCGGCCTCGCGCCGCCGCCCCCGCCCCTGGACGCGCCGGCCGTCCTGGCGGCATGCTCCGGCCGCGATTGGGATGAGGTGCCGCGATGCGGGCGATCTACGTGATGATCAAATGCGAGATGGGCCAAGCCTATCGCGTGGCGCGCGAGATGGCCGACACCATCGAGGAATTGTCGGAGATGCACTCCACCTCCGGTCAATACGACCTGTTGGGAAAATTCTACCTGGAGTCGGGCCGCGACATCGGATTCTTCGTCGTGGAGCGGATCCAGACCGTGGCCGGCGTGAAGGACACCTATACGCTGCAGACCTTCAACGCCTTTACTGGGGCGGCGCCCGGCAGCGGCAGCGCCTGACCCGCCAGGGGCTCAGCCCCAGGTCAGGAACGCCTCCGCGGCGCTGATCGGCGGCGCCGCCCGCAGCTTGCCCAGGTCGGGCGCCGGACGCGCCAGGGTGGCGTCGCCGGCGAAGGCCGCTTCGATCGCCGCGGCGACACCCAGCACGAAGGCATCGCCGCCGCGGGGGCCGACGATCTGCAGGCCGAAGGGCATGCCGTTGCGGTCGAGGCCGAGCGGCAACGACACCGCCGGATGACCGACCAGCGTCACGTAGTAGGCCAGCGACAGCCAGTGGAAATAGGAGCGGGTCGGCTTGCCGTCGATTTCCGCCGGATACAGCTCGCGCCAGGGGCGCGGGCTGATGGTGATGGACGGCGTCACCAGCACGTCGTGCTTGGCGAAGAAGCGCTGGAAATCGCGGTAGATGCGGGTCTGCGACGCCGCGGCGCGGGCATAGTCGTCCAGGCTGTAGCGCAGCCCCTCCTCCACATTCGCGATCACGTTCGGGCCGACATCCTGCGGCCGTTCCTTCACCTTCTGCTGGTGGCCGGAGAGGAAGCCCGCGGCGCGCAGCACCTCGAAGGCCTCGTCGCCGCCGCTGCAGTCGGGCGTCGCTTCCTCGGCGGCCGCGAACATCGGTGCCAGGGCGGCGACGCGTTGCGCGAAGACGTCGCGGATATGGGTCTCGGTCGGCGCCAGGCCGAAATCCGGCGTGAAGGCCAGGCGCAGCGATGCCAGGTCGAGCTGCCGCGGCGGCGAGAACAGCGCCGGCTTGGCGCGCACCGCGCGCCCATGCAGCGTATAGGCCAGCGGGTCCCGCGCATCGTCCGATGCCATGGCGGAGAGCATCAGGCAGGCATCCGGCACGTTGCGCGCCATCGGCCCCAGCACCGGCAGGTTGGACCAGCCATGCCCACGCTTCTCCGACGGCACCAGCCCCGGCGAGGGCCGGTAGCCGACGATGCCGCAGAAAGCGGCCGGGTTGCGCAGCGACCCGCCGGTGTCAGAGCCGGAACAGATCGGCGCCATGCCGGTCGCCAGCGCCACCGCCGATCCACCCGAAGAACCGGCGGCCGACTTCGTTGGATCGAAGGGATTGCCGGTCACGCCATAGACGGTGTTGCGCGTATTGGCGCCGGCGCCAAATTCCGGCGTGTTGGTCTTGCCGATGACGATTGCGCCAGCACGGCGCAGATTGGCGACCATCGCGCAATCGGCATCGGGCACGAAGTCGCGGAAGATCGGGCTGCCATAGGTCGTACGCAGCCCCTGCACTTCCTCCAGGTCCTTGATGCCGACCGGCAGGCCATGCAGCGGGCCGAGATCATCGCCGCGCATCACCGCCGCCTCGGCGTCCCTGGCTGCCGCGAGCGCGGCCGCGCGATCCTCGGCGACCATGGCGTTCACCGCCGGGTTCACCGCGTCGATCCGCGCCTGGCAGCTCTGCAGCAATTCCACCGGGGACAGCTTGCGGCCGCCGATCAGGCGGCGCGCTTCGACGGCGGTGAGGTCGCAGGGTTCGGTCATCGGACAACTCGCTGAAGGACGGAAGGATCGCCACGGACGGGCGCGCGGGACGAGGCTCCGCGCGCCGCGGCCACTCAGTAACCCATCGCGCAACCATCCTTGCGCGGGTCGGAGCCGCCGATCAGCGAGCCGCGCTGGCGGTCGATCAGGATCGCCTGGCCACCGCCATGCGGCTTGTCGATCAGGGTGCAGTCATGGCCGAGCCGGTTCAGCCGGTCGACCACATCGGCGGGGATGCCGCGTTCCACCTGCACCTTGCCGCCCTGCGGGAAGAGGCGCGGCAGGTCGATCGCTTCCTGCGGGTCCAGGCCGAATTCGAAGTGGTTGGACAGGAACAACGTGTGCCCCATCGGCTGGAAATGCCCGCCCATCACGCCATAGGGCATGATCGCCTCGCCATTCTTCATCACCATGCCGGGGATGATGGTGTGCATCGGGCGCTTGTTCGGCGCGATGCAGTTCGGGTGACCTTCCTGGAAGCGGAAGCCGTAGCCGCGGTTCTGCAGCATGACGCCGGCGCGTTCGGCCAGGATGCCGGACCCGAAGCTCTCGAACAGGGAGTTGATGAAGCTGCAGGCATTGCCGTCGCGATCGACGACGCAGAGGTAGACGGTGTCCTTGTGCTTCGCGAGGTCGCTGGTGCCGGCCGGCGGCAGTTCCGGCATCGCGCGCGCATCGCTGATGATGCCGCGCAGCGCCGCCCCATAGGCCGGGTCGATGATATGCGCGACCGGCACCTCGACCTGGGACGGATCGGCCAGGAAGGCGTCGCGGTCGCGATAGGCGAGGCGCGCGGCCTCGATATGGCGGTGCAGGCGCTCGGTCGAAAGCGGGCCCTGCGGCACCGTCTCGAAGCCGTTCAGGATGTTCAGGATCTCGAGCGCGATCATGCCGGAGCCGTTCGGCGGGCACTGGAACACCTCGACATCGCGCCACTTCGTGCTGATCGGCGTCACGAATTCGGCGACCGTGGCGCCGCGCGCGAAATCCTCCTCGGTATGGGTGCCGCCGGCCTCGCGCAGCGTCGCGACCATATCGGCCGCCACCTCACCTTCGTAGAAGCCCTTCACGCCTTTCGCAGCGATGGTGCGGAGCGTGCGGCCGAGTTCCGGCTGCACGAAACGCTCGCCGAGCTGCATCGGCTGGCCGTCCTTCAGGAAGCGCCGCGCCGCCGAGGGATGCTTCGCGAGCTTGCCCTTCGCCGCTTCCCAATCCGACGCCACGCGCGGCGTCACGAAGAAGCCATTCTCGGCATGGCCGATCGCCGCCTGCAGCAGCTCGTCCAGGCTCTTGCGGCCATGGGCAGCGTTCAGCGCCGCCCAGGCGGAGACGGCGCCCGGCACGGTGACGGCATGCGGCGAGGTCTGCTCCAGCGTCGTGACGCCCTTGGCCTTCAGCGCGGCGTAGGAAGCGCCGGCCGGCGCCCGGCCGGAGCCGTTGAGCGCGATCACCTTGCCGGTGCCGGCCGGCGCGTAGAGGCAGAAGCAATCACCACCGATGCCGGTCGATTCCGGTTCCACCACGCCCAGCACCGCGACCGCGGCGATCGCCGCATCCAGCGCATTGCCGCCCGAGCGGAGCACGTCCAGCGCGGCCAGCGTGGCCGCGGGGTGGGAAGTCGCCGCCATGCCGTTGGCAGCATGGACGGCACTGCGGCCGGGGAGGTGGAAATCGCGCTTCATGGCTGGGTTCTCTGGTCTGGCGGCCGAAATGACAGATGACCCGAAGCTGTCACGCCCGCTCCGCCCGGGCAAGACGCCCCTGGCCCGGCGCCTTGCCCTCGGCTAAGCCCTCCCCATGGCAGAGCCCGTCACCGTCGCCGATTTCGAGCGGATCGACATCCGGGTCGGCACCGTCATCGACGCCGAACCCTTCCCGGAAGCGAAGAAGCCGGCGATCAAGCTGACCATCGATTTCGGGGGCGAGATCGGGGTGAAGCGATCCTCCGCCCAGCTCACGGCGCACTACGCCCCGGACCAGCTCATCGGCCGGCAGGTCATGGCGGTGGTGAATTTCCCGCCGCGCCGGATCGCCGGCTTCCCAAGCGAAGTCCTGGTGCTGGGCGTTCCGGACGAGAATGGCGCCGTGGTCCTGCTGAAGCCCGACCTGCGGGTCCCGAATGGTGGGAAGCTCTTCTAGATGGCTGAGAAATACTACACCGTGACCTGGGACCAGCTGCACCGGGACGCCAAGGCGCTGGCCTGGCGGCTGCTGGACCGAGGTCCCTGGGCGGGCATCGTCGCGATCACCCGGGGCGGGCTGATCCCGGCCGCCGTGGTCGCCCGCGAACTCGATTGCCGGCTGATCGAGACCGTTTCCATCGTCACCTATGACGAGGAGGAAAAGGGCCGGCCGCATGTGATCAAGATGCCGGCCGCCGCCGGGGACGGCAGCGGCTGGCTGGTGGTGGATGACCTTGTCGATACCGGCACCACGGCCCGCGTGGTGCGCGGCCTGCTGCCGAAGGCGCATTTCGCGACGGTCTATGCCAAGCCCGCCGGCAAGCCCCTGGTCGAGACCTTCATCACCGAGGTGAGCCAGGACACCTGGATCCTGTTTCCCTGGGACACCGAACCCCAATTCATCGCCCCGATCGCCCGCACCGCTTCAAGATAACGGAAGCACCCGCGGCCGCAGGCCGCCACCAGTCCCGGCGGGCTGCGAGGCGCCAGCCGATGCAGACCGGGGCCGCGAATGCGGCCCCGCGCGCGACTGCCCTCACCCGCCAGCGCGCCCTGGCGGCGCGAAAGCCAAGCACGCGGATGCGTGCGCCGGCTTTGAGGTCAAACACAAGACTCCTCCCATGCGCTTTCAGCGCATGGGCGGCGGGTAGTGCAGGCCGCCGTGGTTCCAGAGGTTGTTCACCCCGCGCGGAATGCCCAGCGGGGTGATGTTGCGCTCCCAGACTTCGGAAAAATTGCCGACCTGGCGGATGATGCGCTGCGCCCAGTCATTGTCGAGCCCGAGTTGGCGGCCAAGATCGCCGGTCCGCCCCATGAAGCGCTGCACGTCCGGATTGGCGCTGTCGTTGAAGGTCGCCAGGTTCTGGCTGGTGATGCCGAATTCCTCCGCCGTCTGCATGGCGAAGAGGCTCCAGCGCACGATGTCGAAGAAGCGGGCATCGCCCTTGCGCACCACCGGCCCCAGCGGCTCCTTCGAGATGATGTCGGGCAGCAGGGTGAACTGGTCGGCCGCCGGCCCCTGGGCGGCACGGAAGGAAGCGAGCGAGGAGGCGTCGTCGGTATAGGCGTCGCAGCGTCCGGCCCGGAAGGCGCTGCGCAGCTCCTCCGAATTCTCGATGACCACCGGGGTGAAGCGCATGTTGTTGGTGCGGAAATAGTCCGAAAGGTTCAGCTCGGTCGTCGTACCCGGCAGCACGCAGATGGTGGCGCCGTCGAGTTGCCGGGCGGTGGTGACGCCGGAATTGGCGCGCACGATGAAGCCCTGGCCGTCATAGAAATTGATGCCGGCGAAGCTGAGGCCGAGCGACGCTTCGCGCCCGAGCGTCCAGGTGGTGACGCGCACCAGCAGGTCGATTTCGCCCGATTGCAGCATGGTGAAGCGCTGCTGCGTGCTGGTCGGGATGAAGCGCACCTTGCTGGCATCGCCGAGCAGCGCGGCGGCTACCGCGCGGCAGGTGTCGACATCGAGGCCGCGCCATTCGCCGCGGCTGTCCGGGAGGGCGAAGCCGACAGCATTGACGCCGACGCCGCAGATCAGCTGCCCGCGCGCGCGGATGGCGGCCACGGTGTCGGCCGGCGCCGTGACTGCCGGTGCCGGTGGCGCGGGCTGCTGCGCGCTGGCCGGCGGCGCGAGCCCGGCGGCGAGCGCGAAGGCGCCCAGTGCCAGCGTGACGATACGGTTCATTGGTTGTCGATCCCCCTCCTGATGCGGTCTTCCGGCACGCTTTTCCAGCGCTCTCCCGGATGCAGTCTCAGGGCGGGACGGTGCCGACCGCAAGCGGCTTCCTGCGGTGCCGTGCCACGGCGGCGCCAGGATTGCCCGCGATCAAGGCGGCGATGCGCGCCCTCTGCGCAACCCGGCAATTGTATCCAACGCTCCATCTCGCGGCCGCACGCCGCCACCAGTCTCAGCGGCTGCGAGGCAAAACCGATGCAGGCCGGGGCCGCGGATGCGGCCGCCGGCGTTCGAGGCCAAACAAGGCCCTCCGATGCGCTCAGCGCATCGGCGGCGGGTAGTGCAGGCCACCGTGGTTCCAGAGGTTGTTCACCCCGCGCGGAATGCCGATCGGTGTGATGTTGCGCTCCCACACCTCGGCGTAGTTGCCGACCTGGCGAACGACACGCTGCGCCCAGTCATTGTCGAGGCCGAGCTGCTGGCCGAGATCGCCGGTGCGGCCCATGAAGCGCTGCACGTCCGGGTTGGTGCTGCCGTTGAAGGTCGCGAGGTTCTGGCTGTTGATGCCGAGTTCCTCCGCCGTCAGCATGGCGAACAGGGTCCAGCGCACGATGTCGAAGAAGCGGGGATCGCCCTTGCGCACCACCGGGCCCACCGGCTCCTTCGAGATGATCTCCGGCAGCAGCGCGTATTGTTCGCCGGCCGGGCCTTCCCCGGCGCGGAAGGCGGCAAGCGCGGAGGCGTCGTTGGTATAGGCGTCGCAGCGCCCGGCACGGAAGGCGTTGAGCAGCTCCGCCGGGCTCTCGATCACCACCGGGGTGAAGCGGATGTGGTTGGTGCGGAAGTAGTCGGCCAGATTCAGCTCGGTCGTCGTCCCCGGTTGCACGCAGATGGTGGCGCCATCGAGCTGGCGGGCGGAGGTGACACCGGAGCTGGTGCGCACCAGGAAGCCCTGGCCATCATAGAAATTGACGCCGGCGAATTGCAGGCCGAGTGCCGCCTCGCGCCCGAGCGTCCAGGTGGTGCCGCGCACCAACAGATCGATTTCGCCCGACTGCAGGATGGTGAAGCGCTGCTGCGTGGTGTTGGGCACGAATCGCACCTTGCTCGCATCGCCGAGCAGCGCCGCCGCCACCGCGCGGCAGATATCGACATTCATGCCATGCCACTCACCCCGGCTGTCGGGGACGGAGAAGCCGGGCGTATTCGGCGAGATGCCGCAGGTCAGCACGCCGCGGGCGCGGATGGCGGCAATGGTGTCGGCCGGCACCACGGCCGCCGGCGCTGCCGGCGTGGCGGGTTGCTGCGCCCCGGCCGGCGCGGTGAAGCCGGCAGCCAGCGCAAAGGCGCCGAGTGCCAGTGTGACGATACGCTTCATTGTCAGGTTTCTCCCTTGGTCTCTTTGGATTCTCAGCCGTCCAGCCGGACATTCGCCAGCCGTGCCACCTCCCGCCACTTCGCCACCTCGCTGGCGACGAAACCGCCGAAGGCGGCCGGCGTGGTGGGATCGGCGATCATGCCGAGCTCGGCGATGCGCTGCGCCACCGCCGCCTGCCGCAGGATCGCGACGACATCGGTGTTGATCCGGTGCACCACCTCGGGCGGCGTGCCGACAGGCGCCACCAGCCCGGTCCAGCCCGCCGCCTCATAGCCGGGGAGGCCGCGCTGCGCGATCGCCGGTACGTCCGGCAATTGCGGCACCGGCCGCGCCACGGTGACGGCAAGCGCCCGGGCGCGGCCACCCCGGATATGCGGCAATGCGCTCGCCACGCTGTCGAACATCACCGGCACGTTGCCGGCGACGAGGTCGGTCACCGCCGGTCCGCTGCCGCGGTAGTGCACGATGTTCAGCCGCAGCCCGGCCTGATGGGCGAAGAGCTCGGCCGCCATGTGCTGGGACGAAGCCGGGCCCGCCGAGGCCACGTCCACCTGCCCCGGCTCCGCCCGCGCCTTGGCGATCAGGGCCTCGATGGTCTGCGCCGGGAAGGACGGATGCGTGATGACGATCAGCGGCACCATGGCGATGTTGCTGATCGCCGCGAAATCGCGTTCCGCATCATAGGGCAGATGCGGAATCACGCCCGGATTGATGCCCAGCGTGCCGGAGGTGCCGGCGGTCAGGGTATAGCCGTCGGCCGCGGCACGGGCGCCAGCTTCCAGCGCCGGCACCCCGGCCCCGCCGCCGCGATTCTCCACCACCACGCGCTGCGGCCAGCGGCGGGACAGCTCGTCGCCGACCAGCCGCGTCGCGATATCGGCGGCCTGGCCCGGCGGAAAGGGCACGATGATGCGCACCGGCCTGTTCGGATAATCCGACTGGGCATGCAGCGCGGGCGCCGCAAGGCCCATCGCGGCGGCAGCCAGCAACGGCCGGCGTGCGATCATGACGTTTCTCCCCCAAGCTTGGGGCCACTCTACGAAGCGCGCGCGCTTGCCGCCAGGGCGCGGATCGCTTCACCGCGATGCAATGACGGCACCGCCCCGGCCACCGTGCAGGCCAGGGCGCCCGCCGCCACCGCCTCCGCCATCGCATCCGCCGGCGCGCGCCCGGCCGCGATCGCGGCGGCAAGGCAGCCGGCGAAGGCATCGCCCGCCCCTGTCGTGTCGCGCACCATGACCCGCGGTGCAGGCAGCCGCCGCAGCGCACCGTCCGGCCCGGCATGCAGCGCCCCTGCCGCGCCCAGGGTGATGATGGCGCCAAGCCGGTGCCGCGCACCGAGCCGCAGCGCCACCGCCTCGATCGCGCCGCCGCCGTCCAGGGCCGCCGCTTCCCCCGCATTGGCCAGCAATAGGTCGGTCCGCGCGAGCAGCCCGGCGCCCGGCGCGGCGCCCACCGGCGCCGCGTTCAGGATGGTCACGGCCCCTGCTATCCGCGCCGCGGCGAAGCCGGCCGCCGTCGCCGCTTCCGGCGTTTCCCGCTGCGCCAGCACCGCGCGCGGTGCCGCATCCCGCACCGCGCCCGCCGCGGCACCAGGCGTCAGCGCCGCATTGGCACCGGCCAGCACCACGATGCTGTTCTCACCGGCGTCATCGACCAGGATCACGGCCTGGCCGGTCGCTGCCTCCACATCCTCGGCCACGGCGCGGATCCCCTCCGCTGCCCAGAGCGCCAGCGCCGCCGCGCCATCGGCGTCCCGGCCGAGGGCCCCGACCATCACCACATCGGCGCCGCACCGGGCCGCCTGCACCGCCTGGTTGCTGCCCTTGCCGCCATGGAAGGCATCGGCGCCGTGCGCCGCCAAGGTCTCCCCCGGCGCCGGCAGATGCGGCACGCGCAGCACCCGGTCCCGGTTGTAGGAGCCGATCACCACCAGCGTCATGCCCGCCCCTCCCGCGCCGCCGTCATGCTCGGGACCGGCGCCGGCGCGGTCAAGCCGGGCCCCGGGTTGCGCGATGCGCCCACAGGTCTAACCTTCGCTGCAACGCAGCGACCAGAGGCTTCCCACGCTATGCCCGATGCCAATCTGCCCGATCCCACTTTCATGAAATTCGGCGTCGGCCAGCCGGTGCCGCGGCAGGAAGACCCGACCCTGCTGCGCGGCCAGGGCCGCTACACCGACGACCTGGCGCTGCCGAACCAGGCCTGGTGCGTCATGGTCCGCAGCCCCTATGCCCATGGCATCATCCGCGGCATCGGCACCGATGCCGCGCGCGCCATGCCGGGGGTGCTGGCGGTGATCACCGGCGCGGACCTGGTCGCCGCCGGCTACGGCAATCTGCGCTGCGTCGCGCCACTGAAGAACCGCGACGGCAGCCCGCTGCTGAACGTCGAGCGCCCCTCGCTCGCCACCGACAAGGTCCGCTTCGTCGGCGACCCGGTCGCCTTCGTGGTCGCCGAAACCCGCATGCAGGCCCGCGACGCCGCCGAAGCGGTGGAGCTCGAGGTCGATACGCTCGACGCCGTCACGGAGGCCTCCGCAGCCGCCGCGCCGGGCGCGCCGCAGCTCTATGACCACATCCCCGGCAATGTCGCGCTCGACTTCCTCTATGGCGATCCCGCCAAGGTCAGGGCCGCCTTCGATGGCGCCGCCCATGTCACCCGCATGTCCATCCGCAACAGCCGCATCGTCGTCTGCGCGATGGAGCCGCGCAGCGCCATCGGCGATTACGAAGCTGAGACCGGCCGCTTCGTGCTGCGCGTCGGCAGCCAGGGCGTCTTCGGCCTGCGCAACCAGCTCGCCAACGATATCCTGAAGGTGCCGACCGACAAGCTCCGCATCCTGACCGGCAATGTCGGCGGCAGCTTCGGCATGAAGGCCAGCGCCTATCCCGAATATGCCTGCGTCCTGCACGCGGCGAAGCTGCTCGGCCGCCCGGTGAAATGGACCGATGACCGCTCCGGCGCCTTCGTCTCCGACCAGCATGGCCGCGACCATGAGGTGGACGCCGAGCTCGCACTCGATGCCGAGGGCCGCTTCCTCGCCGTCCGCCTCACCAGCTACGGTAACATGGGCGGCTACCTGGCGACCGTCGGGCCGATGATGGGCACCGCCAATTTCACCAAGAACATCCAGTCCAACTACCAGACGCCGCTGATCGAGATCGCGACGAAATGCGTGGTGACCAACACCACCCCGGTCTCCGCCTATCGCGGTGCCGGTCGCCCCGAAGGCAACTACTTCATGGAGCGGCTGATCGAGACCGCAGCGCGCGAGATGGGCAAGGACCCGATCGCGCTGCGGCGCCTCAACCACATCCGTCCCGACCAGTTCCCCTACGCCACCGCCAGCGGCTCCACCTATGACGGCGGCGATTTCTCCGCCCTGATGGCCCGCGCCATCGACACCGCCGACTGGGACAGCTTCGAATCCCGGCGCGCCGACAGCCAGGCCCGCGGCCTGCTGCGCGGCCGCGGCCTCGGCAACTTCCTCGAATGCACCGCGCCGCCGATGAAGGAACAGGGCGGCATCCGCTTCGAAGCCGATGGCGGCGTCACCATCATCACGGGCACCCTCGACTACGGCCAGGGTCACTGGACGCCCTTCGCCCAGGTGCTGCACGCCCAGCTCGGCGTGCCTTTCGAGAAGATCCGCCTGCTGCAGGGCGACAGCGACGAGCTGATCGCCGGCGGCGGCACCGGCGGCTCCAAATCCCTGATGGCCTCCGGTGCTGCCATCATCGAAGCCAGCGCCCTGGTCGTCGACAAGGGCCGCGCCGCCGCCGCCCATTTCCTCGAAGCCGCCCCCGTCGACATCGAGTTCTCGCGCGGCCGCTTCAGCATCGCCGGCACCGATCGCGGCATCGACATCATCGACCTGGCCGCCAAGCTCCGCGACGCCGGCACCCTGCCCGACGGCGTGCCCGCCACCCTCGACGTCCGCCACGTCTTCGACCAGGCGCCGATGGCCTTCCCCAATGGCTGCCACATCTGCGAAGTGGAAATCGACCCTGATACCGGCATCACCAAGGTCGTGCGCTACGCCACCGTCAACGATTTCGGCGTGATCGTGAATCCGCTCCTCGTCAAAGGTCAGGCGCATGGCGGCATCGTCCAGGGCATCGGCCAGGCCCTCTACGAACGCGTCGCCTATTCCGACGACGGCCAGCTCATGACCGGCACCTACATGGATTACGGCCTGCCCCGCGCCGACGACCTGCCGGATATCGGCTTCGAAAGCCACGCAGTACCGGCCAAGACCAACCCGCTCGGCGCCAAGGGCTGCGGCGAAGCCGGTTGCGCCGGATCCCTGCCCGCCGTCATGAACGCCGTGGTCGACGCCCTTTCGCCGCTCGGCATCACCCACATCGACATGCCCGCGACCCCGGAACGCATCTGGGCCGCGATCCAGGCGGCGAGGTAGGGGTGCACCGTCCTGGAGAGGGCTCTGCCCTCTCCAGACCTCACCCGGCAGGAGCCTAGGGCCCCT
>DASYDR010000209.1:0-10936 GCA_036499545.1 Roseomonas sp. | reverse complement strand
CGGTCTTCGCCATCATCGCCCTGGGCTTCCTCACGGCGAAACGGCAATGGATGAACGAGGCCGGCTTCCGCGGGCTGAATGATTTCTGCTTCTCGCTCGCGGCCCCGGCACTGCTGTTCGCCGGCGGTACCGTCGGGCATGCCGGCGCCGGTCCGGCCGCCTTCGCCTTCTTCACCGGCGCGCTGGTCCTGTTCGGCGCCGGGCTGCTGGTCGCCCGTCGCGGCCTGCGGCAGCCCCTGGGGGAAGCGGGGCTCTTCGCCCTCAATGCCTCCTACGGCAATACCGTGATGATGGGGCTGCCGCTGATCGCGGCGGCCTATGGCCAGGCCGGGCTCGCGATCCTGGTCGGCATCCTGGCGCTGCATTCGCTGGTGCTGCTCGGGCTGGCGACCATCGTGGCCGAGATCGGCATCAACGCCCATGCGCCCTGGCGGCGCGTGCTGCGTGCCTCGCTCGGCGGCATGGCGCGCAACCCGATCGTCATGTCGTTGCTGCTGGCGATGCTGGTCAGCCAGCTCGGCATCCCGGTACCGCAGGCGTTGCGGCGCATGCTGGACCTGCTGGGGGGCGCGCTGCCACCGGTCGCGCTCTTCGTGCTTGGCGGCGGGCTGGCCGCTTTCGATCCGAAGCGGGCCGGCGGCGGGACGGTGCTGCTGGTCTCGCTCAAGCTGCTGGTCATGCCGGCGCTGGTCTGGGGCTGCTGCCTGCTGTTCGGGCTCGGCCGCCTGGAAACGGCGGTCGCCGTCACCGCCGCGGCCATGCCGACCGGCGCCAACGCCTTCCTGCTGGCCCGCCGATACGGCGGCGACACCGCGGGGTCCGGGGCGGTGGTGCTGATTTCGACATTGCTCTCGATCGGCACGCTGGGACTGCTGCTGGGGTGGTTCGGGACCGGTTGACGGCCGCGCCATTTCCCGTGACAGCCTGGGAGATTGCGCTTACGGATGCATTAGGTGGCGCAATACGCCGCGAACCGCTCCAGACAGCACCCATCAAACACAGGTGGAGGGCGATGGTCGACAGCCAGACACTGCAATTCTGGCGTCTCATTCCGATCGATCCGGCCAGCGCCGGCGATGTTTGGGCGTGCAGCCGTTTCCAGGGATGCTGCGAGGTGGTCGCGGCGAATGAGCGGCTGGCCAGGCTGCAGGCGGCGGGCGCCTATTGCCTGCCGGTGGCGCCGGAACAGAGCGCGGGGATCTGCCCCTGGCTCAGCCCGAACCATGTCCGTGCCGAACTCATCGCCCCGTTCGCGACCGGGCCGGCCGGGGTCGTCGCCTGGGAAGTGGGCGTCGCCGCGACGGTGACCGAGGTGATCGGGTAGACCGCAGCATGATGCGTCCGCCTGCGCTCGCGGATCAGGCTTCAGGCCTTGTTTGATCAGTTGCTGCACGGTTTCGGTGTTTCCACCTCGACCGGTCACGCGCGCATGCCGCCCCGCCAACCTCGCGCGATACCGCCGAGCCTCGCCGCGGACAGTACCGCAGCGGAACAGGTCAGCGATGAGGCTCGGCGGTATCGGCGCGCGCCGCCACCAGACGTGCTAGGCGATCGAATTCCGCGACGCTGAGTGTCTCCGCCCGCCTGTCGCCGGCGATCTCGGCCGTACGCAGCAGGCCCTCGGCATCGCCGAGTGATTTCAACGACCCGCGCAGCATCTTCCGGCGCTGCCCGAAGGCGGCGGCGGTGACGCGTTCCATCGCCGCGAATAGCGTCGGCGGCGGATCCTCCGGATGCGGCACCAGCCCGACCACCGCGCTCCAGACCTTGGGCGGCGGGCTGAAGGCGCCAGGCGGGAGGTGCATCAGCAGAGCGCAGCGGCAGCGCCACTGCGCCAGCACCGCGAGCCGGCCGTAATGCTCGCTGTCCGGCATGGCGGTGATGCGCTCGGCCACCTCCTGCTGGAACATCAGCACCATGCCCCGCAGCGCCGCGGCGCCGCGCAGCCAGCCGACCAGCAGCGGCGTGCCGACATTGTAGGGCAGATTGGCGATGATCACGCGGGGGGCCGGCAGCAGCGCCGCCGGATCGACGCGCATCGCGTCACCCTCGATCACCCGGAGCCGGCCAGGATGCGCCGCTTCCAGCTCCGCCAGCGCGGCGATGGCGCGGCGATCGAGCTCCACCGCGGTCACATCGGCCGCCGCGGTCGCCAGCAGCGCCCGGGTCAGCCCGCCGGGGCCGGGGCCGACCTCCAGCACATGCTGTCCGGCCAGGTCGCCGGCCTGCGCCGCGATACGGGCGCAGAGCGCCGGATCGAGCAGGAAATGCTGCCCGAGCGACTTGCGCGCATCCAGCCCATGCCGCGCGATGGTCTCGGCGAGCGAGGGCAACCCGGATGTGGTCACGCCCGGGTGTCCGATGGCGCGGAAGTCTGAATCGGACGCTCCACCGGTGCAGCCAGGGGGCTAGCCCCGGCGCTCGGCGGGCGCGGAAGCCGGGCGCGGCGTGTCGCGCATCTCGATCTGGGCACGGCGGCGCAGATCGCGCTGCAACTGGCGGGAGAGCAGTTCCACCCGGTCGCGCAGCAGCTGGTTCTTGATCTGGTCCGGCGTGATCTCCGCCAGATTGCGCGTCTCCCGCGAGCAGACCATCAGCACGACCACGCCTTCCGGCGCGATGATCGGCTCGGAGGCGCGGCCCGGCGCGAGTCCGCTCAGCAGGGTCCGGAATTCGGGCGGGTTGACCTGTTCCAGCCGGATCGGGCCAGGATCGGCCGGGCGCGGGCTGCCGCGCGCCGCCGCTTCCATCGCGTCGCAGCTGCGGGCGCTGGTCGACAGTGCCCGGGCGCGTTCCACGATCTGGACCTGCTGCGGCGTCGGGAATTGCGGATTGAGGGGGGTCGGGAACGGCGTGAAGACCTGCCGCGCCGACAGGATGGTCGCGTTGTCGCGCCCGCTTTCGCGCCGCTGGCGCAGCGCCACGATCTGCCAGCCGCCGGGCACCCGGACCGCATTGCTGACGGCGCCGGGCGGCATCCGGGTCACCAGGCTCGCGATCGCGGGGTCGAGCTGATCGGCCTTCACCCAGCCCAGGTCGCCGCCCTGCAGCGCGGTCTGCGCCTGGCTGAACTGGGTCGCCGCGACCGGGAAGGGCAGGCCGCGGCGCAGGCGGGCGACCACGTCGTCGACGAAGGTCTGGGTCTCGGCGGTCTTGGCGGGATCATCCACCGGGACGAAGATCTCGGAGACCAGGAATTCCGGCTCACCCACCCGCCTGCGGGCGGCGCCGAGCGCTTCCTGCACGTCGCCATCCGAGGGTTCCGCCTGAGGGCCGAGCAGGGCGCGCAGCAGCCGCGTCCAGCCGATCTGCACGCGGACCTGATCGTACATCACCCGCGGTTCGATATTGGCGCGGCGCAGGTCCGCGGTCAGGCGGCCGCTAGGCATGCCGTTGCGGCTCTCGATCTCACGCATCGCGCCCGCGATCTCGTCATCGGTGATGGCGATGCGGCGGCGGTTCACTTCCTGCAGGCGCAGGCGCTCATCGATCAGCAGGCGCAGGATCTGCGCGTCCATGCCGTCCGACGCGCCATCCGCCGCGCCGTGCAGGCCGGAGGTGAGGGCGAAGAGGCGGCGGCGGCTCTGCACGTCGGCGCGGCTGATCACGTCGCCATTGACCACGGCCAGGATGCGGTTGCCGGCGCCGGGCGGCGGTGCCGGCGTCTGGGCGGTGGCTGGCGAGGCCGCGCGCCGCTGCGCCAGCGCGGGCGTTACCACGAGGGCCGCGCCGAGGGCGAGGAGGGACAGGAAGCGGGGATGCGTCATCATGGCCATTGGGCGCTGTCATAGCCTCCGTTGCGGCCGGGATGCCAGCCACCGGTGCGGGAGGAAAGCCCCCTGGCACCGGAATCGGGCGAATTTTGGGGCAGCGGCCCCGTGAAGGACCCATTGCGGCCGCAGGCCGTCACCCATTTCCGCGGCGGCGAGGCGCAGCCGATGCCCCGAGGCCGCGAATGCGGCCCGCGCGAAGTCGCGCGCAAGCCAAGCGACCGGAGGCCGCGCCCGGCGTTCGAGGGCCTCATATGACCCTGAATCCGAAGTCGCCGATGGTCTTCAGGGTCAGGCGGATCATCAGCAGGGTGCTGCCCTGGTAGACGCGGTCGACCGTTGGATCGATCGCGTAATTGCGAACGAAGCGACCCTCGATGATGAAGCACTCATCCTCGTAGGCGGTGCTGGCGGCGATCGATACCGGCCGCTGGATGCTGATATCGTACCGCCCGGAAGCACTGACGCGCCAGTTCTGCCCGATCCGCTGGGTGACGCCGAGCGACACCTCGTCGCGGTCGCGCACCGGCGTGAGATAGGGTGCGGCGGTCGCGAAGAGGTAGCCTGCCGTGACCGAGGTCGACCCGCGGGTGACGGTGGCCGACGTGTCGATGAAGCGGCGCTGCCCGGTTTCGCCATCGAGCCGGGCGCGGCCTAGGAAGGTCAGCCAGGGCACCGGTGAGACCCGCAGCCGGCCGACCCAGTCGCTGTCGCGGTTCTCGAGGCCGGATCCGACATAGAAGGGGCCGCCATCGCCCGTCAGCCGGAAGGACCGGCCGCCCATCGCTTCCAACTGGCCGCCATTCGGGAAGTACCAGGCGCCACGCAGCGCGGCATCGATCCGGGTGCCGCCTTCCTGGCGGTCGCGGCCGACGAAACGGTTCAGCTCGAAGAGATTGGCATCGGTGAACTCGAAATCGAGACTGTCCTCGTTCGGCACCCGGACCTGGCTGCCAGTATTGGGGCCGGTCACGATCTGCACCCGCGGCTCGATCACCTGACTGCCCCATTCGCCGGCGCTGCGCACCAGCGGCAGGCGCCAATCCATGGCCAGGCGGACATTCGCCTGGGTCGCGGTCCCGGTGCCCGGCACGCCCACCGCGTTGTTCGGCGTGAGGTTCAGCTTGTCATAGGAATATTCGGCGAGGTCGCCCTGCGCCCGGAACGTGAAGACGGAGCCGGTCACCCGGTCCGTGAACGGCAATTCATAGGTCGCCCGGGTCGAGGCGCGCCGGGTATTGGTACCCTGGTCGCGGTAGACCGCGAAGTTCCAGGTGTCGATGGTGAAGGTGCCCCCGATGCCGTCATGCAGCACGTAATCGGCATAGGTATTCGGGAGCACATAGGGGATCGCGCCCAGATTATCGGTCGAGCGCAGCCCCTGATAGGCGCTGCCGCTGAGACGGGCATAGCCCTCCGTGCCCCAGAAACCCTCGACGAAGGCGGAGCTGGCGAGCGACCGCCGGGCATCGTAACGCCAGGTCCGCAGATAGGTGTCGGAGGAGGCGCGGTTGATGTCGAAGCCGGTGCGCCAGTTCTCGTCGATCGTGAAGCGGCCGCGGCTGAAGACATGGCCGACGAAGCCGCGCCCGTCGTCGCGGTCGTCCTGGCCGGAATTGTAACCCAGCGACCCGTCGAACTGCAGCTCGCCGAAATTGAAGCGGCGCCGGTACTCGACGCCGAGATTGGGCGCCTGCCGGGTCGAGAAGGTGGGCGCGATCCGGAGATCCTGGCTTTCGTCGATGGCCCAGTAATAGGGCATTTCCAGGAAGCCGCCGAGATAGCGGGTGGTGCCGAAGGTCGGGCTGAGGAAGCCCGACTGGCGCGGCGCCGAGCCGTCCGGATGCTGCAGATAGGGCGTGTAGAGCAGCGGAATGCCGGCGAATTCCACGGCCGCGTCGCGGTAGCGGACCTGGCGGTTGGTCTGGTCCCAGGTCGCGACCCGGGCGCGCAGCTGCCAGAGCGGCGGCGCCAGCGGGTCCTCCTGGCAGAGATTGCAGCTCGAATAGGTGACGCGGGCGAGATCGAGGATCGAGCCGTCGGTGCGCCGCGCGCCGGCGGCGGTCATGCGCCCGTTCTGGGCCAGCAGCGTGCGCAGGCCGTCGATCACCGCGTCGCGCATATTGTTCGACAGCACGGCACTGTCGGCGAAGATGACCTGGCCGTCGGCTTCCAGGACCTGGACATTGCCGCGCACGGTCGCGACGCCGGTGTTCCGGTCATAGGTGAATTCATCAGCGCGCAGGATGCGGTCGCCCTGCCAGGCCTCGACCCGGCCGCGCGCGGTGACGACGGCGCGGTCCCGGTCGTATTCGACCTCATTGGCGGTGAAGGTGACCGGGGCGTTGCGGTCCGGCTGCGCCAGGCGTCCGCGACCCGACAGCACGGAACCGCGGGACGGGGCCGGCGCGGCCGGCGGCGCCCCGGCGGCAGCCGGAGCGGGTGTCGGGCCGGTCGAGCCGATGCTGCCCGGCGTCTGCACGTCCGGCACCAGATTCTGGGCCCGCGCCGCGACGTCCGACAGGATCATCGCCGCGAGGCCGGCCAGCACGGCAAATGCCGGCCTGTGCCTTCTGCGTCCCATCCCCCGGCCCCCCTCGTCCCCGATCCTAACCGTCTTCAAGATGCAGCAGCAGCGCCAATGAGGACAGCATGCCCGCCACGGCTGGCGCCCAGGCGGCGAGCACCACGGGGATCGTCCCCGCCTGCCCGAACTCGTTGGTGATCCTGTCCAGCACGAACAGGGCGAAGCCGGCGGCGACGCCGGCGCCCATCATGGCCGCGGTTCCGCCGCGCCGTGTATGGCGCATCGAGAAGCCGGCGGCCAGCAGTGCCATCGCCGCCGCCAGCAGCGGCAGCGCCAGCAGGCTCTGGAAGCGCAGCCGGTGGCGGACGGCCGAGAAACCGGCATCCTCCAGCAGGCCGATGAAGGCCGGCAGGCTCCAGAAACCGAGGGTGTCCGGGCTGGCGAAGCTGTCCTCGATGCGCGCCGGCGTCAGCTCGGTCGGCAGTTCCATGGTGCGCGGCGGCAGCGGCGGATGGTCGGCCGGAAAGATGATGGCATTCTCGAGCACCCAGCGGCCCGGCAGCAGCCGCGCCAAAGGCGCTTCGATCCGCTCCGCCGGCCGGTCATCGGCGGCGAGGCGCCAGACGCTGACGGTGTTGAGCTCGAAGCCGGCCATCAGGTCGGGCAGCGTGCCGCGCCGTCGCGGCGCCGGCACGCCGGAGAGGATGGCGACGCCGGCCCCGTCCTGGTCCCGATCGGCCTGGCGCAGCCAGAGCCGGCCGCCGGCGATGGCGGTGACACCCGACGCGTTGCGCAGGAAGGCCGCGTCCAGCCGTTCCGCCCGCGCCAGCATCATGGAGGACAGGGGGGAGATCGCGGTGGTCGCGAAGGTCCCGATCAGGATCGCGACCAGCACCGGGGCGCTGAGGAAGCCCCAGGCCGAAATGCCGGCTGCGCGCGCCACGATCAGCTCGGAAGACCGGGCCAGCCGCCAGAAGGCGACGATGCCGCCGATCAGCACCGCGAAGGGCAGGATCTGCAGCGAGACGAAGGGGACCCGCAGCGCCGCGATCTGCATCACCAGCCCTAGCCCCACATCCTGGCGCGTCGCCGCCCGGCGCAGCAGCTCGATCAGGTCGAACAGCGCGACGAGGCCGGATAGGGCGGCCAGCATGACCAGCACCATCATCGCGAAGCGTCGCGCCACATAGAGCGAAAGCGTGGCCGCGATCATGCCGATACGGGGCCGGCGGATGCCTGGTGGCGTGTCGGCGTTCGCATCAGCAGCCCCTGGGCGCCGTCACTGAGCCAGAGCACCGCCATCAGCCCCGGCAGCACGGCCTGCAGCCAGAGCAGCGGGATCCACATGTTGTCGCGTGCCGCGAGACTGCCGGCCAGCAGCCCGGCAGCCAGCAGCGCGACGGCAATGCCGATGCCGACCGAAAGCCGCACGCCGCCGCCATGCCGCCGGAACTGCCCGGTCAGCCCGACCGCCAGCGCCACCATCGCGAAGGAGATCACGGTCAGCGGCGCCGACAGCCGCTGATGCGCCTCGGCGCGGAAGCGCAGGATGTCGCGTTCCCGCAGGCCCTCGGCGGGATCCGGATGCAGCAATTCGCTGATGCTGCGCTCGCGGCTGTCGCGATTGCGCACCTCGTCGCTGCGGGTCGCGCGCGCCAGGTCGACGCTGTTCTCGGCGAAGCTCAGCACCGAAAGCCGGGGGGCCGGCGGATTGCCTGTGCGTTCGATGGTCTGGCGCTGGCCGTTCTGCAGCGTCACCCGCGGACCCTGCGGCGTCTGGAGGATGCGCCCGCTCTCGGCCAGGATGGTCACCGGTGCGCCCGGCTCCCGCGCATCCTGCACCAGGATGCCGTGCAGGGTGCCGTCATGGTCGCGTTCCCGGGCATAGACCGTCAGGTCGCTGCCGACCTGGCTGAACACGCCTTCCTGGATCAGCAGCCCGGCCATCTGGTTGCGGATCTCGAACTGCCAGGCGCGGAAGGCGGCGTGGCTGAGCGGCACCAGGTAGATCTGCAGCCAGAGCACCAGCAGCGCCGTCAGCACCGAGAGCAGCAGCGCCGGCCGCAGCAGCCGCCATTGCGACAGGCCGGCGGCGCGCATCACCACCAGTTCCCGGTCGCCGGCCAGCCGGACATAGACGAAGAGCGTCACGACGAAGCTGGTGATCGGCAGGATCACCGCGAAGAAATTGGGCAGCATCAGCCCGGTGAGTTCCACGAAGACCAGCAGCGACAGGCCCCGGTCCAGCACCAGCTCGATGAAGCGCAGCGATTGGGTCAGCCAGACCAGCGCCGCCAGGCCGATGGTGACGGCGAGCAGCGAGAACAGGAGCTGGCGGAAAAGGTAGGTGTCGATGCGGTTCACGAGCGCCCCTCTATCACCGCCGGCCCAGAAAGGCACGGATCGCGGCGGCCGGCACCGCGAAGCCGAGCCGCCCGGCCGGATCACCTTGCCGCGCGCTGATCACGCCCGCGATGCAACTGCCCGGCCCGAGCACGGGGCCGCCCGATTCGCCCGGCAACAGAGCGTCGTTCAGCACCATCAGCGTGCCATCGATCCGCGCCGGCCCCAGCCATCCGCTGCGCGCGAATTCGCGCACCGTGATCGGCAGGCTGCGGCGCAGGCTCTCGACGCGAAGCTGGTTGCCCGGTGCTGGATCGGTCGTGCAAGGGCTGAGCGATGCCACGCCCGCGGGTGGCGTCGCGACACGGAGCAGGGCGAGGTCCTGCCAGCCGGGATAGGCCCAGCCCGGCTCGGCATCCCCGGTCGGGACACCGGCGACCCGGTGGAGCACCACGGCCGGCACCTGGCGGCCGCCGATCAGCAGCACCGGCGGCCGTTCCGGCTCCGCCACTGCGCCCGGGCAACCTTCCCGCCGCGCCAGGCCCGGATCGACCAGGTGCCCGGCGGTCAGGAACAGGCCCTCGCCAAGATGGATGGCGACGCCTTCGCCGACACAACTGTCGATCCCGTCACGATACACCACGTGCAACTCGACCAGCGCCGGATGTGCCGCCTGGGCTGGCAGCGCGCAGCCAAGCAGCGTCGCCACGATCAGCCAGAACGAGCCAGGCGGCCGCAGGCCGCCACCAGCTTCTGCGGAGCGAGGCGAAGCCGATGCTCCGGGGCCGCGAGTGCGGCCCCGCGCGCGACCGGCACCTGCCGCCAGCGCACACCCGGCAGCGCGCAAGCCAAGCCGGCGGATGCCGGTGCCGGCGCCTGAGGACAGAATTACGGCAACACCTTGCCGGGGTTCATCAGGCCGCCGGGGTCGAGGGCCGCCTTGATGCGCTGCATCGCATCCAACTCGGCACCGCCGCGCCAGCTTTCCATCATGTCGGTCTTCAGGCGGCCGATGCCGTGCTCGGCCGAGAAACTGCCGCCCAGTTCGCGCACGATCTCGTTCACGCAATCCATGATGTCGTGCGACCGGGCCAGGAAGGCGGCCGGGTCGCCGCCATCCGGCTGTTCCAGGTTCATGTGGATGTTGCCGTCGCCCATATGGCCGAAGGGTACCGGCCGCGCCCCCGGGATCAGCGCCGCGAGGGCCGCGCTGCAGCGGCGGATCATCTCCGGCACCTTGGAGACCGGGACGGAAACGTCGCTCTTGACCGAGGCGCCTTCGCGCTTCTGCGCTTCCGGATGTTCTTCCCGGATGCGCCACAGCGCGGCGCGCTGCGCCTCACTCTCGCCGATCACGGCGTCCAGCACGTCGCCGGCCTCCAGCGCCTCCTCCAGCACGGATTCGGCGAGCGTCCTGAGGCCCGCTTCAGGGCGGGAGGAAGCGAGGTCGACCAGCACGTAATGATCGGCGCGCGCGGCGACCGGCAGGATGACGCCTTCGATATGCTTCACCGCCAGGTCGACGCCCACGCCGGAGAGATATTCGAAGGCACGCACGGCGCCCTCGTCACGGTCGCGGAAGCGGCGGAACAGCGCCAGCGCCGCCGCCTCGTCCCTGACCGCGCAGAAGGCGACCTCGTTTTCCCGCGCGCGCGGGAACATGCGCAGCACGGCGGCGGTGATGAAGCCCAGCGTGCCCTCCGCGCCGACGAAAAGATGGCGTAGCGCGTAGCCGGTATTGTCCTTGCGCAGCCGGCGGAGCCCGTCGATCACCTGGCCGTCGGGCAGCACCATCTCCAGCCCCAGCATCAATTCCCGCGCGTTGCCGTAGCGGACCGTGGTGTTGCCGCCGGCATTGGTGGAGAGCACGCCGCCGATGGTCGCGGTGCCTTCGGCGCCGAGGCTCAGGGGAAACAGGCAGCCGACCCCGGTGGCAGCATCCTGCGCCGCCTTCAGCACCAGCCCGGCTTCGACCGTCATGGTCATGTCGACGGGGTCGATGGCCCGGATGCGGTTCAGCCGCGCCAGGGAGACGATGACCTGGGTCCCGCTCTCATCCGGCGTGGCGCCACCGACCATGGAGGTATTGCCGCCCTGCGGCACCATCGCGACCCCGTGCCGGGCGCAGAGCCGGACGGCGGCCGCCAGTTCCTGGGTGCTGCCCGGCCGGAGGATGGCCGGCGAGGCGCCCTGGTACAGCCCGCGCCAATCGGCCAGCCAGGGCGCGATGTCGTTCGGGTCGGTCAGCAGCCCCTTGGGGCCGAGCACGGCCTGGAGGGCGGAGAGCAGCGCGGCC
>DASYDR010000208.1:0-23856 GCA_036499545.1 Roseomonas sp. | reverse complement strand
CGCCCTGCCCTATCTCTTCCTGGCGGAACGGCGGATCGAAGGCCTGCGCACCGCGCCGCACCTGACCGCGCTGGTCACCCTGGTCGCGGCGGCGGGCTTCGCCCTGAAGCCGCATTTCCTGGCGGTGCCGGCGCTGGTCGAAGCGGTCACGCTCTGCGCCGCGCTGCGGCAGGGCCGGCTGGCATCCGCACTCCGGGATCCGGTGCCCTGGGGCATGGCGCTGCTGTGGCTGGCCTATCTGGCGCTGATCGGCCTTCGCTTCCCGGCCTATTTCGACACCATCATTCCCCTCGTCCGGAGCGAGTATCTAGGCTTCGCCGGCCCTTCGCTCTGGCAGGCGCTGACGACCGTGCATCTGTTCAGTGCCACGGTGGCGACCATGGCGCTGCTCCTGTTCGCGACCCTGCCCGCCATCCGCTGCCTCGGCTGGCTGCCGCGGCTGCTGGCCGCGGCGGCGCTTGGCGGCCTCATCGCGGCGCTGGTCCAGCTCAAGGGCTGGAGCTACCACGTCGTCCCGGTCTGGATATGCTGCGGGCTGTTCTGCGGCATCGTGGCCGCGCGCGCCGCGGATCGCCTGCCGCAGCCGGACACCGCCCGCCGCATCGCACCGATGCTGGCCGCCGCCACCTGCCTGGTATTCGCCCTGCTGATGATCCGCGGCGGCGAAGCGCCCTGGCGCGAATTCGGCTATCGCGACGCCACCGCCGGCCGCCTGGCGGCGTGGTTGCGAGAACGGGCGCCCGGGGCTCGCGTCATGGCACTGTCGCCGGACATCTACCCCGCCTATCCGGCGATGAATTATGCCGGCAACCCCCCGGTGCTGCGGTTCATGAGCACCTGGCTGCTGCAGGCCGTCTACGCCACCTGCCCGGAGGACGGCGGCCGGTTCCGGGCGTTGGAGCGGATGGAGCCGCCTGAGCGCTTCCTGTTCGATGCAGTGGCGCAGGACATCGCCGAACAGCGACCCGAGCTCGTTCTGGTCGCCCGCGATGCCCATATCGCCTGGTGCGGCGGCCAGCCCTTCGAGATGATCCCCTATTTCTCCCGCCATCCCCACTTCGCCGAGGCGTGGCGGCAATACCGGCAGGTCGGCGAGATCGACGGCATGCTGCTGTTCCAACGGCAGGAGTGACCCTTTCCCGCCTACGCGTCTTCCCGCCTACGCGTCGAGCTCCGGATAGTGCCGGAAGATGCCGTATTCGTTGAAGGGGATGCGGCGCTCGCTGGCGAGATAGGTGGCGATGCGTGGCCGCGCGGCGACCGCTTCCGCCAGCGCCGCGACCTTCGGGTTCTTGTTCAGGACCTTTCGTGACGCCTTGGGAAAGGCATAGGTCAGCCCGGCCACGAGCTGGAACAGCGAAAGCTCGGCATAGGTCACGCGGCCGCCGACCAGATGGCCTTTGCCCTTCGGGTTCCGGTCCAGAACCGTCTCGAACCAGCCGAGGAATTTGGGCATCCGGTTGCGGCAGAAATCCTCCGCACGCTTTTTCGCCTCGGCTTTCTGGTCCTCATAGTAGAGGCCCGAGGCGATGGGATGGTGCGTGTCATGCGCCTCGGTCACCACGTCGGCGATGGTGAGCTGCAGCTGATGCGTCCAGAGCCGCCCGGTCTCGGTCTTCGGCGCCAGCCCATGCCGGTCGCCGAGGTAGAGCAGGATCGCCGCGGCCTGGCCGATGACCCGCTTGCCATGCACCAGCCAGGGCGGTGCGAAGGGCGGCGTGGCGATATCCGCGGCGCCCAGGCCGGCAGCGATGGCACCGGCGGCCTTGCTCTCCGATCCCTCCTTCGCCAGGTCGCGATAGGGGACGCCCGCCTCTTCCAGCGCGAGGCGGACGAATTCGCCGCGCCCCTGCAGGCCCGGCCAATAGTGCAGTTCGTAGCCCGCCATCGGTCACCTCACTCAGCTGCGTGACACATCAACGCGCCAGAGGCGCCGCGTATGCATCCCGGATCGCGACCCGGCACCACGCGCAGCTCAGAACGCGCGGCGCAACTGCCGCACCGGCCGCCCGGGCGCCACCGCCTCGGCCGCGGCGGCGATGCCCTCGGCATCGATGCCGTGGTGGCGGTAGAGATCGCCGATCGTGCCGGTCTGGCCGAAGCGCTCCACGCCCAGCGCCCGGGTACGGTGGCCATGCACGGCGCCAAGCCAGGCGAGCGTCGCCGGATGCCCGTCCAGCACCGTCACCAGCGCGCAATGCGACGGCAGCGGCGCCAGCAGGCGCTCCACCTGCGCGGCGGCACCAGCCTGGCCGGCTTCCCGCGCCCGCTGCGCCGCGGTCCAGCCGGCATGCAGCCGGTCGGCCGAGGTCACCGCCAGCACGCCGACATCGCGGCGATCCTCCGCCAGCAGCCCGACCGCCGCGATCGCCTCCGGCGCCACCGCGCCGCTATAGGCGATCACCACCTGCGCATTCGGGCCCGGCCGCCGCACCCAATAGGCGCCCTGCAGGATGTCGTCGGCGAGGTCCGGCGTCATCGGGCGCCGCGGCTGTTCCAGGACCCGCGTCGACAGGCGCAGATAGGCGGATCCGCCGGCCTCGTCGCGCAGCAGCGACGCGGCATCCGGCACATCCTCGCGCTGCACATGTGCCATGGCGAAACGCAGCATCACCGCCAGCTCATCCACATAGGCCGGCTCGAAGCTCGCCAGTCCATCCTGCGCCATGCCGATCAGCGGCGTCTTGATCGACTGGTGCGCGCCGCCTTCCGGCGCCAGGGTCAGCCCCGACGGCGTGGCCACCACGATGAAGCGGGCATCCTGGTAGCAGGCGTAGTTCAGCGCATCGAGCCCGCGTTCGATGAACGGATCATAGAGCGTGCCGACCGGGATCAGCCTTTCGCCATTGATCGCGTGCGACAGGCCGAGTGCCGACAGCATCAGGAACAGGTTCATCTCCGCGATGCCGAGTTCCATATGCTGCCCGGCCGGGGAGAAGCGCCAGTTGAAGGTGGAGGGGATCCGCTCCGCCCGGAACAGATCCGCCATCTCCTCCTTCGCGAAGAGGCCCTGGCGATTCACCCAGGCGCCCAGATTGGTGGAGACGGTGACGTCGGGAGAGGTGGTGACGATGCGCCGCGACAGCGGGCTGCCGCCTTTCGCGATCTCATGCATCAGCAGGCCGAAGCCCTGCTGGGTGGACGCGCTCGGCTGCGATGGCACCGTCAGCGCCTCCGGCACCGCGATCACCGGCGCCCGCAGCCGACGTTCCCCGCCCTGGTTGAACGGCACCGCGTCGAGATGCGCGCGCAGCACCTCGGCCGGTGCCTCCAGCCCTTCGAAAGCGTCCCATTCATGGCCGGGGCGGATGCGCATCGCCTGGCGCAGCAGGTCGAGCTGCGCCGGGTTCATCAGCCCGGCATGGTTGTCCTTGTGGCCCGCCAGCGGCAGGCCGGCGCCCTTGATCGTGTAGGCGATGAAGCAGACCGGGCGGTCGTGCCGGCGCGCCGCTTCGAAAGCCTCCAGCAGGCTCGGCAGGTCATGGCCGCCGAGATTGCCCATCAACCGCGCCAACTCCTCGTCCGAGCGGCGCCCGATCAGGGCGGAGACCTCGCCCTGGTCGCCGAGATCATCGGCCAGCCGCTTCCGCCAGGCGGCGCCACCCTGGAAGGTCAGGGCCGAATAGAGCTGGTTGGGACAAGCTTCGATCCAGCCGCGCAGCTTCTCGCCGCCCGGCTCGGCGAAGGCGGCGCGCTGCAAGGTGCCGTGGCGCAGCACCACCACATCCCAGCCGAAGTTGCGGAAGGTCGCTTCCAGCCGCGACCACAGGCCTTCGCGCACCACGGCATCCAGGCTCTGCCGATTGTAGTCGACCACCCACCAGGTGTTGCGCAGGCCGTGCTTCCAGCCTTCCATCAGGGCTTCGAAGATATTGCCCTCATCCATCTCGGCATCGCCGATCAGCGCGACCATGCGGCCTTCCGGCCGGTCGGCGCCCCAGCCCTTGGCGCGCACGTAATCCTGCACGAGGGAGGAGAACAGCGTCTGCGCCACGCCGAGGCCGACCGAGCCCGTGGAGAAATCCACGTCATCGCTGTCCTTGGTGCGCGACGGGTAGGATTGCGCGCCGCCGAAGCCGCGGAAATTCTCCAGCTTCTCCCGCGTCTGGCGGCCCAGCAGGTACTGGATGGCGTGGAAGACCGGCGAGGCATGCGGCTTGACCGCGACCCGGTCCTCCGGCCGCAGCACCGCGAGGTAGAGCGCGGTCATGATGGACACCATGGAAGCCGAGGAGGCCTGGTGCCCGCCGACCTTCAGCCCATCCGGGCTCGGCCGCAGGTGATTGGCGTTATGGATGGTCCAGGTGGCGAGCCAGAGGATCTTGCGTTCCAGCTCGGCCAGGGCGCGAAGCCGCGTGTCAGACATGGGTGCCGCCGCTCTCGTTGACGGCATCAGCCTAGCGGCGAGCCGGCGGCCGTTTCGGCCAAACTCGCTTCCCCACCATGAGATTTTGGCGGATATTCGCCGTATTGGCCTCATAATTGGCGGAAAATGGCTGAATATCGTCTCGACCAGACAGATCGCCGCATCATCGCCGCCCTGCAGGCGGATGGCAGGCTGACCATCCAGGATCTGTCGGAGCGCTGCGGGTTGTCGCCTTCGCCCTGCCGGCGCCGGGTCCTGATGCTGGAGGAAGCCGGCATCATCAAGGGCTATGCCGCCCAGATCGACCAGGCAAAGGTCGGCCTGCCGATGAGCGTCTTCGTCTCGGTGAAGCTGGAACGGCAGCGGGAGGAAGAACTCGACCGGTTCGCGAGCAGCATCGCGACCTGGCCGGAGGTCATGGATTGCTACCTGATGACCGGCCAGCGCGACTATCTGCTGCGCGTCGTCGTCCGCGACCTGGAGACCTACCAGCGCTTCCTGATGGACAAGCTCACGCGTCTCGACGGCGTCGCCTCGATCGAATCGAGCTTCGCCCTGGGGCAGGTGAAGCGATCGAGTTCGCTGCCGATCGTGGATGCGTGAAGGCGCCTTCTACCGCCCGCGCCGCCCGGCTGCCGGCGTCCAGCCCGGCAGCACGTCCGGCCGGGCATCCTCATACGGCACCAGCGCGATGCCACCGCCGGCACGGGTGGTCCGCACCACCCGGAAGCGGTGCCCGCTCGGGCGTTCCCGGCGCGACAGGGGCGACCATTGGTCGCCAGAGGCGATCACCTCGACGAAGTCGCTCGACAGGGCCGGGACATCGCAGCGGCCGAGCAATTGATAGCCTGAGGGCTGACGCTTCAGCACGTCCATGATCATGGAGCACCTCCCGATGGCGTTATGGTTGCCGCCTCGGATGGGGAACGCGCCTGGCGGTGCGGGAGTTGTGGTCCAGGCCCGCCGCTCAACGAGACGTAAACCTTCCGGAAGGCCATCGGGCAAAAAAGAAGCCCACAGCGATGACGAGCGCAGCGGGCCGAGTTGGGAGATGTGCCCTTGCAACCGGGCACTCGGCGGTCAACGCGGACGACGGAATGGTGGTTGCGCCACGGTCCATCTTCGCCAGGCGATGTCCGCGATCCGTCATCATTCGGCGCGGATATTGGCCTGGGCGATCACCCGGCGCCAGGCGGGGACGTCTTCCGCCATGCGGGTGCGCATCTCGGCCGCCGTCGACATGCGCGGCGCGATGCCGAGGGTGGCGAACTGTGCCTGGATCGCGGGCAGGCGGCCGATCGCCGCGAGTTCGGCTTCCATGCGTGCCACGATCGACGCCGGCAGGCCGCGCGGCCCGAACAGCGCGAACCAGTTGGGCGCCACATAGCCGGGCACGGTTTCGCCGATGGCCGGCACATCCGGCATTTCGGGAATGCGCGCGGCGGTCGCCACGCCCAGGACCCTGACCTTGCCTTCGCGGTAATGCGCCAGGGTTTCCGCCGTGCTGGCGACCACCAGGTCGATATCGCCGGCGAAGAGGGAGGCCGTGGCCTGCGCCGTGCCCCGGAACGGCACGTGCAGCATCTCGATCCCGGCCATGAAGGCGAGCAGCGCCGCGGTCAGGTGGTTGCTCGATCCAACGCCGCTGGTGCCGTAGGAGATGGTTCCCGGTGCCGCCTTGGCGCGGGTGATCAGCGCCGCGATCGACCGCAGCGATGCGTCCGGGCGGACGACCAGCGTCGTCGCGACATCGGTCACCAGGCTGACGGGCGTGAGGTCCCGCAGCGGTTCGAAGCCCTGTTCCGGGTGGAGCGATGGGCCGATGGCCACCGAGGAACTCGTGTAGAGGAAGGTCAGGCCGTCGGGCGCCGCCTGCGCCACGGCCTGCGCGCCCACCATGCCGCCGGCGCCGGGCCGGTTGTCGATGATGAAGGGCTGTCCCAGCCGTTCCCGCAGCCGCTCGGCGACCAGGCGCGCGGAGACATCGGTCGGCCCGCCCGGGATGAAGGGGATCACGATCCGGACCGGACGGTGCGGCCAGCCATCATTCGCCTGGGCGAGGGCCGGCGCCGAGAGAGGCCCGAGCGCGGCCAGCGGCAGCATCGACATCGCCGCCCGCCGGGTCATGGACTGCATGGCGCCCCCTCCATTTTTCGTCGTTCGACCATATTCTTACACGGCACCGGCGCGATGCCACCGGGCAGCATGGAAAGAGGTATGCCCTGAGCCAGTCCGACGAACGAGAGAAGGTGAAAGCACGCATCAGGGTTCTCGCCGACCGCACCGTGTCCAATGGCTGCACGGAAGCCGAGGCGATGGCGGCGGCGGAGATGGTGGGACGCCTGCTCGACCGCTACGCGCTGACGATGGACGAGATCGATGTCCGCGCGACCCGCTGCGTGGAGATAACCGTTCCCCTGGGCGGGCAGCGGCGGCGGCCGGTCGACAGTTGCGTCCCCTCCATCGCGCGGTTCTGCGACTGCAAGGTCTGGGTCGCGCGGGACAAGGGCCCGCCCAGCTACGTCTTCTTCGGCTTCGAGGCGGATGCGTCGCTCGCCCGCTACCTGTACGAGATCGTGGACCGCGCCATCCGCAACGGGCTGCAGTTCTACCGGACGGAGAACCTCGGCCTGGCGGGCCTGGACCTGCGCCGCGCTTCGCGTGATTTCCAGCATGGCATGGCGACGCGCGTCGCCGATCGCCTGGATGAGATGCAGATCGAGCGGGAGCACGCGATGGCGGCCCGGCGATCCGCCGGCACCGCCCTGATGATCGTCAAGCACCAGGTGGTCGAGGAAGCCTTCCGTGATACCGGGACCAGGCTCGCCTCCGGCGGCTGGGTGCGGTTCGATCGCCGGGGCGCCGCCTTCCGGCAGGGCCGGGCCGCGGGCGACAGGGTCAATCTCAACCGCCCGGTTGCGGGCGCCCGGGCCGGACGGATCGACGGGTGACGGCGCCGGACCGGCAGCGTGGCCGCGTCTATGCCTGGGAAGACCGGGTCATCGCGCCGCGCGACACCAGCACCCTGCCCTTCGCCGCCGCCCAGGGCATGGTCGATGCCATCTGGGCCGAACAGGGGCTGCGCTTCCCGCCGCGCGTCGAGCCCCTGCCCCGCCAGGCGCGCCGCTCGCTCGGCGACGCCACCCGCCTCAGCATCCGGCTGCCGGAGCGCTTCGCCTCCTGGCTGCTGCTGCATGAGCTCGCGCATGCGATGAGCAGCACCCATGACGGCGATAGCGACGGGCATGGGCCGATCTTCATGGGGCTCTATCTGGAGCTGATCACCCGCTATCTCCGCCTGCCCGCCGATGCGCTGCTGGCCTCCCTGGAAGCCAGCGGCATCGCGGTCGCGCCGGGGGCGCGGGCGGTCTTCCTGGATGGCGGCCCGGACCGGACCGCCATCGCGTCCGCGCGGCCACTCAGACCAGGGTGATCACGACGCCGATATTGCCGCGCGTCGCCTTGGAGTAAGGGCAGGTCTGGTGCGCGGCATCGACCAGCGCCCGGGCGACCTCAGGCGCGAGGCCCGGAAGGCTGACCTGCAGGCGTGCCTGCAGCTGATAGGCATCGCCCGTCATGCCCAGATCCACCTCGGCATCGACCGCGGCATCGGCCGGCAGGGAAATCTTCATCCTGCCGGCGGCGTGCCGCATGGCGCCGATGAAGCAGGCGGACCAGCCGGCGGCGAAGAGCTGCTCCGGATTGGTGCCGCCGCCGGCGCTGCCCGGGGGTGACAGCCGGATGTCGAGGCGGCCATCGGAACTGCGGGAAACGCCGTCACGGCCGCCCGAGGTATGGGTCTTGCCGGTGTACAGCACTTTCTCGATCGGGGTCATGGTGAGCTCCTTGTTGCAGGTCGTCTGATGGATCAGGGGGAGGTCTGCGCGGCGGCGGCCAACGCGCCGGCCGGCACGGCTGCTTCGGAATAGGTGTCCCAGGCGCAGGGCGACGCCGCGACCGCCAAGGCAACCAGGCCGATCACCGCCAGCGCGAAGACCGCCGGGGGGCGCTTGCGATCAGAAGCCATCGACATCGATCACCGCCTGGGCGAAAGCCTGCGGTGCCTCCTGCGGCAGGTTGTGGCCGATGCCGCCGGTGATGGTCCGGTGCGCATAGCGGCCGGAGAACTTGCCGCGATAGGCGGCCGGTTCCGGATGCGGCGCGCCATTGGCATCGCCTTCCATGGTGATGGTCGGCACGCCGATCACCGGGCCCGCGCCCAGGCGCCGCTCCAGATCGTCGTAGCGCGGGTCGCCGGCCGCCAGGGCCTGCCGCCAGCGGTAGTTGTGGATCACGATCGCGACGTGATCCGGATTGTCGAGCGCGGCCGCGCTGCGGTCGAACGTCGCCGCATCGAAGCGCCATTGCGGCGACGCCGTTTCCCAGATCAGCCTGGCGAATTCGCGGCGATACCGCGCATAGCCGGCGGCGCCGCGTTCGGTCGCGAAGTAGAACTGATACCACCAGTCATGCTCGGCCGCGGGCGGCAGCGGCAACCCGCCGGCTTCGACATTGCTGACCAGATAGCCGCTGACCGAGACCAGCGCCTTGCACCGTTCCGGCCACAGCGCCGCGATGACACAGGCGGTGCGCGCGCCCCAGTCGAAGCCGGCGATGAGCGCCTTCGGGATCCGCAGCGCATCCATCAACGCGATGATGTCGAGCGCCACCACCGATTGCTGGCCGTTCCGGAAGGTCGCATCCGACAGGAAGCGCGTGCTGCCATGGCCGCGCAGATGCGGCACGATCACGCGATGACCGCGCGCCGCCAGCAGCGGCACGACATCCGCGAAGGCGTGGATGTCATAGGGCCAGCCATGCAGCAGGATGACCGGGGCACCATTGGCGGGGCCGGTCTCGGCATAGCCGATGTTCAGCTCCCCGGCATCGATCTGCTTCAGCGCACCGAAGCTGGTGTGCGTACCCGGCGCGGTCGCGCCGGCCGACATGGATTGCGCTTGCGCGGCACCGCTGCGGACGAGCCCGGCCGCGGCGAAAGTCATGGCCGCCGCGCTGAGGAGACCGCGACGATGGCGGTCGATGATCTCGGGAAAGCTGGTCTTGGACATGAATGTGTTCCTTGGTTCGCGGGGTGAAGTGCGTGGCATCTCTCAGCCGAAGGTGAAGGCGTAGGCCTGCGCGCCGGGGTCGAGGAAACGGATCTCGAAGCTGCGGGGCTGGATCGCGCCGTTCTGCCGGATGAGCTGGTACAGCCGCTGTCCGTTGACGGTGCCCATGCCGTCGGCATCGACATCGGTGCCGTGATGGATGCCGGGCGGCGCGCCATCGATGGTCACCTGGAAGCGCAGCGGCCGGCCATCGGCGCTGCCCAGCACCAGATGCAGGTCGCGCGCCTGGAAGCGGTAGCTGATCGCGCCACCGGCCTCGACGAGGTCGGCATGCTCCTCGCCGATCGTCCAGCGGCCGGAGAGGCTCCATTGGTTCGGCCGCAGCGACGCCGCCCGGTAGAGCTGCGGCGCATCCCGCAGCACGCCTTCGGGCGAGGCGAAGCCGGTCGCATTGCCATAGCCGAGATAGGTTTCCGGCGAGCGCACCTCGGCCGTGTTCGACGGCGCCTGCGTGCCGCGCTGGTCCAGCGGCGTCACCGCGGCCGTGCCGCCGCGGCCGGCTTCGGCGAGCAGCGACCGGATCACCCGCTCCGAGTTCGCGTATTCGCCTTCGCCGAACTGGTGGTGCCGGATGCGGCCCTGTGCATCGACGAAGTACATCGCCGGCCAGTAGCGGTTGCTGAAGGCACGCCAGACCGCGAAGCCGTTGTCGATCGCGACCGGATAGCCGACGCCGAGATCCATCGCCGCGCGGCGGACATTCTCCGTGCGCCGCTCGAAGGCGAATTCCGGCGTGTGCACGCCGATCACGACAAGGCCCTGGTCGCGGTAGCGCTCCGCCCAGGCGCGCAGATAGGGCAGCGTGCGCAGGCAGTTGATGCAGGAATAGGTCCAGAAATTGACCAGGACGACCTTGCCGCGCAGCGCTTCCGCCGTCAGCGGCGGCGTGTTCAGCCATTCGATGGCGCCGGAGAGCGACGGCAGCGTGCCTTCGACCGGCAGGCGCGGCAGCGGCGCGGGCGCTTCGGCCTGCACCTGGATGATGGCGGGGCGGGTATCGGTCATGGCAGCCTCTCGCACCGGGCCGGCGAAGGAGGCCTGCGACAGCAGGCCGGTCTCGAGGCCGAGCGCGATGCCGCCGGCAGCGACGATGGCGGCGGCGCCGAAGGAGCGCTTCATCGCCTGCAGGACGCGGCTGCGGGCCAGCGGATGGAAGGTCATGATGCTTACCTCTCGGCCAGGAACGACACCTGAATGGACCGGCACGGTCGCGGAAATCCTCGTGCGCGCGCCGAAGCTTTCCTAAGTTTTCCAAACGGCCCGGTTGGCCCGGTCCCGCGACGGGCGGTAGAACCCCACGCGACGAGCACGGATCAGGGCCGCGGCATGATCACCAGGGCATTCGCAGCAGCAGGGTCGGGCCGCCATGGCTGATGCCGCGGCGGACTATGCCTTCGGGCCCTATCGCCTGGTCCCCGCCCGCCGCGCGCTGCTCGCCGATGGGCGGGAGGTCGCGATCCGCGGCCGCGCCTTCGACCTGCTGCTGGCGCTGGTCGAGCGGCGCGACCGCATCGTCACCAAGGATGAGTTGCTGGCCCTGGTCTGGCCCGGGCGCGTGGTCGAGGAAGGCAATCTCACCGTCCATGTCGCCGGCCTGCGCAAGCTGCTCGGCAGCGGCGTGATCGCCACATCGAGCGGCCGCGGCTACCGCTTCGTCGCCCCTGTCGTGGGGGCGGAAGCCGCGCCGCCGCCGCCAGCCGAAGCCGTGCCGGATCCGGGCGCCGGCACGCTGCCGCGCCCGCTCACCCGGCTGATCGGCCGGGAGGAAGAGCTGGAGCGGGTGGCAGCCCGGCTGCGGGCGGCCCGGCTGGTCACGATCACCGGTGCCGGTGGCGTCGGCAAGACGCGGCTGGCGCTGGCGGTGGCCGATCGCGTCGCGGATGCTTTTCCGGACGGGACCTGGCTGATCGACCTCGGCGCCCAGAGCGACCCGGCGCTGGTGCCGAAGGCCATCGCCACCACCCTGACACTCGATGTCCGCAGCGGCGCCTTCCGCCAATCGGTGCTGCTGTGGCTGGCGAAGCGGCGCGGGCTGCTGATCTTCGACAGCTGCGAGCACCTGCTGGACGCCGCCGCCGCGATGGCGGAGGCGATCCTGCAGCACTGCCCGGCGGTCACCATCCTGGTGACCAGCCGCGAGCCGCTGCGCGCCGAAGGCGAGATCCTGCACCGGCTGGCGTCACTGGCGACCGCGGCGCCCGAACAGGCGGTGCCCCCGGAAGCGCTGCCGGCCTGGCCGGCGGCGGCGCTGTTCCTGGACCGCGCGCGGGCGGTGCTGGGCGATTTCATCCCCGGCGAGGAGGATGCCGCGGCGGTGATGGCGATCTGCCGCCGGCTGGACGGCATTCCGCTGGCGATCGAGCTCGCCGCGCCGATGCTGCAGGCGCTGACCCCGGCGCAGCTGCGGGACAGGCTGGAGCAGCGCTTCGCCCTGCTGGCCAGCGGCCGGCGCACCGCCCTGCCACGGCAGCAGACGCTGAAGGCGACGATCGATTGGAGCTTCGAGCTGCTGGCGCCAGCGGAGCTCGGCCTGCTGCTGCCGCTTTCCGTCTTTCCCGGGAGCTGGACCGCGGAGGCCGCCACCTGCGTCGCCGGCCAGGCGCTGGGCGAGGACGAGACCTGCCGGCTGATCGCCGGCCTGGTCGACAAATCCCTGCTGCTGGCGGATCTGTCCGGGTTGCAGCCGCGCTACCGCATGCTGGGCGCGACACGCTTCTATGCCGGTGAACGGCTGCCGGCATCCGCCCTGGCCGAAGGGCAGGCCCGGCTGGCGCGCTGGCTGGCGCGGGCCTGCGCCCGGGCGGAAGCGGATTGGCCGACCATGCCCGATGCCGAATGGATCGCGCTCTATGGCGCCGAGCAGGACAATCTGCGCGCCGGCCTTGCCTGGGCCTTCGGCGCGACCGGCGATGCCACGATCGGCATCGCGCTGGCGAGCGTCACCGAGCAGATCTGGGGCGAATTCAAATCGACCGGCGAGTTGATGGCCTGGTTCGACCTGGCGCTGTCGCGCGTCACCGATGCCACGCCGCCGGATCAGGCGGGCCGGCTCTGGCTCGGGCGCTGCGGCTGGCTGGCGATCGGGGATCGCCAGGCGCTGCCGGCAGCCGGGCGCGCGGTCGCGCTGTTCCGGCGGGCGGCCGATCCGCTCGGGCTCGGCCGCGCGCTGTCGCATCAGGCGCTGCAGCATCTGGCAGCCGGCACCGCGGACGCCGCAGTACCTTTGCTGGCGGAGGCCGACAGGCTGCTGGGCGGGCTGCCGGAGAGCAAGGCGCACCTATCCCTGCTCCGGGTCCAGGCGTTGCTGGAATCACGCCGCGGCCGGCCGGAGCTGGCGCGGCCGACGTTGCAGGCGGCGCTCACCATGGCACAGCGCCTGCATGCGCAGCGCGATGCCGCGCTGGTGCAGGGCGACATCGCTGAACTGCACTTCGCCACAGGAGATCCCGATGCGGCGATCGCCACTGCGGAAGCCGCTCTCGCCGCGCTGGGCCCGGCCAAGGCGCGTTCGGCCTGGGTGCAGCACATCCATGGCGCCCTCGCCTCCTATCTGCTGGCCAAGGGGGATATCGCCGCCGCGCGCGGCCTCGCGGCCGACCGCCTCTATGCCGCGCGGATCATGGGCATGCCGCGAGAGGTGGCCGCCAATGTGGAGCGCGCCGGGCTGATCGCCGCGATCGAAGGCGATGCCGCCGTGGCCGGGCGCCTGCTCGGCTATGGCCAGGCGCATCACGCCGGGCGGCCGGCGCTGCGCAGCCCCGGTTCCCAGGCGGTGTTCGAGACCCTGGTCGGCAGGCTCCGCGACCGGCTGCCGGAAGCGGAGCTGCGGCGGCTGGCCGGCGAAGGTGCGCGGCTGACCGAGGAGGAAGCCTCGGCCGAGGCCGCGAAGGCCTGATACGGATCTCGCGCCGGCGACGTTGCCGGCGCCCGATCAATGCGGCAGCAGCCCCAGCGTTCGCACGACCTCCAGCTTGGCGGCGCTGTCGCGATGCGCCTGCGCGGTGAAGCTCGCCTGATCGGCGTAGCGCACCGGCTGGCCGAAGCGCGCCATCACGTCGCGGAAGGCCGCCGTTTCCGTGGCCGACCGGCAGAGCGTATCCAGCCGCTCGACGATCGCGCGCGGCGTGCCCTGCGGCACCATCAGCCCGGCCAGGACGGGCTGCAGCGTCGGCAGCCCGAGTTCGCGCGTGCTCGGCACGTCCGGGGCTTCCGGGCTGCGGTCGTCGCCGAAGACCGTCAGCAGCCGCACGGGCTGCCCGCGGATGCCGCCCAGCGTGACCACGCCGATATCGACCCGCCCGCTGATAAGCTCGGGCAGCATGCCCGCTTCACCGCGATAGGCGACGTCCACGATCCGCAAGGACAGATCATGGGTGACGTTGGCGAAGTAGAGATGGCTCAGGCTGCCCATGCCGTTATGCGCATAGGTCATCGCGCCAGGCCTCGCCCGTATCGCCGCGATCAGGTCGGGCATGCTCCGCTGCGGCGCCTGCTCGGCCACCGCGATGCCCATGACGTTCTCGAAGACCTTGCAGACATATTCGAAGGAGTCGACGCTGAAAGGGACGTTGCGCACGCTGTGGGCCGCGGTGGTGATCGGGGTGATCGGCCCGAAGCCGAGCGTGTAGCCGTTGGGGCGGGCGCCGGCGACCGCCTGCGCGCCGATGATGCCGCCGCCGCCATCCCGGTTGATCACCACGAAGCGGCCGTCCGACACCTCCGACATCGCCTGGGCGAAAGCACGGGCCACACTGTCGATCAGGCCTCCGGCCTGCCAGGCGACGACGACCTGCACCGGGCGGTCGGGATAGGGCGCCGGCTGCGCCCGGGCGGGTGCTACGATCGTCGCGCCGAACGCCATCCCGCAAAGGACCAGGCGCGCAAGCGCACCGAGCGCGCTGTTGATGCGGTGACTCCGCGGCGGCGCGGCCGCCGGCACGGCGAGTGCATGGCGCATGCTTCGTTTCCTTCTCCCCCACGCTTTCCGCGTCCATGCATGGACTCCGGAAAGCCGCGTCTTTCTTGCCTGAAAGCGCATTCAGAGATACCGTATCCCCAATCGCGCATGGGCCGGCAAGCCCATTGCAGTAATCGAGGTGGGGGGGAGCCGGTGCTGCACCGCACGCGGCCTGCCGCCACGAGGCATAAGGGCGGCGGAAACGAGCGATGACGCAAACCCGAAGGCATTTCCATCGCCTGGCGATGGCGACGACGATGCTGGGCGCGGTGCCCGCGATGGCGCAGGAGCGGTGGCCGCAGCGGCCGCTCAGGATCATCGTGCCCTATAGCCCCGGCGCCTCGACCGATAACGTCACCCGGCGCATGGCGCAGGAATTGTCGCCGCGCCTCGGCCAGACCGTCATCGTGGAGAACAAGACCGGCGCCATGGGCACCATCGGCATGGCGGAAGTCGCGCGCGCGAGGCCCGATGGCTACACCTTCCTCGGCATGGACAGCGGCTTCACGATCCTGCCGCACCTGGTGCGCTCGACACCGTTCGACACGCCGCGCGACTTCATGCCGATCGCGGCCTATGTCTTCATGCCGCTGAGCCTGGTCGTCAACACGGCCAGCCCCTACCGGACGCTGCAGGACCTGGTCGACAAGGCACGCGCGGAGCCGGGCAAGCTCACCTTCGGCTCCGGCGGCATCGGCACCTTTCCGCAGATGGCGACGGACGACCTGGCCTCGCGCCTCGGCATCACGCTGATGCATGTGCCATTCCGGGGCGCGAGCGAGGCGGTGCAGGCGCTGCTGGCGGGCACCATCGACCTGCAGATCGCGGCCCCCGCGACCGTGCTGGGCAATGTGGGGCCCACGGGGCGCCTGCGGATGCTGGCCATCGGCGGCGCGCACCGGCTGCCGCAGCTGCCGGACGTGCCGACCTTCATGGAGGCGGGCGTGCGGGACTTCGTGCTGCAGAGCTGGATCGGCCTCTTCGCCCCGCGGGGGACCGCGCAGCCGGTCATCGACCGGCTGGCGCGGGAGGCGGTGGCGATCATGAACACGCCCGAGATCAAGGCCTATGCGGAGAGCATCGCCGCCGAGCCGCGGGTGGTGGTCGGCGACGAACTCACCGCGATGTTGAGCGCCGACGACGACCGCTGGAAGGGCGTCATCGAACGGGTCGGCCTGGTGCCGCAATAGCGGCGCGACACCAGCCGTGCATGCCGGCGTGACTTAATCGGCGTAGGCGCCGGCGGCCTGGATGATCGGCCGCCAGCGCGCGATCTCCTCCTGGTGGAAGCGGCGGTGGAAAGCGATGGTGGCGCGTTCCGGCGTGGCCGGATCGGTCGCCAGCTCGGCGAAGCGTGCCCGCACCCGCTCGTCGCGCAGCGCCGCCTGCAGCGCGGCGGAGATGCGCTGCTGTATCGCCTCCGGCGTGCCGGCCGGCGCATAGAGCCCATGCCAGGTGCTCATCGCCAGCGCGGGCGATCCGGCTTCCGCCGTGGTCGGCAGGTCGGGCATGCTCGGCAGCCGCTGCGGGCTGGTCACCGCATAGGCGCGCACCCGGCGGTCGTGGATGAAGGGCCCGGTATTGGTCGCCTGGTCGCAGAGGATGTCGAGCCGCCCGGCCATCAGCTCCGTGATCGCCGGCGCGGTGCCGCGGAAGGCGACGACGGTCATGCGCCCGCCCGCCGCCTGCTGCAGCAGCAGCCCGCAGAGATTCGCGGCGGAAGCGAGGCCGGCGGTGCCGAGGTTCAGCGCTTCCTGCCGGCCGCGCACGGTCTCGAGCAGCGCGGCCAGGTTCTCCGCCGGGTAGTCCGGGCGCGCGATGATGGTCATCGCGGCGTCGGAGACGAGGCCGAGCGGCGCGAAATCGGCCGCGGTGTCATAGGCCAGCCGGCGGAACAGCGTGGCGCCGGCGGCCAGGCCGACATTGGTGATCAGCAGGGTATAGCCGTCCGGCCGCGCCTGGGCGACGCGCTGCGCACCGACATTGGCGGGCGGCGTATTCTCCACGACCACCGACTGCGGCAATTGCCGCCCCATGCCTTCGGCGATGATGCGGCCGACGATATCGGTCGGACCGCCGGCGGCGCCACCGGCGACGATGGTGATGGTGCGGTTGGGGAAATCCTGCGCCTGGGCGGCGCCGGTGAGGCAAACGGCCATGGCCGCGGCAGCGACCAGGGCTCGGCGGATACGCGTCATCATGTTCCTCCCTCCGCGGTCGTTTGCCGCGGATCCTCTTTGCTTGCCGGCATCTTTGCGGGATTGCCGGGCGCCGTCACCCGCCTTTTCGTGGCGTCGGCGTCACGGGCCGCCTTGCCGGCCGCGCGGATCGGATAGCAATCTGATGGCCGGAACGGAGAGGCGCCGCCGGAAGACCGCGCGCCCCGCAGGGAGAAGACCATGGACCTCAAGGGCGCGGTTGTACTGGTGACGGGCGGCAATGGCGGGCTTGGCCAGCGCATCTGCCACGCACTGGCGAAGGAAGGCGCGCATATCGCGGTGATGTATGCGCAGAGCCGCGACCAGGCGGAAGGCGTGGCGCGCGACCTGACCGCCCGCCATCAGGTGAATGCCGCCGCCTTCGGCTGCGACATCACCGATGCCGCGGCGGTGCGGCAACTGGTCGAGGATGTGACGCGGCGCTTCGGCCGCCTCGACATCCTGGTCAATGACGCGGCCTACAACAAATCGATCCCCTTTCCCGACCTCGACAGCCTGACCGAGGAAGTGTGGGAGAAGATCATGGCGGTGAACCTGACCGGGCCGATGCGCCTGATCAAGGCGGTGGCGCCGGTGATGAAGGCGCAGGGCCAGGGCCGCATCGTCAATATCGCCTCCGTTGCCGGGCTCGGCCCCAGCGGCTCCTCCATCGCCTATGCGGTGTCGAAGGCCGGGCTGATCCATCTGACGCGCTGCATGGCGGTGGCGCTGGCGCCGGAGACGCTGGTGAATTGCGTGGCACCCGGGCTGCTCGAAGGCACGCGCGCGACATCCAACCTGCGGCCGGAGCAGGTCGAGCGCTCCGCCGCCAGTTCCCTGCTGAAGCGGCCGGCGGACAAGGATGACTGCGCCGACATGGTGGTCACCATGTGCCGCACCGGGACGATGACCGGCCAGACCGTGGTCATCGATTCCGGCCGCACGTTTCACTGATATACGAGTCCTCAGGCGCCGGCGCGCGCATCCGCGCGCTTGGCTACCGCGCTGTCGGGGCTTGCCGGCGGCGACTGATGGCCGCACGCGGGGCCGCGTTCGCGGCCCCAGTGCATCGCTACGCTCGCCCTGCCGGGACTGGTGGCGCGCATCCGCGCGCCTGGCTACCGTGCTGCCGGGGCTCACCGGCGGCGGCTGATGGCCCCAGGGCATCGCTGCGCTCGACCTGCCGGACTTGGTGGCGCCCGTTCGGGCGCTCGGCAGGCGTGAAGGACGCGTGCCGCCGGTGTCAGGTCACTGGCTCGCAGCGCAGCTCGAAGCGGCATTCGGGGTGGCCTTCGGCGGCGCAGGCCACTTCCCGGCAGATCGGCGTGTCGGTAAGGCCGGCTGCCTCCAGCACATGGCGCATGCCGCCGGCGAAGCTGCCTTCGAAGGTGTAGCAGACCGGCCGCCCGGTCTCCGGCCCATAGCCGAGGGCGAAGGCGGAATGGCGCACCGTCACCGCGGCGGTGCCGGCGGCTTCGTCGAGCGCGGTGATCGCCAGCTGCCCATAGCCACGCTGCGACAGACGCCGCAGATAGTGGCGAAAGGTCTCCACCGGCGACAGCCCGTGCGTCTTCGCTTCCGCCCGGCACCATTGCAGGGCGGAGAGATCGCTCGAGCCATAGAGAATGGCGCGGTAGGCCTCCTGGCCGATGGCCGCTTCGATCCCCTTCTGCATGTTCACCAGGAAATGGCGCGGCAGGTAGACCATCGGCAGGCCGTCGGTGCGCCAGATGCCTGTCTCGGGATCCACGTCGATCGGAACCTGCGGCTGGGTCATGCGTGTCTCTCCGGTGCCAGGGCGGTGGATGCTGGGGCGTGGTACCTGGATCGCACAAGGGCTGAAAAAATTGTGCGTGCCGGGGGAATAAGCCAGCCCGCCGCGCGTCCATGCCGCGATCCCCCGGCATTGCCAGGGCCGGGGCCACGGCAGGATGATCCGGCATGGGCGGCATCAGCGACGAGGACCTGCGTGACCTGCTGCCGCAGTTGCGCCGCTTCGCGCTGAGCCTGACGCGGGAGCCGGCCAGCGCGGACGACCTGGTGCAGGCCTGCCTGGAGCGCGCGCTGTCACGATGGTCATCCTGGCGTTCCGATGGCAGCCCGCGGGCCTGGATGTTCACCATCCTGTACCGGCAGTTCATCGCCGAACGGCGGCGCGCCAAGCGCTTCGCCCGTCTGGCCGGGCTGTTCTCCGGCGCCGAGCGCACCGCCCCATCGCCGGAAGACGGCGCCCTCGCCCGATCGGGGCTGGCCGCGATCGACGGCCTGCCGGCCGAGCAACGCGCGCTGCTGTTGCTCGTCAGCGTCGAGGGGTTGAGCTACCGGGAGGCCGCGGCAGCGCTGGACCTGCCGATCGGCACCGTCATGTCCCGCCTGTCACGGGCCCGTGCCGCCCTGCATCGCGCCGTCGAAGGCGAAGTGGCGCCACCAGCCCTGAAGGCCGTGCCATGAATCCGCTGATCCCCGACGAGGAACTGCTGCACGCCTATGTCGATGGGCACCTGGATGCCGAGGCCCGGCAGCAGGTGGAGGTCTTCCTCGCCCATGCGCCCGACTGGACGGAGAAGATCGCCGGCTGGAAGCGCGATGCGGAGCGGCTGCGCGCCGCCGCCGCCGCTCCCTTGCCGCCCAATCCGCGACTGGATCCCGTGGCGCTGCGCCAAGGCATGCGGCGTCGGCGGCAGCGGCGCTTCGCCATGGCGGCGGCCCTGCTGCTGGTGGCCGGGCTCGGTGGCGGTGCCGGCTGGATGCTGCGCGACGCCGCCTTCACGGCGGCGAACCCGCCGATGGCCGATGCCGTGCATGCCTATCGCGTCTTCGCGACCGCGCGCGGCAACGCCGTCGAGATTCGCGCCGCCGGGGCGGAGAGCATGCAGGCCTGGCTCGCGGCCAATCTCGACCATGGCGGCACGCGGGTGCCCGACCTGACCACCTATGGCGTCCGGCTGCTCGGCGGCCGGCTGCTGGCGACCGAGGACGGGCCGGCGGCCATGGTGCTCTTCGAAAGCGAGGATGGGCGCCGCGTCGCTTTCTACATGCGGCCGGGCCGGCCTTTCGCCGCCGAGACCATGGAAGAACGCCGCGATGGCGGACTGGTCGCCCGCTACTGGTACCGGAACGGGTATCGCTTCGCGGTCGTCGCACCGGCCGATGATGCGCGCGCCGCGGAGATCGCGCGCGTCCTGCGCATCGGCAGCTGAATTTCTTCGGCGGGCAGGGAATAGATACCGCCTGCCGCGCGTCCACCATCGGTTCCCGACCCACCGCACGCGGAGATCCGATGCGAAGAATCCCGATGACGCGTCGCTTGTCGGCACTGCTTCTCGCCGCCGCGGCCAGTGGCGGCCGCGCCGCCCGGGCGGCGGATCCGCCCGCTTCCGGGGAGACCGCCTTTCTCGCCGAGAACGAAGCCGCGATGACCCGCATGATGAACGCCATGGCGGTGCCGGCCACCGGCGATGTCGATCGCGATTTCGTCGCCATGATGATCCCGCACCACCAGGGCGCGATCGACATGGCGCAGGCCGTGCTGCGCCACGGCAGCAACGAGCGGATCCGCCGCATCGCGCAGGAAATCGTCGTCGGGCAGCAGCAGGAGATCGTGGCGATGCGCCTTGCCCTCGGCCAGCCGCTGCCGCCCGCCGCCGCCGCGCCGGACCAGCCGGCCGCATCCATGCCGCACCACCATCATGAAGGCCGCTGACATGACCCGCACCCTCCGCCTCGCCCTGTTGCTCGCCTCCACGGCCATGCCGGCCTTCGCGGGCCAGGTGCCAAGTGCCGCCGATGCGCCGGACATCGCCATCAGCCATCGCGACCGCGTCTATGCCGCCGAGCAATTCTCGAATACGATCTCCGTCATCGATCCGGCCGACAACCGGCTGCTCGGCGTGATCCGGCTGGGCGATCCGGCACCGGGCAATCTCAGCCCGCTCTATCGCGGCCAGTTGCTGGTGCACGGCATGGGCTTCTCCCCCGATCACCGCACCCTGGCGGTGGTCTCGATCGGCTCCAATTCGGTCAGCTTCATCGACACCGCGACGAATGCGGTGCGCCACGTCACCTATATCGGCCGTTCGCCGCATGAAGCCTTCTTCACGCCGGACGGCAAGGAGGTCTGGGTCACGGTGCGCGGCGAGAACTACATCTCGGTCATCGACGCCGCCAGCTTCGAGGAGACGCGGCGCATCACCGTGCCGGCCGGGCCGGGCATGACGATCTTCTCGCCCGACGGCCAGTACGCCTATGTCTGCTCCAGCTTCAATCCCGAGACCGTGGTGATCAGCGTCGCCGATCATCAGGTCGTGGGCCATGTGCGGCAGGAAAGCCCGTTCTGCCCGAACATCGCCGCCAGTCCGGACGGCACCCAGGTGTGGCTGACGCTGAAGGATGTCGGCCGGACCATGGTGTTCAATGCCCGGCCGCCCTTCAACATCCTGCACACGATCGATACCGGTCCGATCACCAACCACGTCAACATCGTCCGCAACGCGCATGGCAGCTTCGCCTATGTCACGGTGGGCGGCCGCAACGCGGTGCAGGTCTATCGGACCGATGATTTCTCCCGCGTCGCGACCATCCCGGTCGGCGCGCTGCCGCATGGGCTGTGGCCTTCCGCCGATGGCACCCGCGTCTATGTCGGACTGGAGAACGCCGATGCCATGGCGGCGATCGACACGCTGACCAACCAGGTCATCGCGACGGTGCCGGTCGGCCAGGCGCCGCAGGCCGTGGCCTATGTGCCGAACGCCGTGCCGGATGGCGACGGGCGCCAGGGGCTGCAGCCGCTCGGCGCCGCCGGCCAGGCGGCGCACCTCACCCTGGCCGGGACCGGCCACGGCGCCGCGGCCGCCGCGCCCACCAGCGTGACCCTGTTCGACCAGGGGTTGATCCAGGTGCTGCAGGCCTCGGTCACCGGCCTCGAGGCCGGGCGGCCCTATGTGCTGGCCCTCGCGCAGCGGCCGGATGGCAGCGGCACGCTGGAACCGCTCGCCGCCTTCATGGCCAATCCGGCGGGCTCCGCCATCGTCAATGCGCTCGGCCCGATCCGGCAGATCGTGCAGGGCGCGGAGGGAGATCAACGGCGCTACCTGGTGATCGCCCCTGGTACGGCGGATCAGCATGCCGCGCCGGTGCAGATTCAGGTGCATTGAAGGCCCCGCCCGCCCCACGCCGCCCTGGCGCCGGGGCGGGCGGCTTTCGGGTGAACCGAGGAACCGAGTGATGCAGAGATTTTCCATGGGCGCCCTGGTGGCGATGCTGGGCCTCGCCACCGCGACCCCGGCCTTCGCGCATGCGCATCTGAGCGCGGCGGAACCGGCCGCGGAGGCATCCGTGGCGACGCTGCCGCGCATGCTGCGGCTGCATTTCACCGAAGCGCTCGAACTGGCGTTCAGCGGCGTGCGGGTCACCGGCCCGGACGGCGCGCCGCTGGCGACCGGGGCGGCGTCGCTGGCGCCGGATGATGCGAAGACGCTGATCGTGCCGATGCCGCAGACACATGCCACCGGGCCCTATCTCGTCGAATGGCATGTGCTATCGACCGACAGCCATACGACGCATGGCAGCTACAGGCTGACGGTCACCCCTTGAGTGGACTGCAGGCGGCGCTGGCGCTGGACCGCCTGGTCCAGGACGCCGCGCTGATGCTGGCCTTCGGTGCCAGTGCCTTCACCGCCCTGCTGGCGCCGGCCGGGTTGCGGGCCGGCCTGCGCTGCCGTCTTCGCGCATGCCTCGTCGCCGCGGCCATCCTGGCCTGTCTCGGCGTGCTGCTGTGGCTGCCGCTGCAGGCCGGGCAGATTCTTGGCGGCTGGGACGCCGCCCTGGATCCGCCCATGCTGGGCGCCGTCGCCCTGCGGACCGCGACCGGCCGCGTCTGGCTCCTGCGGGCGGCGCTCGCCCTGCTCCTGCTGGCGGGCCTGCTGTTGCCGGCGCGGCGGCGCCTTCAGGCCATCGCGCTGCTCTCCGGCCTGCTGCTGGCGAGCCTGGCTTGCGTCGGGCATGCGGCGATGCGGGACGGGACGGCCGGCACCCTGCTGCGGCTGAACCAGGGGCTGCACCTGCTGTCGGGCGGTGCCTGGCTCGGGGCGCTGGTGCCCTTCATCCTGTGCCTGGGGGCGCTGCGCGATCCGGACGGGGCGCGTGATGCCGCCCTGGCGCTCCGGCGCTTCTCCACGGCGGGGCATGGCGCCGTGGCACTCGTTCTCGTCACCGGCAGCACCAATGCGGCGCTGATCCTCGGCCGCTGGCCCACCGACTGGACGTCGCCGTACCAGGCGCTCCTCTCCGTCAAGATCCTCGTGGTCGCCACGATGGCGGGCCTGGCGCTGCTCAACCGCTACTGGCTGGTGCCGCGGATCCGGCGGCACGGCACCATCGCCCTGGACGCGCTGCGGATCGGCTCCATCCTCGAAGTGGTGCTGGGCGCCGCGGCCCTCGCCGCGGTCGCGATCTTCGGCATTCTGGAGCCTGTCTGACCGGCGCGCGGTGAACCGCGCCGATCAGGCCGCGCGCCGGGGTGCCGCCTGCCAGATCGCGCGAAACGCCGCCAGCGCCCGGTCGATGTCGTCCTCCGCGATATCGGCATGCGTCAGCAGCCGCATGCGCGTCGTGCTGTAGGGGCGGCAGAGGATGCCGTGCCCGCCCAGCCGGTTCGACCAATCCGCCGCGCTGATGCCGGAGGAGGACAGGTCCAGGTAGACGATGTTGGTCTCCACCCCGGCCGGATCGCAGAGCCCGGGATCGAGCGCCGCCAGCCCTTCCGCCAGCCGCCTGGCCCGGCGATGGTCATCGGCCAGCCGGTCCACCATCGTCTCCAGCGCCACCAGCCCGGCGGCGGCGATCACCCCGGCCTGGCGCAGGGTGCCGCCGAGCTGCTTGCGGAACCGCCGCGCCCGGGTGATGACGGCGCTGTCGCCGCAGAGGATGGAGCCGACGGGCGCACCGAGGCCCTTCGACAGGCAGAAGGTGATGGTGTCGGTGTGCTGCGCGATGCGGGCGATGGGCACGCCGAGCGCGACCGCGGCGTTGAACACCCGGGCGCCATCGATATGCACCGCGGTGCCATGCGCGGCCGCCAGCGCCTTCACCGCCGCCAGGTAGTCCAGCCCCAGCACCGTGCCGCCGGCCGCGTTGTGCGTGGTCTCCAGGCACAGCAGCGCGGCGCGCATGCGGGTGCTGTAGCCGCTGCCGGTCAGCTCCGCCTCG
>DASYDR010000207.1:0-7536 GCA_036499545.1 Roseomonas sp. | reverse complement strand
TCTACATCGCCGGCAGCGCGCCCAGCACCATCGCCGTCACCGGCGGCAGCCTGAGTGCCGCCAGCGCCGCGCTCGTCCTGGCCGAGGGCGGCACCGGCACCGTCTCCATCAGTGGCGGCACCGCCCTCACCCCGACCATGGTCGACGGCAGGCTGCTGCTGGCGCGGGCGACCGAGGATGCCGCCGGCAATCCCAGCAACCTGACGCTGAACATCGACAGCATGCCGGCGCTCATCGGCGATATCCTCGTCGATCCCTCCACCCTCACCTACAACCTCTCCAACAGCGCCTGGACCGGTGCCCTGGTGCTGAGCGGGCCCGGCAATACCGCCACTGCCACGCTGACCGTCGCGCAATGGACCGGCGACCTGCTGGCCGATGCCGGCAACACCGCCAACGTCGCGCTGACAGAGGGCAGCCTCTGGACCGGCAACCTGGTGCTGACCGGCCCCGGCAGTACCGCCACCGCCACGCTGACCGCGTCGCAATGGACCGGCGACCTGCTGGCCGATGCCGGCAACACCGCCAACGTCGCGCTGACAGAGGGCAGCCTCTGGACCGGCCTGGCGCGCAACGCCACCAATGTCGCGATCGACGCCAGCAGCGCCTGGGCCGTGACCGCGGATTCCAACGCCACCGGCACGGTCACCAATGCCGGCCTGATCCAGTTCCTGCCGCGTAGCGATGCCTACACCACGCTGACCACCGGCAGCTATGCCGGCAACACCGGCCGCATCGGCTTCAACACCTTCCTCGGGACAGACGGGTCGCCGTCGAACCTGCTGATCGTGAATGGCGGGGCGGCGACGGGCACGACCTCGGTGCTGGTGACGAACGCCGGCGGCCCCGGCGCGCTCACGACGACGGACGGCATCCGGATCGTGCAGGTGGTCAATGGCGGCACGACGGCGGCCGGTGCCTTCGCGCTGGGGCAGCGTGCCGCGGCGGGCAGCTATGAATACCTGCTGTTCCGCGGCGGCAGTACGGATCCGAACGACTGGTTCCTGCGCACCCATGCCGACGAGCCGCTCGTGGATCCCGGCAATCCGCTGGCGCCGCAGCAGGGCGGCTCGAGCGGGCCCGCCGGGCCGGCGATCCCGCTCTATCGCCCCGAAGTCGCGCTCTACATGCCGGTCCCGGCGATCGGCCGCCAGATGGGCCTCGCCACCCTCGGCACCCTGCATGAACGCGTCGGCGAGGAGGAGAACCTGCGTGGCCTTGATGGCAGAGGCTCCTTCGCCAATGCCGCCTGGGCCCGGGCGATCGGCGAACGGGTGCGCAACCGCTGGAACGGCACCGTCGACGCCGGCGCCACCGGCAACCTGACCGGCCTGCAGGCCGGCTTCGACATCCTGCGGCGGACGACCGACAGCGGCCACCGCGACCATGCCGGCCTCTATGTCGCCTATACCGACTACAACGCCCCGTCGGTCAGGGGCTTCGCGCTCGGCGTGCAGGACCTGGCGGTGGGCCGGCTGCTGATGAGCGGGCCGTCGGTCGGCGCCTATTGGACCCATTTCGGGCCCAGCGGCTGGTATGTCGATGCGGTGTTCCAGGCCAGCTGGTACGACGTCACCGCCCGCTCGAATTACGGCGCCGGCATCGCGACCAATGCGACCGGCTACACGGCCTCGCTGGAAGCCGGCTACCCGATCCGCTTCGGGCAGGGCGGGCGTTGGCAAATGGAGCCGCAGGCGCAGGTCATCTGGCAGACCATCTCGGTCGATCGCTCCCGCGACCGGTATTCCAGCGTGGATTGGGATGAGGGCGATGCCTGGACGGGCCGGCTGGGCGCGCGGCTGCAGTATACGGGGCGGGATGAACAGGGGACGCTGTGGCAGCCCTATGCCCGGCTGAACCTGTGGCACGCCTTCTCCGGCAGCGACCGCGCCACCTTCGGGACGAATGCGCCGATCATCGGCAATTTCGGCGATACGGCGCTGGAAATCGGCGGCGGCGTGACCGCGCGGGTGAGCGCGAACACCAGCTTCTACGGCCAGGCGAGCTACCGCTGGTCGCTGGACGGCAGCCGCGCCCGGCAATCCTCCACCCAGGGCACCATCGGCATCCGTGTCAACTGGTAGGGTCGAGCGGCCGCGCCGGCACGCCGCTGACCCTGATCCCCGGCGCGACATCCGCGGTCACCGCCGCCCCGGCGGCGACCATCGCCCCCGCGCCGATCGTGACGCCCGGCACCAGCACGGCGCCCGCCCCGATCGTCGCCCCGGCGCCGATCCGCACGCCCCCCGCCAGCACCGCGCCGGCCGCGACATGCGCCGCTTCCTCCAGCACGCAATCATGCTCGACGATGGCGCCGGTGTTCACCAGGACCAGCCGGCTGATCCGCGCCTCCGGCCCGATCGCCGCGCGCGCCATCACCGCGGCGCCTTCGCCGATCGCCACGGCCGCGCCGATCACCGCCGCCGGGTGGATCAGCGCCGGCAGGGCGAAGCCAGCCGCCGCCAGCCGCGCCGCCGCCGCCAGCCGCGCGGCATTGGCACCGATCGCCGGATGCGCCGCCGCCACCCCGGCCGCCCGCAGCGCGGCGAACCGCTCCTCATCCCCCAGCACCGGATGCCCGAGCACGGCGTCGACGCGCGGCGCCGCATCCACCACCCCGGCGATCTGCCAGAGGCCCGCCGCCATCAGCAGGTCGAGCACCGCCTTGCCGTGCCCGCCGGCGCCCAGCACCAGGATCCTGTCCTTCATCATCGGCGCATCGTGGCCGCTGCCCGGGATTGCGCAAGGGCCGGCCCGCGCCGGATCGTTCCGCGCCGCGCCGCAGCTTTGCCCGCGCTGGCGATATCACCGGCGCGGGATCTGCTCTAAACTCACGCCATCGCGATCCTGATCGCGAGGACGGCAACGAAGGACACAGGTTTGCGGGATACCCGCCGGTCCGCATCGCATGGGTTGAGCTTTCGCGTCGGGCTGCGCACGCAGCTGGTCGCGCTCGTCCTCGCCGTGGCGCTGCCCGCGCTCGGCTTCGGGGCGCTGGCGGTCTGGCAGCTCGGCCACAGCTACCGCGACGAAGCCGAGGCCGGGCTGCGCGAAAGCGCCCAGACCATCGCCAGCGCGCTGAACCGCGATATCCAGGCCGCGATCGGCGCCCTCAACGCCCTGGCCGCCTCCCCCCTCATCGACCGCGGCGACCTGGAAGGCTTCCGCCGCCAGGCGGCGACGGTGGGTGGCGCCTTCCATGGCACGGTGGCGCTGGCGACGCCGGATGGGCGGCTGCTGCTGGATACCGGCGGCTTCGCCCCGGATGGACGGCTGGCCGCTTCCCCCGCCCTCGCCCGGGCCCTGCAGGAACGCCAGCCGGTGCTGGCCGACGCGCCGGACACCGGCGATTTCGGCGCCCGCTTCACCGCCGCGCTCTTCGTTCCGGTGCTGCGCGATGGCACCACCACCCATGTGCTGCGCCTGCGCATCGGGCCGCAGCGGCTGGCCGATATCCTGCGCAGCCTGCCGGTGCCGGAAGACGCCCAGGTCGCGGTGACCGATGCCGCCGGCGTGGTGATCGCGCATGCCGGCCGCACGCCCCCCGCCCTCGGCGCGCCGCAGGGCTTCCTGCCGGGCGATGCCCCGTCCCTGACCGAGGGTACCGACCTGATCAAGGGCCGGCTGCCCGACGGCGCCCGGGCGATGGTCGGCCGCGCGCCGCTCGGCCGTGGCGGCTGGGGCGTGCAGGTCGCCGTGCCCCGCGACCGCTTCGACGGCGCCTGGCGGCAGCCGCTGGAGCGCATGGCCTTCGCCGCCCTGTTGCTGGTGCTGGTCGCCGCCGGCGCCGCGCTGACCCTCGGCCGCTCCCTCTCCGTGCCGCTGCGCGCGCTGGCGGACCAGGCGGATGCGCTGCTCGCGGGGACGGAGGGTCCGCCGCCGCTGCCGCCGCAGCGCACGGCGGAGCTGGAGCAGGTGCGCGTCGCCCTGCTGGAAGCCGGCCATGCCGGGCAGCAGCGCGCCGAGGCCGAGCGCCGCGCCGCCGAAGCGGAAGCGGAAGCCGCCGGCATCCTGGCCGCCGAGGCGCAGTTCCACGCGCTGGTCGACCGTATGCCGCAGATCGTCTGGACCGCCGCGCCGGACGGCCGCACCGTCTACCTGAACCGCCGCTGGTATGATTTCAGCGGTTTTCCCCCGGGCATCGCCGGCGAGCACCGCCATGCGGCGCTGCATCCCGCCGACGCGTCCCGCACCGCCGAGGCCTGGACCACCGCGATCGAGACCGGCGAGACCTTCACGATCGAACACCGCTACCGCAGCGCGGCCGGGCATTGGCACTGGTTCCTGAGCCGGGCCGAGCCGCTGCGCGGCGGCGATGGCCGCATCCAGCGCTGGTTCGGCACCTCCACCGACATCTCCGAGCTGGTCGCGGCGCGCGAGGCCGCGGCCCGCACCGAAGCGCATCTGGAGGAGCTGGTGGCCGAGCGCACCGCCCAGCTCGGCGAGAGCGAGGCGCGGCTGCGCGGCGTCTTCGATGCCCAGTTCCAGTTCATCGGCCTGATCTCGCCGGAGGGCATCCTGCTTTCGGCCAACCGCACCGCGCTCGACTACATCGGCGCCGAGGAAGCGGACGTCGCCGGCCGGCCGCTCTGGGACGCGCCCTGGTGGCCGGAGGACGACATCACCCGCCGCCACCTGCAGGCCGCCATCGCGGAGGCCGCCGCCGGCCAGTTCCTGCGCTACGAGGCGGAGATCCGCGATGCCGAGGGCCAGCGCGCGGTGATCGACTTCACCCTGAAGCCGGTGCGCGATCCGCGCAGCGGCGCTGTGAAGCTGCTGATCCAGGAAGGCCGCGACGTCACCGAGAACCGGCTGCTGCAGCGGCGGCTGGCGGAAGCCGAGAAGCTGGAAGCGCTCGGCCAGCTCGCCGGCGGCGTCGCGCATGATTTCAACAACGTGCTGCAGGCCGTGCTCGGCGGCGCCAGGCTGATCGGCAAGCGCCCGGGCGATGCCGCGGGCGCCGCGCGGCTGGCGGCGATGGTCGCGGACGCGGCCGAGCGCGGCGCCAACATCACCCGCCGCCTGCTGGCCTTCGCCCGCCGCGACGAGCTGCGCGCCCGCGCCGTCGCGCCGCGACCGCTGCTCGAAGGCATCGCCGATGTGCTGACGCATACCATCGGCCCGAATATCGCGGTGCGCCTGGACGTGCCGCCCGATCCGCCGGCGCTGATCGCCGATCCCGGCCAGCTCGAGACCGTGCTGGTGAACCTCGCGGTCAATGCCCGCGACGCCATGCCGTCGGGCGGCGCGCTGGTGCTGGCGGCGGCGGCGGAGAGCTTCGGCGCCGAAGCCCCGGCCGGGCTGGCGCCGGGTGCCTATCTGCGGCTCTCGGTCAGCGATACCGGGCATGGGATGGATGCGGCGACGCTCGCCCATGCCATGGAGCCCTTCTTCACCACCAAGCCGCCGGGCAAGGGCACCGGGCTCGGCCTCTCCATGGCACGCGGCTTCGCCGAGCAATCGGGCGGCGGGCTTTCGATCGCGAGCACGCCCGGCCAGGGCACCTGCGTCTCGCTGTGGCTGCCGCGCGACGCCGCCCTGCAGGCACCACCGCCGGAGGAGGCCGGGCGCGCCGACGCACTGCCCGCCGGCGGCAACCTGCCCCGGCTGCTGCTGGTGGATGACGAGCCGACGCTGCGCGAGATCCTGGCCCAGGAACTCACCGAGCGCGGCGCCCTGGTGGAGACGGCGGATTGCGGCGAAGCGGCGCTGGCGCGGCTGTCCGATGCCGAGCCGCCGGAAGTGCTGGTGACCGATGTCGCCATGCCAGGCATGGACGGGGTCGCGCTGCTCGCCGCCGCGCGCGCCGCGCATCCCGGCCTGCCGGCGCTGCTGGTCACCGGGCATGCGCATGAGGCCACCCTGGCCGCCCTGGTCGAACTCCGGCGCAGCGGCCCGACCGCGCTGCTGCGCAAGCCGGTCGGCGTCGAGCGGGTCCTGAAGGAAGCGATGCGGCTGCGCGACGCCGCCCATCCGCGGAACGCCGCGGCGGAGTGACCCGCCATCCGCCGGTTTCACGGCGAGGTTGATTCCCTTCCGTGCCGAACTGCTCTAGCTTTATGCAAACGGATCGGTGGTTTGACCGATCCGAGGCCGCGAATGCGGCCCGCCGCAAGTGCGGCGAAGCCAAGGGTGACGGATGTCACCCGCCCGGCGTCTGAGGGGTGGTGAGCGGTCTACACTCACCACCATTGATATGAGTCGGCTGTAATCCAAGGGTGGAGGCACAGGGCATTATGCGCATGCGGGCATTTCTGGTCGGGCTCTTCGCCCTGGCCGCCATGGCGATGGGGGCGGCGCCGGCACAGGCCCAGAACCGCTTCTACCTGGTCAACAATTCGGGCCAGACGATCAGTGAGGCTTATGTCTCCCCCTCCCGCATCGAGGAATGGGGGCCGGACATCCTCGGCAGCGGCGTGCTGCCGCCAGGCAACCAGGTCTGGGTGACGCCGAATTTCGGCGACTGCCTGCTCGATGTCCGGGTGCGCTTCGCGAACGGCACCGAATCCCGGCGCATGCAGGTGAATGCCTGCAACATCAGCCGCATCGCCTTCGGCGGCGGTGGTGGCGGCGGCTATGTCGGCGGCGGCGGGCCGGGTGCATCGATCGGCGAGGCGCCGGCCGGCAACCCATCCTTCGTCTTCGTCAACGGCACCGGCGTGACGATCCGCGAGGTCTATATCTCGCTGTCCTCCGACCGGAACTGGGGCGCGGACCGGCTGGGCGCCAATGTGCTGGAGCCGGGCCAGAGCATGCAGATCGGCTTGCCGATCGGCCGCGGCTGCAACACCGATATCCGGGTGGTGTTCATGAGCGGCCAGCCGGTGGAACGCCGCGGCATCGAGACCTGTTCGCGCCAGCAGGTGGTCTGGCGGTAGTCTGGCTGCCTCATGCGCCGGCGCGGCCTCCGGCCGCTCGGCTTGCGCGCGGTCAGGGCGCGCTGAGTTCGACCGATGGTCGCGCCCGGGGCCGCATTCGCGGCCCCGGGGCATCGCTCCGCTCGCCCCGCCAGGACCAGGGGCGGCCTGCGGCCGCGGGCGATGGTCTGGTATCCGGAAGGCTCAGAGCGGGTCGCCGGCGTCCGGGGTCAGGCCGCCGCCGCCATCTTCAGCCGGCTTCCCGCAAGGCCCGCGCCCGCAACGCCGCTGGGCGTTCCAGGCAGCGGGTCAGCCATGCGGCGACACCCGGCGTCGCGTCCATCGGGAATTTATTGAACCAGGGGCTGTAGAGCACGCCGGCCAGGTTGCAGTCGGCGATGGTGAAGCCGCCGCCGAGCAGGAAGTCGCGCCCTTCGAGCTGCGCCTCCAACACCGCGAAGCGGGCGCGGAGGCCCGCGGCGCCGGCCGCGGCCAGCGCCGGATCGCGTTCCGCCGGCGGGCGGCTGATGGTGTTGTAGCTCCATTGCGTCGCCTGCGGCTCGGCTTCCGTCACCGCCCACAGCGCCCATTGCAAAGTGCGGGCATGGTCGTCGCCGGCGGGCAGCAGCGGCGCGCCGACCTTGCCCGCGATATGCAGGTTGATCGCCAGGCTCTCGAA
>DASYDR010000206.1:0-26509 GCA_036499545.1 Roseomonas sp. | reverse complement strand
ACATAGATGGTGTTCAGCATCCGCCGCATGGCGCTCCTCAGGCCTCCGGTGAGTCGCGGAGCTGGGCGGCGAGCCAGCCGGCGACGCCGGGCGGCCGCTCCAGCCGCGCCGGCTGACAGAGATCGAGCAGCGAACAGCGCTTGCAGGCCGGGCCATGCGCCGGCGGCGGCGTGCGCAGCGCCTGGATGTTGTCACGCGCCTCCCGCGCCACGCGCGCGGTCAGGGCGCGCAACTCGGCATCGAAGGCGATAGCGACACGGCGGCGGGTGACGCCATAGAACAGCGCGCCGTCCGGCACCGGCATGCCCGACATCTCCTCCAGGCAGATCGCCTGGGCACAGAGCTGCACCTCGTCCGCGCGATGCGCCTTCGGCTTGCCGCGTTTGTATTCCACCGGAAACGGCTGCGGCGGATCGCCGCGATATTCCACCGCATCGGCGCGGCCGATGACGCCGAGCGTCAGGGATCGCAGCGCCACCCCGCGTACCACGCGCAGGCCGGGCCGCGTCTCCGGCCGGCCGGCATCCACCTTCTCGTGCAGCAGGCGGCCCTCGGCGGTCGCCGCATCCTCGGCCCAGAGCCCTTCCACATGGATCAGCGCGCATTGCCGCGGGCAGAACAGGTGGTGCTGCAGGGCCGAGAGCGGGATCAGCGCATCCTCGGTCGCGCGGTCGGGCGGGGCCGCGGCCACGCTACCGCTCGATCACCTCGATGCCGTCCGGCAGACCATCGCGATCCACGGTGATGGCGTAGTCCGCGAAGCTGCGCGCGGCCGGCCAGTTATCGGTCAGGTCGTCGCCGATCGGATGCTGCGCGCCCTTGTGCTGGCGCAAGGTCCGCACCCGGTCGAACAGCGCATGCGCATGCGCGTTGCCCAGCGCGCCCGCATGGCGGAACACCACCAGCTTGCGCGTCGTCATCTCGCCGCGGGCGGCGGAACGGTCGTGCTCGAACATGCTGCCCAGCGCTTCGAACAGCAGCTCGAGATCGGCTTCGGAAAAGCCGGTGCCCTTGGTCGGGTGGCTGGCGAGCGGCGCCGAGACGAAGCCATGCGCGCGATAGAGGCCATAGGGAATGATATGCTTGCGGCCCATGGTGCGGCCGCCCTTGTCCTCGGCATCCTTCTCCGTGGTGGCGGCCAGGCGGGTAATCGAGATTTCCAGCGGCAGCACCGGCTCGACCGAGGTCGCGAAGGTGATCTGCACCGGGCCGCGCACCTGGCCCGCATTGACGCCGGTGGTCATCACCGCGCCGAAGCTGCGGATGTCCCAGAAATTGGCGCACATCCAGCGGGTCAGCGCCTGTGCCTTGGCCTCTTCCTTCGGCAGCTTCTTCTGGTCCTCGGCCTTGGTCGTCTCCGGCATCACCGCCGACCAGGCGCGCTTGTGCTCCAGGTTCAGGGTGGCGCCGTCGCGCATGTAGATCTCGTGCCCCGGCGCATCGGGACGCGCGAGGGCGACGTAGTTGCGGATCTTGCGCTTCAGCGCGACGTCGGAGACCAGGCCGCGATTGGTCTCGGGGTCGAGGCGGGGCAGGTTGCCGGCATCGGGGTCGCCATTCGGGTTGCCGTTGGTGACGTCGAAGAACAGCACGAATTCGTGGCGGCGCGTCAGCGCGGCGGTGTCAGTCATGGCTGTTCTCGTCCTCTCCGGCGGTCTGTTCTTCGACGATTTCGTCCACCGGCTTGCCGGCGACCCGGGCGCGGCGCTGGTGGTAGTAGCCGATGACGAAGCGCCCCTGTTCCTCCAGCCGCAGGGAGCGCGGCAGGCTGGACGGCAATTGCTCCGCGATCTGGTCCATCTCGCGTTCGATGAAGCCGCCCTTGCCGTCCTTGCGCAGCTTGGACAGGTGGTTCTGCATGCCGCGCAGCAGCAGCGGGAAGACGCTGGCGGGCGTCGCGGACGCGGCGCCGAAATAGCGGTCGCGGATGGTGGCGTTCACCTTGCCGAGCGCCATGCGCTGGGCGATCTCCGCCATCGCGAACATGCGGCCGAGCTGGTAGGCGGCGTTCGGCTCGTCCCGGTCGAGGCTCACGGGCGGTGGCTCCCTTCTGTCATTGCAGCGCGCCAGCACGGCGCGGATGGCGGCGGCATGCCAGCCGGTGGCGGGATCGTCGCCGGCGCGCAGGCGGATCAGCGCGGCGGCCAGCAGGCTGTGCGGATAGGCCGTGCCGGCCAGCACGGCGCGGGTGACCTCGCCCGCCAGCAGCGGCGGGATATTGTCGAACTTGCCCTGGAGCGCGGTGGTCTTCGCGAGCAGCCAGTTCACCGAGGGCGGGTTGCGCCAGGGCAGGGGATCGATTTCGAGGTCGCGATAGTGCCGCGCCAGGCGTTGCGCGAAATCCTCGAAGCGGTCCGACAGCCAGAAGCGTACGGAGAGCCGCGCGGCATTGGGCGACAGGCCGAGGACATGGAAGCGCACGCCTTCGGCCAGGCCCGGATCCAGCTCCTTGATCGGTCGTCCTTCGGCGAAGATGCGCAGCGCCTCACGCAGCTTCGCCGCGTTTTCGGCGTCCCTGGCGGGATCGTCGGCAGTGGCAGGTGATGGGCTGAAGAAAGCGTCGAATAAGGTTTCGAGAGGGGCTGCGACCTCCTCGCTGGCATCGGCCCAGAACACCACGGTCGCGTCGCCGATCGGGCGCGGCAGCCGGTTGCGGCTGCCGCGGTCCAGCATGCGGTTCAGCGCCGCGCCGTAGCGGAAGGCGGCCGCCTCCGAAGTCGGCGCATTGTCGCCCTGCGCCTTGCCGTAGGAGGTGAAGGCATCGAGGTTGAAGGAGACCAGGGCGGCGCCGGAGGATTGCGCGCCTTCCACCCCCTTGATGACCGGATGCAGCCGCCGCACCGGTGCCTCGACGCCGGAAACCAGGCAGATGGCGCGCGGTGCGTCGTCCATCGACTGAGCCGCGACCAGTTGTTGAGCCGCGTCGCGCTGATGCAACAGGCCGGCTTCGCCATCCAGACGGAAGACGAGGTTGGCGTCGAGCATCTCGGCCGTGAAGGGCGGGGCGTCGAAGCGCTCCGGCGTCCAGCGTTCCAGGAAGCGGCGCAGCGCCAGCAGGCCGGCGTCGCGGGTCTCCCCCAGCAGCTTCAGATGCAGCGCCTTGAAGGCCGCGTGCTCCTCTGCGGTGCGGCGCCCTTCGCCGGCGGTGCGCCCCAGAACATAGGCGGATTTGTCCCAGAGCAGATTGGGCAGGATGCCAGCCGTGCGTTTCGCCGCTGCCGGCACTTCCTCCAGACGGGGCACCAGCTTCTTGCCGCTCTGGACGCGCCGGTCGATCGCATCGACGACTGTCCCGTCCGGCGCCAGCACGATCGCGAAGCTGATCTTCTCCCGCGAATAGCCGGGTGCTTCCGCCTCGCCGCGCGCCGCCATGCGGCCGTAATAGCGGTCGAGTGCCTGCAGCAGGCTCATGCCGTGGTGCCCTGCGCCAGGCAGGCGTTCACATCCAGCACGCCGTCCCGGAGCTGCGCCCGGAAGAAGCGGGAGGCGGCGCCGGCGGCATGATCGATGTCGTGCAGCATCCAGCCGAGATCCTGGTCGCGCTGGTGCTCCGGCAGCGTGCTCTCCGGCAGCGGTGCGCCTTCGGAGACCAGCGCGAAATCGGCGGCGAATTCGCGGGTGCCGAGGCAGGGGCGGTGGAAACACTGCCCGGCGGCGGCGCGGCGATTGAACATGGCGATATGCTTGGCCGGCGTATCCTCGGCGCCCGCGCGCGGCGTCAGCACGAAATGCGCCTCGATCACATAGGCCACCTTGGTCAGCAGGGTGGTGGCACGCTGCTGGCGCACCTCCTCCGCCACCAGCCCCAGCCCGGCGGTGCTGCCGGCGCGCATCGCGCGCTCGGCGAGCGGGCCGCTGGCCTTGGCGCTGACCTCGTTGCGGCGGAAGGACTGGAAGCGGATCGGGCGCAGGACATGGATGCGATCCACCACCCACAGCAGCGCCGGCTTCCAATGGATGGCCTCGAGGATGCCGCGCGCGGCGGAAGGCGTCATGACGTCGTAGGAGACGCGCTCGACCTTCATCTCCGGGCGCGTGAAGCAGGCGCGATCACCCCAGACATGCAATCTGACGCCGAAAGACACGGACGCCCTCCGCTCATTGTTCGTGAGTAAGCAATCAATCGAGTCGGAGAAATATTATCACGAATCCGTGTTTCTGGAAGATAAAAAGCGGCGCATTGCAATTGTATACAATACTATCGCCTCGATCTGCCGACCATGCCCTGTTTCAGAACAGGTTGCTCTCCGCGGATCGCAGCCCCAGCCCATGCAGGTCGAGCCCGGTTTCCGGTTTGTAGAGCACCATGTTTTCAAGCCGCAGCAGCCCGTCGCCGAGCGTCGAATGCACGGCGGTCAGCGCCCCGAGGCGCAGCCATTCGCGCCGCGCCTCACGCGGGATCGACACCGTGTAGGGCTGCAGCCGGCGCAGATGGCCCGCCGGCGGGCGTTCCGCAGCGCCGACCTCCCGCAGCAGGCGCACGGCCTCGGCGTCCCAGGGCACCACCACCGGCTCCATCGCCTCGTCGATCAGACGAAAGCCTTCAGCCAGGCTGCGGAAGGGAAAGCCCCGGCCGGTGGCGCATTCGGCGATCGCCGGCATCACCCCCAAGTGGTCGCCTACCATCGTCAAGTCCAGAGCATCTTCGTCCTTCCTCTCATGCTGCCAATACAGCTCCTGGAAATAGGCGCGCACCGCATCCAGCCCGAGCAGGTCGTCATGGTTGCGCAGCACCGGCCGGGCTGCCTGCCAGAAGGCCTCCAGCGCGCGCGGCGGCTTTGCCTCGGCCGGTTCGAAGACCACGGTCCGGCCCATCGGCAGCCGGCCGTTGCGGTTGCAGCGGCCCGCCGCCTGGGCGATGGAATCGAGGCCGGCGGCGGCGCGCCAGACCTCCGGCACGTCCAGGTCCACGCCGGCCTCGATCAAGGACGTGCTGACGATCCGCGCCGGCTCCCCGGCCTTCACCCGCCGTCGCACCGCCTCCAGCACCTGCCGCCGATGCTTCGGCACCATCAGCGTGTTGAGATGGATGGCGCCCGGCAGATCCCGGATCGCCTCGAACAGCTCGCGCGCATGGGCGCGGCTGTTGACGATGCAGAGCATCTGCGGCTGCTCCGCGAAGCGTGCCGCCACCATCGCATCCGCCACCTTCTCCGGCAGCACCTCCACCCGCACCCGCTTCAGCGCGGCGTAGAGTGCCTGCGGGTCCGGCGCGATCTCGCGGTCCTCGCCGATATCGAAGCCGCCCTTGAAGCCGTCCATCACCCGCAGCGCCGGCTGGGTCGCGGTGCAGAGCACGATGCTGGCGCCGTAGTTGCGCGCCAGTTCCTCGATAGCCGCCATGCAGGGGCGCAGCAGATGGATCGGCAGCGCCTGCGCCTCGTCCAGCACGATCACCGATTGCGCCAGGTTGTGCAGCTTGCGGCAGCGGGATGTGCGGTTGGCGAACAGGCTTTCGAAGAACTGCACGGCGGTGGTGACCACCACGGGTACGTCCCAGTTCTCCGCCGCCCGGCGCAGCTTGCGCAGCCCGTCGCGGCCCTCCGCCGCCTCATCCTCCGGCGGCCAGTCGAAATTGGCGTGATGCTCCAGCACATCCTCTTCCGTGCCGAGCGCCGCGCGGAACACGCCGGCGGTCTGTTCGATGATCGAGGTGAAGGGCGCGACATGGATGACGCGGCGCAGTCCATGCCGCGCCGCATGTTCCAGCGCGAACGAGAGGGAGGCGAGGGTCTTGCCGCCGCCGGTCGGCACCGTCAGCGTGAACAGCCCGGGCGCCGCTTCGGCCTTGGCGATCGCGGCGGCCAGCACGCGGGAGCGCAGCCGGGACACCGCATCCTCGCCCTTGCCGTCGATGCCGGCCATGAAGCCACGCAGCCGGTCGCGCAGCGTCGCGATATCGGCATGCCCGCCGCGGCTGGTGGCCCGGCCTTCGGCGCGGTCGTGGAAGGCCTCCGTCTCCAGGTAGTCGGCATCGACCAGGCAGGAGAACAGCATGCGCGTCAGGAAGGCCTCGCTGAAGCCGGCATGCGCACCACGCTGCAAGGGCCGCGCCGGAGTCAAAGCCCGCATCGCCGGCAGGGCGCCGGTCTGGCGGCGCCAGTCTGGGTAGGGCTCGATGCGGTGCTGCTCGGGCGACAGGCGCCGGGCGATGTCGCCGTCATCCTGCAGCCCGGCGTGATGCCCGGCGATGATGCCGGCCAGCATGCGCCCCACTGGCCCGGGGAAGGCCCTGGCCGCCTCCCGTGCCCCCGCGCTCGAATGATCCGGCCCCTTCGGCCCGCCGGCCTCGGCACGGGGACGCGCGATATAGGCCTGGAAGAGGGCGGATGCCTTGCCGATGTCATGCAGCAGCCCCGCGACCCGCGCGGCTTCGCCCCAGCCGAACACCGCGGCGAAACCCGCGGCGCGGGCCGCGGCCGCTGCCAGGTGGTCGGGCAGCGGCTCCCATTCCGGCGGTGGCCGATCCGACAGGGAGTGCGCGAACATGGCTGTCCTTTCCGGGGCCTGCTTCCGGCCGCCGTCGCCGATGCTTCCATGTTCGGATCGATGCCGGAAGGCGTATCGCGATTCCGGCCTGGTTCAGGCAAATCGCGAGGAAGCCGGACGCGGCGCCGGGCGTTGATGGACACTGATGACGAAGGGCGGGAGCTTGCGCGGCACCCTGAGGCGCCGTGGCGCAGGGCAGCCGATCGTCGTGTGACCGGCCGGGATTGGGCTGCGGGCCATCGAGCGGGAGTGGGAAGACGGTGAGTGGGAAGACCTTGACCGGGAACACCGTGAGCAAGCCGGTTGCCAATCCGCACAGCGCCGAAGCCTGCGCGGCGCCCGACCCCGATGGGGCGGCGGCGTTCCTGAAGCCGATCCTGGTCTGCCTGGTCTCGCTGCTGCTGCTGGCCACGCTCTGCATCTGTTACTTCGCTTCGGACATCATCCTGCCGATCGTGCTCGCCATCGTCCTGAAGCTGCTGCTGGAGCCGGCGATGCGCTTCCTGGACCGGCTGCATATTCCCCGGGGGCTGGCCGCGCTGCTGCTGATCCTGCTGGTCTTCGGCTCGATCGTCGGCATCGGCGCCTGGGCGTCAGGCCCCGCCTCGCAATGGGCCGCGAAGCTGCCGGACGGCATCCCGCGCCTGCAGGAGCGGCTGAAATTCCTGAACGAGCCGGTGAACACGCTGCGGACCTTCCTGCACGACGTCGACGACCTGATGGGCGGCGGCGGCACCGGCGGCTCCGCCACCGCCATCGCCGCCAGCGTCCTCAGGGGCACCACCCATTTCGCCGCCAGCTTCTTCGAGACCATCCTGGTGCTGTTCTTCCTCCTGGTCTCCGGCAGCACCTTCCTGCGGCGGGCGGTGGAGATCGTGCCGCATTTCCGCGACAAGCGGCACATCGTCGGATTGTCCCAGCAGATCGAACGCAACATCTCCGGCTACTTGGTGACGATCACGCTGATGAACGCCGCCGTCGGGCTGGCGACCGGCCTGGCGACCTGGGCGATCGGCCTCGGCGATCCCGTGCTCTGGGGCATCATCGCCTTCGTCCTGAACTACGTGCCGATCATGGGGCCGATCGTGGTCCTGTTCGTGCTGCTGCTGGCCGGGCTGCTGACCCTGGATCCGCTCTGGATGGCGCTGATGCCAAGCGCCCTCTATTTGGTCATCCACGTCATCGAGGGCGAGGTCGTCACGCCGATGCTGCTGGCGCGGCGATTCACGCTGAACCCGGTCCTCGTCATCATCTCCCTGCTGTTCTGGTTCTGGATGTGGGGCGTGCCGGGGGCGGTGCTGGCGGTGCCCATGCTCGCGATCACCAAGATCATCTGCGACGGCATCCAGCCGCTGGCGCCGATCGGGCATTTCCTGAGCGGCGAGAAATAAGGGCACCGGCGGCCGCGGTATTTTTTTGTTGCGATTTGCATTCATTTGCTGCGTCATCATGCCACGACCCTGAGACCGTCAGCCGGTGGATCGGGAATCGCGCAGCGGCAGGGACGCTGCATCGCCTGCCGGCCAGGCTCTTGCTCCAGGATCCCGCCGGTGACGGCGAAGGATCCCACGCATCCAGCGAAGATCGGAGACGCAGGCAATGAGCGTGTACCTGGACGTGCCGTTCGTCTCGCAGCTGAATTACGGCAGCGGCGGCAAATTGAATGACCCGACCGGATGCTGGTACTGCAGCTGTTGCATGATCGCCTATCACTTCGAGGCGGGGCCGCGCCTGGGCGTGCCCGAGCTATACGTGCCGAACGCGGGTCATCTGCCGATCGGCGGTGCGGAGGCGACCGGCGCGCTGAAAAAGAAGGGGATCAACACCACCAGCGGCGGCGAGGAGATCCTGGCCAAACGGGAAGGCCTGGAGCCGGTCCCGAACCTCGCGACCAATCGAACCCTCCCGGAGCTAGAATTGCTCCTGCGCAACAACGGGCCGATCTACTTCGCCTGGACCAAGACACATGGCGGCCAGACCTACGGCCATATCTCCGTCCTCATCGGCACGGATGACGGCCCCGGCCAGATCATCTACCACGACCCGGAGAATGCGCCGAATTCGCGCATGACGCTCGCCGTCTACAACAGCAAGCGGATGCATGGGACCTACGACATGCTGCGGCGCATGGGCGTGATCTCCAGCACGGTGCGCGTCAAGACGCCGTAGCGGCCTCGACGATCAATCACCGCCCCATGCGCGCAGCACGGCGACGCCGGTCTCCGCGCTGGGCCAGAGATGCACGACATAGCGGTCCTCACCGTCGAGACCGTCTTCGCTGAGCGTGCCGAGGCCGGTGAAGACCACCATCGCCCGCAGATTGCCCGGCGGCACCGCGGCGCGCGGCGCATCGGGGCGGTAATCGGTGCAGCCGGCGATGACCAGCTCGCCATCCGTGCGCAGATCGCCGAGGACGACGTGATCGGCGCCTGCCACGTCGATCTCCGGCGCCGCATCGTGCAGCTCGACCCGCATCGGCACGGTCATGTTGCGGGCGGTGCTGACCAGCAGCACGCCGTCGCCGCAGAAGATGCGGTCGGTCATGACGGTGTCCGTCCAGTCGTCCGGCAGCTCCGCGCCGCCATCGGCGTCGGTGAGATAGATCTGGTGGTAGTCGGCCATGAGCTGGCCATCGAAGATGATCGTCACGGCGCGCGCCCCCGTCCCTTGCGGCCGGGGCCGCCATCCTCTTTCCGCGCCTTCGGGCGGTAGTCTTCCGGATCGCCGGCGATCAGGCGGCTGACTTCGGGATCGAGGTCGAGGATGCCGTTGCTCGGCAGCACGACCTCGATCGCGTCCCAGTCGATCGTCCCGGCGATCAGCGCCGGCCAGTAGTCGGCGCGCGGATTGAAGGGACGGATCACGTCCCAGAGCTCCTGCGGATCGTACTCGATCTCGTTCGGCTCGCGCGCGCCGTCGCGCTGCGTCCGGTAGCGCAGGATGCCCGCATCCTGCGCGGCGCAGACCGATCGCAGCATGGCCAGCGTGCTGTCGAAGCCGATGTAGTGCCGGCGGGACAGCGTCCCCAAGGTCATCAGCAACGGCACGGCGCCGTCCTGCGCGGCGCCGGGATCGAGCTGCAGGTTCAAGGCATTGGTGCCGCCGAAGAGATTGAGCCGGCCCGCCAGCGGATTTTCCTTCTCCAGCCGCATGACCCGGTTGGCGATGACCAGCGCGTCGATCTGCGGCCACATGAACTCCAGGAAGACGGTCTGCTCCCACACCGGCATCATGGCGAACTTGATGCCGTTGTAGTTGTGATAGAGCGCCCGCACGTCCTCGGCGACCGGCAGGCCGAACTGCGCCAGCGCCGCGAGGCCGGCGCGCCCCTTGCGCGATCGCTTGATGAGGCCGTGGATCCTGCGCCCGCGCGCCTGCTGGAAGGCCTGCACCTGGCGGAGGCAATCCTCCACCTCCTCCAGGATCTCCGGACGGACGTCATCCATGCACCGTCTCCGTCGTCAGGGTCGCGGCCGATTCAGACCTCGAGGCCCGCGGCCTTCCGATCATCGGACGCTGTACGAGTGGAGCGTCCGATTCAGACCTTTGGGCCGTTCGGCCCTTCGGTCATCGGACGCTCATACGATGTAGCAGTCGACCTTATCGCCGTTCACGAAGCCCTGCACCATGGCCGCCGCCCGGATGAAGCCGCCCTGGATCCAGTTCTCGGACAGCGGCACGCGGTCGACATAGGCCTGGCCGCCCGGCGCGGTGGCCGAGACGGTCACGGCGAAGGGGTATTCCTCCCAGCTGCCGAGGAAGTTGCCGAACGGCGCGGCCCGGCCCTTGCTGCTGATCGCCGCGCGGCGCCGCGCGGGCGCGCCGGCGGGCGACCAGATCAGCGCATTGCCGAACATCCCGATGCCGATGGTGTCGACGGCGGCGACCGTCGGCATCGCCTGGCGCGGGATCAGGATGTACTTGGCATTCCGGCGCTGCGCCTGCAGGCCCTGGGCCGTGGTCAGGAAGGTCGCCCGCGCCTGCGTGAAGGCGCCGCGGAAGACCGCCAGATCCTCCGCGTCGTAAGTGTCGGCTTCCATCTTGGCGGTGTTCAGCTGCGTCGCGTTGTAGGCTTCGTAGCCGACATAGAGCAGCGTGCCGATAGTGATCGCCCAGCCGATATAGGGGATGAACTTCAGCGGATTCGGCCGGAGGACGGACAGCGCGACGCGGCCCGCGATCGCTTCGGCCGCCAGGCCCGTCAGCATCCGGTTCTGGATTGCGTTCAGGGTCGCGGTGCTCAGCACCGCCACGCCCCCCATGTTCACGACACCGCTCATCGCTGGATCCCTCTTCGCCTGTTGATCCCGGCCCCTGGCGTCCGCGAAGCCCCCTGCCGTTGTTCGGCAATGCGGCGCGGCACCATCGGAATGATCCGCATGAGGAATGCATCCGGCCCCGCCGGCAACCGGGGCCTGGCTGACAATGTGCGGAGCGGCGCTGATGTCATGCGGCTGCAACCGCGGTGGGCACCAAGGATGTCGCCATGGCCATTGAAAGGACACACGCGCTGCGTTGACAGCGCCTCGCTTCTGTCCGTTCCTGCCTCACCCCCATGACTGATGCCATTCCCCCGGCCACAGGATTCGCCCCGCTCCGCACCGAGCGTTTCACCCTGCGCGCGCTGCGCGCGGATGACGCGCCGGCGCTGCACCGCCTGGTGAATGACTGGGAGGTGGCGAAGATGCTGGCGCGCGTGCCCTTCCCCTATCCGCGCGGCCTGGCCGAGGAATGGATCGCCTCCACCGTGATCCAGATGGCGGAGGAAAGCGCCTGGCACCTGGCCATCACCGGCCAGGAGGGCGACCGTGAAGAGCTGGTCGGCTGCGTCGGCATCACGCGGGAGCCGAATGGCAGCCGTGCCGAACTCGGCTACTGGGTCGGGCGCCGCTTCTGGGGCCATGGCGCCGCCAGCGAGGCAGCCGGGCGCATGCTGCGCTGGGCGCTGGCCAACTTGCCGATCGACAGCGTCGTCGCCAGCGCGCTGGCCGACAATGCCCGCTCCGCCGCCGTGCTGCGCCGCATCGGCTTCCGCGAGACCGGCCGCGGCATGCAGACCTTCATCTCGCGCGGCGGCGACCTGCCGGTGCGCCTGTTCGAGGCGGGGCGCGCGGATCTGGGCGCGGCGGAGGAGGAATTCCCCGCGGCGCCGGTCGCCGGTGCCGCGGCCGCGGCCGGCAAGCGCATCCTGCTGGTCGCCGCCTGCGCGCTGATCGACAGTGACGGCCGCGTGCTGCTGGCGCGGCGGCCGGAAGGCAAGCCGCTCGCCGGCCTCTGGGAATTCCCCGGCGGCAAGGTGCATGACGGCGAAACGCCCGAGGTCGCGCTGATCCGCGAATTGCAGGAAGAGCTCGGCATCGATGTCACAGAGGCCTGCCTTGCCCCCTTCGCCTTCGCGAGCCATGGCTACGAAGCATTCCACCTGCTGATGCCGCTCTATCTCTGCCGCCGCTGGCGCGGCACGGTGACCGGGCGGGAAGGGCAGGCGCTGGCCTGGGTGCGGCCGGAGAAGCTCGCCAGCTACCCGATGCCACCCGCCGATGTGCCGCTGGTCGCGCTGTTGCGCGACTTCCTCTGAAGGGGACAGACATGCCCAACCCGACCGCCTGCCTGCTGATCATCGGCAATGAGGTCCTCTCGGGCCGTACCCGCGACGCCAACCTGCAGTTCCTCGCGGGCGGTCTCGGCGAGATCGGCATTCCGCTGCGCGAGGTGCGCGTCATCCCGGATGTGCGGGAGACGATCATCGCGACGGTGAACGAGGTGCGGGCGAAGTTCGACCATGTCTTCACCACCGGCGGCATCGGCCCGACCCATGACGACATCACCAGCGAATGCGTCGCCGAGGCGTTCGGGGTGCCGTGGGAACCGCATCCGGTGGCCTGGGAACGCCTTGCCTCGCATTACGCGAAGCTGACCCCGCCGGGCGATTTCAACCCGGCGCGGCAGCGCATGGGGACCATGCCGCGCGGCGCCACGCTGATCGACAACGCGATTTCCATCGCGCCCGGCTTCACCATCGGCAATGTGCATGTGATGGCCGGGGTGCCGCGCATCATGCAGGCGATGTTCACGACCCTGGCGCCGACGCTGGCCGGCGGCCCGCCGATCATCGCCACCGCCGTGCATGCCAAGGGCGCCATGGAAGGCGCGATCGCCGCCGGGCTCGCCGCCATCCAGGCGCGGTTCCCGGCCCTCGATATCGGGTCCTACCCCTATTACCGGATCGATGGCGGCGGCGTCGCGCTGGTGGCCAAGGGTTCCGACCCGCAGCAGGTCGAGGAAGCCGGCCGCGCGATGTTCGCGCTGCTGGCGGAAGCGGGCGCCGACGCGCGGATGGGCGAGCCGGAATAGGAGCCGCCAACCCGGCGCGCGATACCGCCGGGCCTCGCCCCGGACAACTCGGCGGCATCAGGCGCCGGTCGCGGCACCCGTGCGCTGGTCCTTCACAGCTCCAGCGCGAAGGCCGCGATCATGCCGCGCTGGAAGCTGTTCTCGTTGTCGTCGGTGACCAGCACGACGAGCAGGCGCCCATCGCCCTGGGGAATGGCGGAGACGCCTTCCCAGTTGTCGCGCGGCAGCGCGTCCTGCGTCGAGAACAGCAATCGGCCTTCCAGCACCGTGCCGGGCCCCGCGGCGGCGAGTGCCGCGGCCGGTACCCGGGTCAGCCGGGCCGAGAAGCCGCCTTCGAAGATCGAGAAGCGTCGTTCCAGCACCAGCGCGCCGCCATCCGGCAGCCCCGTCGCATCGACGGGTACGAAGCCGGGCGCCGGGCGCCAGGCAAGCGCCGTCCAGCGCCCCGGCCCGCCGAGCCAGGTGAGGGTGGTATCCGGCCGGCCGGCCGGCAGCGCTTCCGCGATGCCGAACCAGCGCCCGTCGGCCAGGATGGTCAGGCTCTCGAGGCCCAGATTGTCCGGCGCCAGCGACAGTTCCGGCGGCGCTTCCACATAGGCGCCGGGACCGTCGATGTCGCGGAAGGCGCGGATCCGGTGCCAGCGTTCAAAGCCGACCAGCCAGGTGCCGTCCGGCAGCCGCGCCAGGCTTTCCGCATCGCCTTCCCGCCCCGTCAGCGGCCGCCCGGCGCCGTCACGCAGCCGGCCGGTGCGCAACTCGGCCAGGCCGACCGGGCGGCTGCCGTCCAGCACCAGCCGCGCCGTCATCCAGAAGCCGCGGTCGCTGACCGAGGTCAGGCGCAGATCCGGCGCCAGGTGCAGCCCGGACAGGCCGCCGAAGCCGATCACCGCACGGTCCAGCAGCAGCCCGCCCAGCGCGCCGTGGCCGTCCGGCAATGCGAAGGGTGTGGCCGCAGCCCGCCCGCCGGCAGCCGGCGTCTCCGCCCCCCCACAGCCGCCAGGCAGCAGCGCAGCTACCAGCGCCACCCCCAGCACCCGCCGCCGCATGACGGGCATCACGCCAAAAGACCGATCACCAGCTCACCCCCAAGCCGCCCCACCCCGCGGCCGCAGGCCGCCCCGGAAAGGCCGGGCTGCGAGGCGTCAGCCGATGCAGCCCGCGGCCGCGAATGCGGCCCCGCGCGCGGCCGTCAGCCGCCGCCAGCGCACACCCGACCGCGCGCAAGCCAAGCGCGCGGATGCGCGCGCCGGCGCCTGAGGCCCAAAAAAGACTCGGCGACCGCGACCGACCTTAAGCGACGAGCGGAGCTCTTTCGGTCGCCGCGCGCTGCCAGGCGGCTTCGGCGTCTTCGTCGAAGAGTTCGGCGAGCTTCTTCATCACGGTGCCGCCCAGCTCCTCGGCATCGACGATGGTGACGGCGCGGCGGTAGTAGCGGGTGACGTCGTGGCCGATGCCGATCGCGATTAGCTCCACGATGTCGCGGCCCTCGATATCGGCGATCACCTTGCGCAGATGGCGCTCCAGGTAATTGCCGGGATTGACCGAGAGCGTGCTGTCATCGACCGGCGCGCCGTCCGAGATCACCATCAGGATGCGGCGATGCTCGGTCCGCTGCAGCAGGCGCCTATAGGCCCAGTCCAGCGCCTCGCCGTCGATGTTCTCCTTCAGCAGGCCTTCGCGCAGCATCAGGCCGAGATTCTTGCGCGCGCGCCGCCAGGGCGCATCGGCCGCCTTGTAGACGACGTGGCGCAGGTCGTTCAGGCGGCCGGGATTGCGCGGCTTGCCGTCCTGCACCCAGCGCTCCCGCGACTGGCCGCCTTTCCAGGCGCGGGTGGTGAAGCCCAGGATCTCGGTCTTGACCGCGCAGCGTTCCAGCGTGCGGGCCAGGATGTCGGAGCACATGGCCGCGACGGTGATCGGCCGGCCGCGCATGGAACCGGAATTGTCGATCAGCAAGGTCACCACGGTATCGCGGAAATCCGCCTCCCGCTCCCGCTTGTAGGAGAGGGAGAGGGTCGGGTTGGCGACCACGCGCGCCAGGCGGGCGACATCGAGCGTGCCTTCCTCCAGGTCGAAATCCCAGGCGCGCTGCTGCTGCGCCAGCAGGCGGCGCTGCAGCCGGTTCGCGAGCTTGGAGACGACGCCCTGCAGGTGCGACAGCTGCTGGTCGAGCTGCTGGCGCAGCCGCGACAGCTCTTCCGGGTCGCAGAGGTCATCGGCCTCGACGATTTCGTCGAAGCTGGTGGTGAAGGCGCGGTAGCGGGAGCCGTCGTCGCTGTCGGCGACCTCGCGGCGCTGCTGCGGGCCGCCGGGCTTGTCGTCGCCCTCGGCGGCGGCGCCGTCTTCCTCGCTCTCCTGCGCTTCTTCCTCGGCGGCCTCGCCCTGCATCGCCTCGGGCTGGGCGCCGAGCGTCTGGTCGCTGTCCTTCTCCTGGCTCTCGCCTTCGGCGGACTGGTCCTGGACCGGGCTGTTCTGCTCGCCCTCGTCGCCTTCCTCCTGGTCCTCGGATTCGGCTTCGACCTCGGCCTCGGCCAGGTCCATGGCGGCCAGCAGCCGGCGCGCGGCGCGGGCGAAATTCGCCTGGTCCTGCTGCGCCGTCGCCATTTCCATCAGCGCATCCTCGGCGCCTTCGGCCAGGGTGCCGCGCCAGAGGTCCAGCACCCGCTGCGCCGCGGCCGGCGCCGGCAGGCCGGACAGCTTCTCGCGCGCGAGCAGGGCGAGCGCCGCCGGCAGCGGCAACTGGTCCTTCCGCGTCATGCGGTCATAGCCCTCGGCCTCGCATTCCTCGGCGAGGCGGGCGCGGAGATTGGCGGCGACGCCGGCCATGTGCTGGCTGCCCACGCTCTCGACGCGCACCTGTTCCAGCGCGTCGAAGATCTCCTTCGCCTCGCGCCGGGCGGGGGCACGGTTGGCGTGGACGCTTTCGTCGTGGTGGCGCAGCCGCAGCGCCGCGGCGTCGGCGGCGCCGCGCAGCTTGGCCATCTCGCCCGGCGGCAGGCTGCGGGTCGGCAGCGGCAGGCGGACCCGCTTGCCGGTGACCCCGCCCGGGCCGGGCTGGTAGGTGACCTGCACCTCGGGCGAGGCATGCGCGATGGCGCGCAGCACACCGGCGGTGGCGCGCTTGAACTCTTCCTGGCGCGTCAGGTCCTGCTTGCCGCTCATGCGTTCCGTTCCGTCGTCGAAGGGGCTGCTTCCTGGCCGCGGGCGAAGGCCTCGATCGCCGTGCCATCGGCGAGGAATGCAGCCAGCCTGGCTTCCTTGTCGCGGGCCTGGGCGAGGGCCGGGCGCGCATCCAGCGCCGCGATATAGGAGGCTATGGCAGGGGAAGGCGTCAGCATGCCCCAGTCGCTGACCCATTGCAGCATGCAGCCGACCATCAGGTCGGCGGCACTGAGGTACTGGCCCAGCAGATAGGGGCCACCGGAGGCCGCGAGCTGCTGTTCCACCCGCTGCACGGCGGCCGGAAATTCCGGCCAGCCGAGTGCCCGCGGCGGCGCCGGCGCCGCGCGCGGGAAGGCCTGGTCGGCCAGGGCGGGTTCCAGGACGGCGGCACCATAGGCCAGGAAGGTCTGGTAGGCGGCGCGCGCCGGGATGCCGACCGCGGGTGCCAGGATCCCCGGCATCGCATCGGCGAGATAGGCGCAGATCGCCGCGCTCTCGGTCACCACCACGCCCGTCCAGTCGCCGTCGGGCCCGCGATCCTCCAGCGCCGGCAGCTTGCCGTCGGGGTTGATCGCGAGGAAACCCGGCGTCTTCTGGGTGCCGCGTTCCAGGTCATGCGGCGCCACGGCGTAGTCGGCGCCGAGTTCCTCCAGCATCCAGAGGATGCGGAAGCCCCGGCTTTTCGGCGCGTGGTGCAGCAGGAAGCGGGACACGGCCACGGGACGGGCCTTACCCGGCCTTCTTGAGCAGGCTGCCGGAGGGCAGCTCCTCGTTGAAGCAGCGCTGATAGTACTCGGCCACCGTCTGGCGCTCCGCCTCGTCGCACTTGTTCAGGAAGGACAGGCGGAAGGCGAAGCCGATATCGCCGAAGATCTTGGCGTTGTCGGCCCAGGTGATGACGGTGCGCGGCGACATGACGGTGCTGATGTCGCCGGCGATGAAGCCGGCGCGGGTCAGGTCGGCCAGCGCCACCATCGCCTCGACCTGCTTCTTCATCTTCGGATCGCCCTCGGCGCCGAGCTTGGCCAGCACGATCTCCGTCTCCTGCGCATGCGGCAGGTAGTTCAGGGTGGCGACGATGTTCCAGCGGTCCATCTGGCCCTGATTGATCTGCTGGGTGCCGTGATAGAGGCCGGTGGTGTCGCCGAGGCCCACGGTGTTCGCGGTCGAGAACAGGCGGAACTGCGGGTGCGGCCGGATCACGCGATTCTGGTCGAGCAGGGTCAGCTTGCCCTCGACCTCCAGCACGCGCTGGATCACGAACATCACGTCCGGGCGGCCGGCGTCATACTCGTCGAACACCAGGGCGCAGGGGTGCTGCAGCGCCCAGGGCAGGATGCCTTCGCGGAATTCGGTGATCTGCTTGCCGTCCTTGAGGACGATGGCATCCTTGCCGATCAGGTCGATGCGGCTGATATGGCTGTCGAGGTTGACGCGGATGCAGGGCCAGTTCAGGCGGGCCGCGACCTGCTCGATATGGGTCGACTTGCCGGTGCCGTGGTAACCCTGAATCATCACACGACGGTTGAAGGCGAAGCCTGCGAGGATCGCGAGCGTCGTCTCCTTGTCGAAGCGGTAGGTGGTGTCGATCTCCGGCACATGCTCGGTGCGGGTCGAGAAGGCGGGGACGTCGAGGTCGACGTCGACGCCGAAGACCTCACGCGCCTTCACGGTGATGTCGGGTGCATCGATCGCCGAGGTGGGACGGATCTCTGCGAGAGTGGCAACCTTGGTCATTGTCGTCCGGTGCTCTGTGTTCGAATGGGTGATCCTAGGGCGGGATTCCGCGGCCGGCTACCCGGCGGCTGATGCCGACGCGGTCTCCATCTCGGCCCTTTGCGGCATCAGCCGCTTCCGTAGCAGGCTATAGGCACGGTTGATGTCCTTCAGCCGCTCTTCCGCGTCCCGGTTGCCGCCATTGGCGTCCGGATGGAAGCGCTTGGCCAGTTCCTTGTAACGGGCCTTTAGCGCCGCCTGGTCGAGCGGCCAGGACAGATCCAGAACGTCGAGCGCGGCGCGGAGTTCCGGCGGCGTCTCGTCCCGCGGCGGGCGCCGGGGCGCCTGTTCGATCCCGTCCCGGAACAGGCCGAGCGGGTCGCGCAGCAGGGCAGGGTCGATCGGGCGGGACGCGCCGAGCCGGCCGAGCGGCCAGGTCGGGCGCTGCCAGCCGGCATCCGCGCGCAGATGCCCTTCGATCTCGTTGGGGGCGAGGCCTTTGTAGTAATCCCAGGATGCGTTGTACGCCCGCACATGCTGCAGGCAGAACCAGCGATAGTCCTGGAGGTGGCCCCGATCTTTGGGTGCGCGGTATGCCCCGGGCTCGGGACAATCCGGCTGGTCGCAGGGACGCGGCGGAGTCTCGGGCTCGGCCGTGAAACTCCGCGTTCGCTCTCCGCGTCTGGCCATGCAGCGGTTATGGGCGCGGCGGCGGGGCTCCGCAAGCCGTCGACGACGGCTGGACAGCCATGCGGGCGCTTGCCAATTGTGCGTCCGGTGACCGGAAGGGTGCGACGCATGTGTCGAACGGCCCGGAGGTCTGAATCGGACGCTTAACCGGTGGGGACATGACGAGCACGCGCGCCGACCGCATCGAAACCGCCCTGCGCGCCGCCTATCCGGGCGCCGCGATCCGCGTCAGCGACGACAGCCACCGCCATGCCGGCCATGCCGGCGCGCGGCCGGGTGGGGAGACGCATTATTCAGTGCTGATGGTCGCCGAAGGCTTCACCGGCCTCACCCGCGTCGCGCGGTCCCGCGCGGTGCACGACCTGCTCGCCGCCGAATTCGCCGGCGGGCTGCACGCGCTGTCACTGACCCTGCGCACGCGCGGTGAGGCGGCGCGCCTGGGATAGGAACAGGAGTAGGGTGCCTGCGGCCGGGAGCCTGCGGGCAGCGCGTCCGCTTCAGACCCGCAGGTCGAGCAGCGATCCGCGCGGCAGGGTCTGGGCCGGCGGCGGCGGCACCGCTTCCAGCGGCCGCTGCGCCTGGGCGGCCGGACGCGGGGTCTGCGTCCCATAGGCGGAACTCGGGCCACGAACGGTCTGCACGCCGCCCTGGATGCCGGCGTTGCGCGAGACCTCCGAGGTGAAGGCGGCGAGGCTGTTCTGGCTGATCATGTCCAGGATCATCAGCCCAAGGGGTGAAGAAACCGTCAACGCCCCAGGCCGGCGGCGGCTGTGGCGTGGCGCAGGACGGGCCGATGACACCGGGGGAATGCGCATCCGGCGATAATCCGCCAAACGCCGTTAACCTTCTAGCAACCATTGCGTGCGGTTTGATCGGCCGTATCGCCCTGTGTCGCGCTTTGCCCGGCCAGGTCGCCCTGGATTCCGCGCCGCCGGCGGCGTCACGTCCCGCGTGATTTCCGCCCCGCGGCGATCTGCTCTATGGATTTGGCCCAACGCGGACGGAGGCCCCGAATGAAGCGGTTCTGGCAGATGGCGATCCTGGCCCTGCCCCTGTTGGCGACCGGCGCCGATGCCCAGCAGGCCGGCGGTCCGCCGCATGCCTGGCTGTATGGCGCCTGGACCGGGGGCACCAACCTGGCGGCCGATACCGGGCCCGCCTGTTTCGGCCAGCCCACGGTGATCTTCACCCGCGATGTGATCATGCGGGCCGCCGTGCTCGATGTCGGCTATCGCCAGCGCGCCATCGAAACGGTGGCCGGGCGTCCGAACGGGGTCGAGATCCGGCTGGTGCCGGCGGCGCCCCCGGGCGGTCCGCTCGCATCGCGGCTGCCGCCCGATATCGGCTTCGGCTGCGCCGGCAACCCGAACCTGCTGACGGTCGAGCGGCGCGGCGACAATGAGATCGCCTTCCCGGGCTGCACCGACTTCCCGCTGACCCTCAAGCGCTGCGGGGTGCCCTGATGTCGTCCGGGCCCGGGCGGCCGGCCAGGCGGATGCGCATCGCGTTGATCCATGCGCTGCGCCACTCACCACCACCGATCGAGGCCGCGTTCGCCCGGCTCTGGCCGCAGCCGGTGCTGATGAACCTGCTGGATGACAGCCTTTCGGCCGATCTGGCGCGGGACGGGGCGCTGACGCCTGCGATGTTCGACCGCTTCCTGGGGCTGTCCCGCTATGCGGTCGGCACCGGGGCGGACGGCATCCTGTTCACCTGCTCCGCCTTCGGTCCCTGCATCGACGCGGTGGCGCGGGAATTCCCGGGCATCCCGGTGCTGAAGCCGAACGAGGCGATGATCGAGGAAGCGGAGGGCGCCGGGCGGCGCATCGGCCTGCTCGCCACCTTCGCCGGCACGCTGCGCACCATGCCGGAGGAATTCCCGGCCGGCACCACCGTGGTGACCAGGCTCGCCGAAGGCGCGCTCGCGGCGCTGGATGCCGGCGATGTCGCGGCGCATGACCGGCTGGCGGCCGAAGCGGCCCGCGACCTGGCCGATTGCGACGCCATCGCCCTCGGCCAGTTCAGCCTGGCCCGCGCCGCCGGGCTGGTCGCGCAGGCCACCGGCAAGCCGGTGCTGACGACGCCGGACAGCGCGGTGCTGAAGCTGAAGCGGCTGCTGGCGGCATGATCCGGCGGCCGGGGAAGGCATCCCCGGCGGCGCCCGGCCCTTGGAACAGGATGCGCTCGCAAGCGCTCACGCATCCTGCTCCGGGGCTTTGGTTGATCGCGGGATTCCCGGTTTAGCGGGCCAGGGCTTTCGCTTCCCGGCGCCGCGCGGTCAGCACGAACTCGGTATAGCCGTTCGGCTGCTCGCGGCCCTGCAGCACCAGGTCGCAGGCGGCCTTGAAGGCCGGGCCGTCGAAGCCCGGCGCCATCGGCGTATAGAGCGGGTCGCCGGCGTTCTGGCGGTCGACCACCGCCGCCATGCGCCGCATGGTCTCGGTCACCTGCGCTTCGGTGCAGATGCCGTGGCGCAGCCAGTTGGCGATGTGCTGGCTGCTGATGCGGAGCGTCGCGCGATCCTCCATCAGCCCGACATCGTTGATGTCCGGCACCTTGGAGCAGCCGACGCCCTGGTCGATCCAGCGCACGACATAGCCCAGGATGCCCTGGGCGTTGTTGTCGAGCTCCGCCTGCACGTCGGGCGCCGCCCAGTTGGTGTTCTCGGCCAGCGGCAGGGTCAGGATGTCAGAGAGCTTCGCGCGCTTGCCGCCCTTCTGCAGCGCGTCCTGCACCGCCGCGACATCGACCTGGTGGTAGTGCAGCGCGTGCAGCGTGGCGGCGGTGGGCGACGGCACCCAGGCGGTATTGGCGCCGGCCTTCGGGTGGCCGACCTTCTGTTCCAGCATCGCCTTCATGGCATCGGGCGCCGCCCACATGCCCTTGCCGATCTGGGCGCGGCCGCGCAGGCCGCAGATCAGGCCGGTATCGACGTTGGATTCCTCATAGGCCTTGATCCAGGCGGTGCCGCGGATGTCGTTCTTGCGGATCACCGCGCCCGCTTCCATGCAGGTGTGGATCTCGTCGCCGGTGCGGTCGAGGAAGCCGGTGTTGATGAAGACGACCCGGTCCTTCGCCGCCCTGATGCAGGCCTTGAGGTTCACCGTGGTGCGGCGCTCCTCATCCATGATGCCCATCTTCAGCGTGGCGCGCGGCAGGCCGAGCGCATCCTCGACGCGGGCGAAGAGCTGGTCGGCCCAGGCCACTTCCTCCGGCCCGTGCATCTTCGGCTTCACGATGTAGACGCTGCCGGCGCGGGAGTTCAGGCGCTTGCCGCGGATGTCGTGCAGCGCGATCGCCGCGGTGATCAGCGCGTCGAGGATGGTCTCCGGCACCTCCGCGCCGTCGAGCAGCACGGCGTCGGTCATCATGTGATGGCCGACATTGCGCACCAGCATCAGCGACCTTCCGTGCAGGGTCAGGCCGCCGCCGCCCGGGCGGCGATAGACGCGGTCGGGGTTCAGGCGGCGGGTGATGGTCTTGCCGCCCTTCTCCAGCGCCGCCGTCAGGTCGCCCTTCATCAGGCCGAGCCAGGCGCCATAGACCGCGACCTTGTCCTCGGCATCGACCGCGGTGACCGAATCCTCGCAATCCATGATGGTGGTGACAGCCGATTCCAGCACCAGGTCGGCGATGCCGGCGGCATCGGTCCTGCCGATCGGATGGTCGCGATCGAAGCGGATCTCGAGGTGCAGGCCGTTGTTGACGAACAGCAGGGAGATGGGCGCATGCGCGTCGCCGGTGAAGCCGATGCACTGGCCTGGGCGGGCGAGGCCGGTCGTGCCGCCATCCTTGAGGGTGACGGAAAGAGCACCCGATTCCAGCCGGTAGCCGGTGGCATCCGCGTGGCTGCCCTTGGCGAGCGGCACCGCCTGGTCCAGCACCTGGCGGGCATGGCCGATCACCAGCGCGCCGCGGGCGGGATCGTAGCCGCGGGCGGTGGTGGGCGGCGCCAGCGCATCGGTGCCGTAGAGCGCGTCATAGAGGCTGCCCCAGCGCGCATTGGCGGCATTCAGCGCATAGCGGGCATTGTTGACCGGCACGACGAGCTGCGGGCCGGCGATGGTCGCGATCTCCGCATCCACATCGGTGGTGCCGACATGGAAATCCTCCGGCTCCGGCAGCAGGTAGCCGATGCGCTGCAGCATGGCGGTATAGGCGGCGGCATCCACCGGGCGGGCCGGATTGGCATGATGCCAGGCGTCGATCTCGGCCTGCAGGGCGTCACGCCTGCCGAGCAGCGCGGCATTGGCCGGCGCCAGCTCGCGCAGGATCGCTTCCAGGGCGGTCCAGAACCGCGCGGCGTCGACACCGGTCCCGGGCAGGGCCGCGGTCTCGATGAAGGCGCGCAGGCTCGGCGCGACAGTGAGACCCTTGCTGGCTGCCATGGCTTGATCTCCCCAGGCTGTGACGGATGTCACGCTCCATTATGCGCATTCAGGGGGTAAGCAAAGGGCAGGCCTGCGGGCGGGGAAGGTTGACCCAGCATGTAACTGACCTAGACTCAGGGTCGAACTGGATCAATGAGATACAACCAAGATGTCGCGCGTGCACGAAGGTGATCTACCGCCGGATGGATGCTCCCGGGCGGATGCACCAATGCCGCGGAGGCCGTCGCGCACATTGGTGGACCAGGCGGCCGATGCGATCGTGGCAGCGGCGGCGCGCGGCGCCTTCCTGCCCGGCGACCGGCTGGTCGAAGCCGAGATCGCCCGCGACCTCGGCATCAGCCGGGTGCCGGTCCGCGAAGCGCTGCGCCTGCTGGAAAGCCAGGGCATCGTCGTCTCCACGCCCTACAAGGGTGTGCGGCTGATGGCGGTCACCAATGACGCGGCTGGCGGGCTGGCGCGCATGCGCATCGCGCTCGAAGCGCTGGCGGTGCGCGAATGCGTCCAGAACGGACCGAGCGCGGGCATCGTCAGCCTGCGCAATGCGAACAGCGCGCTGCGCACCGCGGCGCGGCGGCGGGACCGTTCCTCCCTGATCATGGCCGATCATGATTTTCACGCGGCGCTGTTCACGTCCTCCGGCAATCTGGCGCTGATCAATGTCTGGCGCAGCATCGCGGGGCAGATGGCGGTGCTCTGGAGCCTGGTGCACAGCTCCGTGGTGCCGACGACCCTGATCGACGAGCACCAGGCGGTGCTGGAAGCGATCGAGCGCCGCGACCCCGACCGGGCGGCGGCGGCGATCACCAGTCATCTGCAGCGGCTGCCCGGCCTGGATTACGAGACGGCGCTGCGGACGCGGCTGACCGAACGCCAGCCGGCGGCGCGCCGGCCGCAGCAGACGCAGGCAAGGCGGGCACCGCGGCGGCGGCAGCCGGGCTGAAGCCCTTGCCCTGGCCGCCGGACGGGCGGAGCATGCCGGCGCCCATCGCAACGGACCCCTCGCCATGACCCTCGCCTTCACCCCCGCGCCGCACGTCACCCAGCATTGGCAGGTCACCAAGCCGGCGGCCCGGGGCAAGCAGGGCATGGTCGCGTCCCAGGTGCGCGGCGCGGCGGAGGCGGGCGTCGCCATCCTGGAAGCCGGCGGCAACGCCGCCGATGCCGCGGTCGCCACCGCCTTCGCGCTGGCGGCGCTGGAGCCCTGGAACAGCGGCCTCGGCGGCATCGGCTTCGCGCAGATCATGGCGCCCGGCGGCCGCGCCGAGACCCTGGATTTCGGCCCGGTCTCGCCGCGCAACCTGGATCCGTCCGCCTATCCGATGACCGGCACGATGAAGCTCGACCTCTTCCCCTGGCCGGAGGTGAAGGGCGACGTCAACGTGCATGGCCCGTTGAGCTTCGTGATCCCCTCCGCGGTCGCGGGCTATGCGGCGCTGCACAAGCGCCTGGGCAAGCTGCCGATCGCCGATGTGCTGGCGCCGGCCGTCGCCTATGCGAAGCGGGGCCTGTCGCAGGACTGGTTCACCACGCTGAAGATCGCGAGCTCGGCCTCCGTGCTGCGCAACTACGCGGAAAGCGCCCGCATCTACCTGCCGAACGGCCTGCCGCCGGTCGGCCCCTACCAGGGCAGCCCGGGTTTCTTCCGCCTGGGCAACCTGGCGGCGACGCTGGAGCGACTGCAGCAGGCGGGGCTCGAGGATTTCTACAAGGGTGATGTCGCCGCGGCGATCGCCGCCGATGTGAAGGAGATGGGCGGCTTCCTGGGGCTCGAGGACCTCAATGACTGCGCCGCGCGCTTCCTGCCGGCGCTGGAGGAGGATTGGCGCGGCCGCCGCCTGTTCCTGGCCAATGGCCTGACCGCGGCGCCGACCCTGAAGCGCGTGCTGGCCGGCATGCGCGATGCCGATTTCGGCGGCGGCGCGCCGTCCACCGGCTGGTACGCCAAGCTCGCGCGCGAACTGCGCGCCGCCTATGCGGAACGGTTGGCCGGCCTCGGCGATGCGGAGCCGCAGGCGGCCGAGAGCTGCACCACGCATCTGACCGTGGTCGACGGCGACGGCATGATGATCGCGATGACGACGACGCTGCTCTCCTCGATGGGCAGCCGCGTGGTGCTGCCGCGCTCCGGCGTGCTGATGAACAACGGCGTCATGTGGTTCGACCCGCGCCCGGAAGCGGCGAATGCCGTCGCGCCGTCGAAGCGCCCGCTCTGCAACATGTGCCCGATCATCGTCGCGGAAGGCGACAGGCCGGTCATCGCCGGCGGTGCGTCCGGCGGCCGGCGGATCATGGCCTCGGTCTTCCAGATGCTCGCCTTCACCGCTGATTTCGGCATGGATCCGGAAGCCGCCGCGCATCACCCGCGCATCGATGTCAGCGGGCCGGACGGCGTGACCGCCGATCGGCGCCTGCCGGCGGAGACGCTGGCCGCACTCGCCGCCGATGCGGCGGTGACGGAGGTCGAGCACGCGACCATGCCGGTGAACTTCGCCTGCCCGAACCTGATCCGGGTGCTGCCGGACGGCAGCCGCGTCGGCATCTCCGACGCCATGTCGCCCTGGAGCGCGGCGCTGGCGCAGGCGTGACCGCGCCGGCGCGCCAGCCATGATCCGCGCCTATCTCGCGGGGCCCGATGTCTTCCTGCCCGATGCCGCGGCACATGCGCAGCGCAAGCTCGCGATCTGCGCGCGGCACGGCATCGAGGGGCTGTCGCCGCTGAACGAGGACATCGCGACGCTCGCCGCGATGCCGGAGGCGGAGGCCTGGCGCGCCATCTTCTTCAAGGACCTGGCGATGATGGAAGCGGCCGACATCATCATCGCCAACCTGACGCCGTTCCGCGGCGCCTCGGCCGATGCCGGCACGCTGGTGGAACTCGGCTGGTTCCTCGGCCGCGCCCGGCCGGGTTTTGGCTATTCGAACAGCGCGGCGCCGTTCGCCGAACGCAGCGCCGCGCAGGTCGCGGCGGTGCCGGATCCGATGCCGGGCCTCACGGTCGGCGGCTTCGGCCTGGCCGACAATCTGATGATCGCGGGCGCCGTGCGGGCCTTCGTCACGCCGCCGGACGGTCGCGACCGCGCCTTCGATTCGCTCGACATCTTCGAAGCCTGCGTGGAGTTGGCCGCGGCCGGCTGAGCCTGCCGGCGCCCGCGGCGCCGGGCCGGGAAGGCCCTTGTCAGGCGTGACCGCCCCGACGCGAAGCGGCCACGTGTCAGTCGTCGATCCTGACGCCGGTCAGCGCCACCATCTCGTTCCAGCGCGCCACTTCCGCGCGCTGGAAGGCGGCGAATTCGGCCGGTGCCAGGGGGGAGACGGTGAAGCCGGCACCCGCCAGCCGCGGCGCGATGGCGGCATCGCGCAACGCGCCGAGCGCGGCATCGGCGAAGCGGGTGACCACCGGCGCCGGCGTGCCATGCGGCGCGAAAAGGCCGAACCAGGCATCGACCGCCATATAGGGGACATCGGCTTCCGCCGCGGTCGGAACGGCCGGGAAATCGGGCAGCCGCGCCGGGGCGCCGATCTCGAGCGCGCGCAGCCGCCCGTCCTGGACCAGCGGCGCGACGGACGGGAAGGTCGCGACATAGAAATCGACGACGCCCGCGACCGTGTCGGTCGCCGCCGGCGCCGCGCCGCGATAGGGCACATGCGTCGCATCCATGCCGGAGCGCCGCACGAAGGTCTCCGCGATCACATGGCTGGCGGAGCCT